>JBFFSQ010000001.1:0-73078 GCA_041572275.1 Gammaproteobacteria bacterium
CTGACGCACTGATTTCTTTCGTTGTGTCTGGCCGGGCATTATAAAGGTACGACCAATATAGCGATTTTTAATAAAGCCTTCTCGATATTTAACACCCAGATGATAAGCCACTTCAAGTGCTGATGTTCGGCTGGTATCCGGAATGGGTATCACCACATCGATGTCATGGTCAGGACGCAGGCGCAGAATTTTCTCAGCCAGTTTCTGCCCCATACGTAACCGTGCCTTATAAACCGATACATCATCGATAATCGAGTCAGGACGGGCAAAATACACATATTCAAATATACAGGGATAACTCTTCGGCTTTTCGGCACATTGCTGGCTATGGAAATTTCCATCCATATCAATGAATACCGCTTCCCCCGGAGCCAGATCACGAACCAGTTCAAAACCGAGCGCATGCAGTGCCACGCTCTCTGATGCGATCATATATTCGCGCCCTTTTTCTGTTTCACGTTTGCCGTAAACTACCGGACGAATACCAAAGGGATCACGAAATGCCAGCACTCCCTTACCCACAATAGTTGCGACTACGGCATAACCACCACGACAACGTTTATGGACACCAGAAACCGCTTCAAAAATCTCTTCCGGAGTGACAGTTAATTTGTTGTGTTTATATAATTCATGGGCAAATACATTCAATAAAATTTCAGAATCCGATTCTGTATTAATATGCCTTAAATCGTCCTTGAACAACTGAGCTTTGAGTTCTGATGCATTGGTCAGGTTACCGTTATGGGCCAACGCAATACCATAGGGTGAGTTCACATAAAATGGCTGGGCTTCTGCTGACGATGAACAACCGGCGGTAGGATAACGCACATGACCAATACCCATATTGCCCGACAATTGCACCATATCCTCGGTTCTGAACACGTCGCTGACAAGGCCATTATTTTTACGTAGAAAGAACTTATTGCCATCACAGGTCACAATACCGGCGGCATCCTGGCCACGATGCTGTAACAAAGACAGACTATCATAAATAAGCTGGTTAACTGAACTACGTCCAACTATACCGACAATACCGCACATAAAAACCTCGGAAGACTAATGAATCACTGTGGATTCAACTTAATAACTAAAGTATTTGGAGACATCATCCGGCAGATACCCCTGGAGCCAGACCGCAAGCAATTCAAACCGTTCAATAAGTACAGATGATTGCCACCATTCATACGACGGTGCAGGCGTGAGACCCGCAATAAATACAATCGCCACAACCACCACCATACCCAGTGATGCTCCAATCGCCATACCCAGTACACGATCCAGACCGCTCAGACCGGTTTTGGAAATAATCTGCCGCGCCAGAAAACTCACCAATGCCCCAAGCATGATTGTAAGCACAAATAAGATTCCCATCGCCACAGCCAGGCGTATGGCGGGTGTTTCAATCGACTGCAACAAAGATGCAGCAAGATTAGGCGCAAAACTAAATGAAATCACACTAGCCGCCACCCATGTTCCCAGCGCGACAGCAATTTTGACAAAACCCCAGATCAGTCCAAGTACAATTAAAACACTAATAATAAGAATAATGCCAAAATCTACCAGGCTCATGCAGGGCTCCACAGAATTAAAGGTGGGATGATACCAGAATTATAGGGCACAGAAGCATACATAGATCTAAATTTACCCCTGAATAAACTCATCAGGGATGCTTGACCACCATCGCCTGGAGATTTTCTTCATCCAGTACTTTTTTCTTTAGTTTTTCCAGGCGCGCACGATCCAGCTCGGGGCCAATACGTACCCGATAACTGGTCTTGGTGGGAGATTTCAGCACATCGACATAGGCCGGGTGACCACTGGCTCGCAGCCGGTCACGTAAAACCTGGGCATTACTCTGATCATTGAAACTACCAACCTGCAAGGCCCATGCATGAATAGATGACTGAATACGTTGACTTGATGGTTTCTGAACGCCTACGTCTGTCTGCTTAACCTGAGGCTGAACATCTTGCTCCGCCGGCTTCGCCATCTGTAATTCCTGCATCGGCACAAATACCGGTTCCGGCGGTATATCAATATGTACAGGATAACGAGAGCGATGACCGGCGCCATCTAGCCACTCAGGCACCAGTATGACCAGTAATGCCGTCAGTATAATCGCACCCAGTAATCGTTGTTGTAAGGTTCTATCCAATGCTTATCCCTTAAAAAAGTCGACAGCCTCTGAAACGGTATAAAATGAACCAAATACAATAATTCGGTCATCGTGCTGTGCCTGCTGCATCGCCTGCTCACAAGCGGCTGTCACATTCTGCTGGCTTGAGAGTTTAACATCGGCTCCTGATGCATTCACCGCTTTTGCCATGGATTCTGCATCTAGACCTCGGGGCACATCCAGGCCAGCAATAAACCATTCATCGACCACCGCTTGCATGGCGATCACAACCTCGGCCACAGCCTTGTCTGCGAGCATGGCCACTACAGCCAGGGTCCGCCCAGTAACCGGTATATCCATCAATAGTTCAGCCAATGCCTGAGCAGCCTGTGGATTATGTGCCACGTCCACAATCACCTGTGGAGATGTCTGCAGGGTCTGATAACGCCCGCACAGGACAACCTGCTCCAGTCCTCTGCTGATCGCGTGACCATCAAGCGGCAAATACTCCCTGAGCTGGCTAAGCGCAACGATAACCGCTGCAGCATTTTGCAGCTGGAAACGTCCTTTAAGTGCCGGCACCGGCAAATCGGCATAGTGTATACCAGACCCACTGAGCTGCCAGGTATCTGCCGTAATCCCCTGATATAAATAATCTCGACCGGCCACTAACAATCTCGTCCCTTTCTCCTCTGCTGTGTGTAACACTGAGTCAGGCACCTTGAGTCCACCATACACAGCTGGCCGCCCAGTCCTGAATATACCGGCTTTTTCCCGGGCTATGGACTCAATATCATGACCAAGCCAATCGGTATGATCCACATCTACAGATGTCACCAGGGCAACATCAGCATCAATGACATTCACTGCATCCAGTCGCCCTCCTAGCCCGACTTCAAGAACCACAACATCGAGCTCGGCTTCAGCAAACACCACCAATGCTGCCAACGTGCCAAATTCAAAGTAGGTTAATGCAATATCACCACGTGCCTGATCAACTCGATCAAAAGCCTGACATAGACTCTGATCATCAATCTCACAGCCTCGAATCCGAATGCGTTCATTGTATTTCAGTAAATGGGGCGAGGTATAACAACCGACAGCATATTTGCCCGCTTGCAGGATAGACTCCAGCATAGCCACAGACGAACCCTTGCCATTGGTGCCCGCAACAGTAATGACAGGGCAATTAAAATGTGATGATAAATTGAGCTTCTCGAGGACCTGTTGTACGCGATCGAGACCCAGGTCGATATGTTTGGGGTTGAGACCTTCCTGCCAGCTGAGCCAGTCCTGGAGTGTACTAAATCGCATCGTTAATGGACTACAGCATCACTTAAGACACAGCATCTCAACATTGAAAACATCCCAGATGTCTCTGTGCCCTCAGGGTGCCTTTTACTATTCAATCAAGCCGCCGGTTTACTCATCAACATAGAAAGCAAGCTGGCGATACGATCACGCATATCACGACGATCAATAATCATATCGATAGCGCCATGTTCGAGCAGAAATTCACTACGCTGAAAACCTTCAGGCAAGGTCTCACGCACTGTTTGTTCGATAACGCGTGGTCCCGCAAAACCTATCAGTGCATTAGGCTCACCGACATTAATATCGCCCAGCATAGCCAAACTCGCCGACACACCGCCCATGGTTGGATCAGTCATAACGGAAATAAATGGCAGACCACGTTTTGACATATGCTGCAACACCGCACTGGTTTTAGCCATTTGCATCAAAGAGAACAACGCCTCCTGCATACGGGCACCACCGGAGGCCGAAAAACAGACCAGTGGCAGATTGTGCTCCAGTGCAACATTGGCGGCACGCACAAATTTTTCACCCACTACCGAACCCATTGAACCACCCATGTATTTAAAGTCAAAGGCGGTTGCAACCACGGGTACAGATTTGACCTGTCCTTTCATGGCGATCAGCACATCTTTTTCACCGGTGCTTTTCTGAGCCTGGGTAATACGGTCCTTATATTTCTTACTATCCTTGAATTTCAAAATATCCATGGGTTCAAGATTAGCCGCAATCTCTTCACGAGGCGATTCATCAAGAAAGGCCTCCAGACGACGGCGAGCTCTCATCCGCATATGATGATTACATTTTGGGCACACTTCCAGGTTGCGCTCCAGTTCTGCACGATACAGTACGGCACTGCATGCATCACATTTGGTCCACAGCCCTTCGGGTACTGAACCTTTCTTTTCACTGCCCTCAGTACGAATTCGTGAAGGCATTAATTTTTCAAACCAGTTCATAGATACAACCTTATCTTCTAACACAAGGGCCTCAAGCCAATGTGAACAAATTCAACTATTGATAGTCTTTTCGCTCTAACGACTCTGCAATAAAAAATTCTTTCTAGGTATCCATGGCTTCGCGCATGGATGCCAACAAACCGCATACTTCAGCAGAGATTTTCTGTGGATCTTCTGCATTTTCAGCAACCCGTTTTACAATTGCACTACCGACTACCACAGCATCTGCCACCGCAGATACTTTGGCCGCTGCTTCAGCATTACTAATGCCAAAACCTACGCCGACAGGAATTTCTGTATGGCCACGAATCTGATTCACTTTCTCGACAACACTTTCTATATCAAGATGCGCAGCACCGGTGACGCCCTTAAGCGACACATAGTAAACAAAACCACTGGCCATTGAACATATCCGTTCAATGCGCTCATCTGTACTGGTCGGCGCTAACAGAAAAATCTGATCAACATCTCGGGCTTTCAACAGCGCGACCAGCTCCTCACCTTCTTCCGGTGGTAAATCGACCAGGATAACCCCATCTACTCCTACTTCTGCAGCAGCATTGGCAAAGGCTTCATAACCCATGACTTCGACTGGATTCAGATACCCCATGAGCACAATCGGGGTATTATTATCCTGCTGACGGAACTCTTTTACCATAGCCAGCACATCATGAAGGCTGACATTGTGCACCAGTGCACGCTCACAGGCGGCCTGAATAACTGGACCTTCAGCCATAGGATCTGAAAAAGGCACACCCAGCTCCAGAATATTCGCTCCGGCTTTAACCATATCATGCATCAGATTCACCGTAACTGAAGGTTGTGGATCTCCCGCAGTAATGAATGGGATCAACGCGGTACGCTGCTGGTTTTTTAGATTAGAAAACGTCTGTTCTAGTCGACTCACAATTTGATACCTTCAATTTCAGCGATGGTATTGATATCTTTGTCACCACGGCCAGACAAATTGATAATAATAATCTGATCACTGCTCATCGTTTTAGCCAGTTTCGCGCCATAAGCCAGGGCATGACTGGACTCCAGAGCAGGAATGATTCCTTCAACTCGGGTCAGCTCGTGAAAAGCCGCCAAAGCCTCCTTGTCAGTGATCGATACATAATTGGCGCGACCGCAATCCTTCAACCAGGCATGTTCAGGACCTACACCAGGGTAATCCAGTCCTGCAGATATACAGTGTGTCTCGATAATCTGGCCATTATTATCTTCCATCAGATAGGTACGATTTCCGTGAAGGACGCCAGGTTTGCCTGCACACAGTGGTGCCGCATGATTGGGTGTATCGATACCGTCACCACCACCTTCGACACCATAAATGGCTACCTGCTCATCACCAAGAAAGGGATAAAACAGACCAATGGCGTTAGAACCACCACCAACACAAGCGACCAGGGCATCGGGCAAACGACCGGCCTGATCCTGAATTTGCTGACGTGCCTCACGACCAATAATAGTTTGAAAATCACGAACCATGGCCGGATATGGATGGGGGCCAGCGACAGTACCAATAATATAAAAAGTATTATCAACATTAGTGACCCAGTCGCGCATCGCTTCATTCAGTGCATCTTTCAGGGTCTTGGAGCCAGAGGTCACGGGTACAACTTCTGCACCCAGTAATTTCATGCGATAGACGTTGGGAGCCTGACGTTTAACGTCTTCTTCGCCCATATACACCACACATTCCATACCAAAACGAGCCGCTACCGTTGCTGTGGCCACTCCGTGTTGACCGGCACCGGTCTCGGCAATCACTCGTGTTTTACCCATATGTTTAGCCAGCAGGGCCTGGCCAATGGTGTTGTTGATCTTATGAGCACCGGTGTGATTGAGATCTTCACGTTTCAGATAAATCTGCGCTCCTCCCAACTCCCTTGACCAGCGCTCAGCATGATAAAGAGGGCTGGGACGACCTACATAATGGGCGAGATCAGCATCGAACTGGGCCTGGAAATCCTTATCATCCTTGATCTTTTCATAGGTCTGCCTCAGTTCTTCCAGAGGCTCCATCAGGGTCTCTGCAACAAATTTGCCACCATAAATACCAAAATGCCCGCGTTCATCAGGCATTTCATAATAATTTTTACACTCAGCCGATTTCACAGTCGACACGTTTCACCTCTTTCATTAATTGCGCCATTAAAGCCGCATCTTTGATCCCGGGCGCTGATTCTACGCCGGAACTCAGATCAAGCGCATAGGGCCTGACCGTCTGTATAGCCTCTGCCACATTGGCCGGATTCAGACCACCCGCCAGTATAATCGACTGCCGGAAGTCCTCTGGAATAGCTCGCCAGTCGAAAGTCTCACCAGTGCCACCCGCAGCGCCGGTACCATGGCTATCAAGCAGAAACCCTTTTGCATCAGAATAAGCCCTGGCCTGTATAGCCAGATCAACATCCCCCGCCATACCCAACGCCTTAATATAGGGCCGGTCAAAGGAGCGACAAAATTCCGCTGTTTCCTGTCCATGAAACTGAATCAGATCAATAGGTAACTCCTTCAGCACCTGCTCTACCAGCTCATCATCAGGGTTCAGGAACAGGGATACCACAGTCACAAATCCGGGTAGTGCAGCACATATTGCCTGAGCTTGCTCTAAAGCCACATCCCGTGGGCTTTTCTCATAAAACACCAGACCAATGGCATCAACACCCAGACGCGCAGCTTCAGCAGCATCGTCAGGCCGGGTAATACCACAAATTTTAACACGAGTACGTGGGTTCACCGATTTCATTGATCCCTATGCGCAAACGCAAAATTCTACCAGAAAAAACACAATGATTCTTATAAATCAAGCGGTTCGATCATAAACACATACTTTGCACCCGGCCTTTTTTGAATTTAACAACATTGCAATATTATTTAATTATTATATATTTCCGAACGGGGAATGATTCTCCAAAAATAACAATGAACAATTTCACAAAGAAGAAGAGGTAGGAAGTGAAACACTCACTAAAAACAATAACCGCAGGTGTTCTATTATCAATATCAGCATCAGTATCTGCGATCAGCGAAAGCGAACTCCCATCTAAAAAACAGACTGAGTTGAAGCTGTATGTTACAGCCACCGAAGCCTATAAGATGATCAACAATAACTCGAATAAAACACTATTTGTTGATGTACGTACGCGTGCCGAGGTCAATTTCCTGGGCGCTCCAACTCTGATTGATGCCAATATCCCATACATGACACCCGATAACTGGAGTGAATGGGATGAGAAAAAAGGCACTTTCAAACTGATGCCTAATAGTGATTTTTTATCTGCTATTGAAAACCGTCTACAAGCCAAAGGCCTGAACAAAGACGATACCATCGTGCTGATGTGCCGTTCTGGCAGTCGCAGCTCAAAAGCAGCTAATCTGCTGAAAAAGGCTGGTTACAGCAAAGTCTATACCGTGGTAGATGGGTATGAGGGCGACAAAGCGAAAAAAGGCGAACATAAAGGCCAGCGTGTAGTAAATGGCTGGCGTAATAGTAACTTGCCCTGGACATACAAGCTCGAGCAATCAAAAATGTACTTTGATATCTAATCTTGTATCAGTCTTGCTCCTCCACGAAAACTGCTACTTGCTCTTTCGTGGAGGGCACTATCATTCAATCAGGCAAAAAATTCCGGTAATAACAACTGAGCTGGAAACCCGTAGCTTTCCGGATAGACCACTTTCACCAGATAAAGACCTTCCGCTGGTGCAGTTGGACCCGCCTGCGTCCTATCCTGTAATTGCATAAGATCAGCCATCCACTCAACCGACTGCTCTCCCTGTCCAATCAACAGTAATGAACCGACAATATTTCTCACCATATGATGCAGAAATGCATTGGCTTCAATATCAATATAGATAAAATCGCCTTTACGGTGGACATTGATGTAATGCACATTACGACGTGCATGCTCTGCCTGGCAAGCAGAGGATCGAAATGATGAAAAATCCTGTTCACCGATTAATGCTTGTGCCGCATCATGCATGACCCGTTCATTGATATTCCCATGACGCCAGCACACCTTGTTATGCAGCACAGCAGAACGTGCCTTCCGATTTAGAATGACATAACGATATTGTCGTGCAGTGGCTGTAAACCGGGCACTGAAATCATCATCCACTTCCCTGGCCCAGAGAGAGGCCACATCATTGGGCAAATGAGCATTCACCCCAAGAGTCCATGCCTTTTCTGGTCGCACTGATGCTGTCTCAAAATGTACAACCTGGCCAGTCGCATGTACGCCCGTATCGGTTCTACCGGCACAAGTAATTTGCACGGTCTCATCGGCAACGATAGACAGGGCATTTTCAACAACTTCCTGCACAGTACGTGTACCATGGCGCTGCATTTGCCAGCCACAAAATTGACTACCATCGTATTCAATACCAAGTGCTATTCGCATAAAAAAATAACTTTGTGTAATAAGCTAAACAATCGACCGATGCAGTTTAATACCAAACAGATCATCACTCACAGTGACCTGTTGACTAATAACCCTATCGTTTAACGAAAAACGGCATCAGGCCGTAACCCGATGCCGCTCCAAACCATCGACCACTAGAGACTTAGCTAGCCTCTTTCAACAACTCATCAGCCGCTGACTGCTGGTCTCCATTGCCTTCAAGCTTCACTTCTTCGAGAATACTTCTCGCACCTTCCTTGTCACCCATATCAATATAGGCGCGCGCCAGTTCAAGCTTGGTATTTACCTCATCTATATCCTCAGACAATTCAGAAATATCAAAATCCTCATCGTCACCGGCTACTTCAGGCATAGCAGCCATAGCGCTGGTATCGAGACTTAGATCGGTCTCAAACTCCATGTCTGATGAATCATCCGCCTCAAGAGACAAATCAGTATCCAGAGCCAGATCTTCATCCGAGGCATCACCAGTATCCAGATCAAGTCCTAAATCTGTCGCCTGCTCAGTATCTGTATCCAATTCCAGGCTAAGATCAGTGTCCAGTGCCAGATCGGCCTCTTCCTCTGTATCACTTTCCATATCCAGGCCAAGATCACTATCAAAATCAAGTCCCAGATCTGTCTCTTCAGCTACTGATGCGTTATCCGTATCTTCATCCATATCGAGGGCAAGATCCAGATCTGAATCCAGCTCCAGCTCATCAGTCGTAGCGTCTTCTTCGGTCGTTTCAACCTGCATGGCTCCGGTATTTTCGAAACCTAAATCCGATGCCTCAAAATCCAGAGAAAATTCATCATCAAGCTCGAGTTCAGATTCTGACTCGGAATCACTAGCGACTGTTTCTGATTCATCAGCAAAGTCACCAAGATCAAAAGACATTTCCTCTTCGTCGCTCTCTGCTGTCGGTGTATCCATTTCACTGGCAATATCCTCCAGTGCATCACCCAGATTCAAATCATCAACTGCCAGGTCATCTGACAGAGGCTCACTCAGAATAGCCGTTTGTTCTGCCTCAGTATCTTCAATACCCAGATCAAGATCATCAGCTAAGGCTGAGTCTTCAACATCTAACTCAAAATCAGTTGCCTCAGGTTTCTCAGGAATTAGACTATCGGTATCCAGATCAGACGCCAAATCGACATCACCGCTAAATAAGGCCTGATCAGGACAAAGTTCACGTCCCATGACCACGACTCGATCCCAGAACTCCTTGTCACTACCCTTACGCTGCTGAACCTCTTCAGCCAGATTAGCAAAGGCGTCAGCATTCTTCGCAGCAAAATGGGTCTCCAGCAATTTCATCCGATAATCATCACGATCTGGATTTTGCTGTATAGCGTTCTGTAATAGCTCTTCGGCCTGCTGATAAATACCATAAGCCAGATAAACATCAGCCTCGGAAATCACATCATCATCTGAACTGGCTGGCTTCTCTTCCTCAGCCTCTGCAAGCCCGATAACTGTGTCACCCAGCTCAGATGCAGGCTCTTCTTCCAGGCCAGCTTCAGCCACCGATGTATCAAGCTCAGGAGTAGCAACTTCAGTTGTCGCACTAACATCCTGCTCATCAGTCTGAAATGACAGTGTGTTGTGTTGCTCACCCTCGGTCTCAAACTCTAAACCACCTGTATCTGGTTCAAGCTCAACCCACTCTTCACTCTTGTTAATACGACGTCGACGTAAAACCAGGGCAACCAGTAATACCAGAGCCGAAAACCCACCAGCAATCACCGTCAGTATTTTAGGATCATCCAGCAGACCTTCAATAAAGGTTTTCGGCTGTTGTTGAGCAAATTCGGGAGCATCAGCCGGACTCACGGGTGCAGCGGGAACTGGTTTAACAGGCTCAGCGGTGACGTCTTCGACACCAGCCTCTGCAGTCTCATCAACAAATACCGCCTCTTCTTCTGATGCAGGCGCTACTTCCTCTTCCGTAACAGTTGTATCAGCTGTCACGTCTTCTGCCACAGGCTCAGTTTCTGTTACTTCCTCAATCGCCGGTTCTTCGCTTGGTTGCTCCATCACTGGCTCTTCAGACACTGGCTCTTCAGCCGTATCTATCGGTGCCGATGCTCGAGCATCCTGCAGCTCCTGTTGCAATCTGGCCAACTCTGCATCATCCATTTCCAGTGCATTCTGTACGCGACTTTCCAGATCCGCCAGTCGGCTACTCAGATTTTCTTTCTCCAGACGTTCAGATTCCAGCGCTTCCTGTGCTAACAATAACTCATTACGTAAGCGTCGAATTTCAGCATTGGTATCCTGACCACTTCCAGCCGATTCACTACCTTCATCACCACTGGCAGAAACGATCGACAGGCGACCTTCAGTCACTTCTTCACTAATACCTTCAGAAGTTACGTCCTGATCTGACTCCATAGCCGATGCCGGAGCTGCACCCGTGAGTGCCTGACGGTATTCACGCCATAAAGACGTATGCTGTTTAACCTGTGCCAGTGCCGCTTGTCGATCAATACTGGTAATAGTCGAGCGATCAGGCATACGCAGAATATAGCCACGCTTGACCCCGTGAATATTTTCTTTAATAAACGCTTCTGGATTTTCACGTACCAGAGCCAGCATCATTTGTTCGACAGAAACACTGCTATCAGGACGGTGTTTGCTAGCAATACCCCACAGGGTATCCTGCGACTGGACACGATAATTACCACCACTTTGCGCATACTGGGGAAGCGGCTGATACGTTACCTGGCCTCGCGAGTCACGTGATGAAATAACTGGCTGGGCCGCAGGCGAAGCAAGCTGTGACGTCTGCGCTGGTGCTGACGGCTGGTAAGCCATCTGTTCAGCAGGTCGCCCAAAGTCATCCTGTGCTGTCACCGACTGATTCGTAACTGACTGATCAGCCGGATCAATAAAAGGACGCCCACTATCCCGTGCTGCCCCCTGGCTTGGCTGAGAACGACCTGAATAAACAGGTGGATCAAGCAACAGTGTATATTCACGCAGCAAATGCCCTTCTGGCCAGTCAATTTCAACGAGGAAACTCAGGAATGGCTCTCGAATCGGCTTCTGTGTATAAATTTTTACATAGGGCTTATTATTTTTAGTCACTACCCTGAATTTAAGCTGGGTCAGCATAAAGGGTCGATCAATGCCTGCACGAGCAAAAGCTTCTCGATCACCCAGTTTGATGATGAGTTGCTCTGCATCTTCTGGTGCAGCTGATAGAACCTCAACTTCCGCATCCAGCTCCTGATTGAGCGCAGAATTCAGCTCAATTTCACCCAAACCCAATGGATAGCCACGCCCTGGCAATAATGCTGCCATTACAGCCAAGCTTAAGGTTAGTTTGCGCACCTGCTTTCCCCCACAGTCATTTTCCCCTTGGTGTCCTGAAACACGAAATGAAGGCGACAAAGACCCTCATTTCGGACACATTGCTAAGAATACACTTTAGTATGCATGTGTAACTATAGATTATAAATAGTTTTTTATCAAAATCTCAGCAATTTGAACACTGTTTAATGCTGCACCCTTGCGCACATTATCTGCTACCACCCACAGATTCAGGCCATTTTCATAAGAAATATCTTCACGAATCCGACCAACATAGGTGGGATCATGTGTAGCCCCTTCGGTCACTGCAGTGGGATACCCACCATCCTTACGTTCATCCAAAACCTCAATCCCTGGCGATTTAGATAACAGAGCATGACACTCCTCGGCTGTCATTTTTTTACGGGTTTCAATATGAACAGCCTCAGAATGACCATAGAAGACAGGAACACGAACAGCAGTTGGATTTACCAGAATGCTGTCATCTTCCATAATTTTCTTGGTCTCCCAGACCATTTTCATTTCTTCCTTGGTATAGCCGTTATCCATAAACACATCGATATGGGGCAATACATTAAAAGCAATCTGCTTTGGATAAACTTCGCATTCAATCGGTTTTCCATTCAGCAGTCGTGCCGTTTGTGTCGCCAACTCCTCAATCGCTTCCTTACCGGTACCGGAAACAGCCTGATAGGTACAGACATTAATACGGGAAATACCTACTGCATCATGTATCGGTTTCAAAGCTACCAGCATCTGGATAGTTGAACAGTTTGGATTGGCGATAATGCCCTGATTGGTGTAATTGGCAATTGCATGGGGATTCACTTCCGGCACTACTAGTGGAATATCGTCCACATAACGGAACTCAGATGTGTTATCGATTACCACACAACCTGCAGCAGCAGCTTTTGGCGCGAATTCTTTAGAAATGGAACCACCTGCAGAAAATAATCCAATTTGTACTTTTGAGAAATCAAAATCAGCTAGATTCTCCACCGTTAACATCTGATTACCGAATTCAACTTTCTTGCCCACAGAACGCTCGGATGCCAATGGATATACTTTACCTACTGGAAACTTGCGCTCAGCCAGGATTGACAGCATGGTTTCACCGACAGCGCCCGTGGCACCCACGACTGCTACATCATATGTTTTACTCATAACCTTACCTTTAACAATTTTTGTTAGCCACAGAGTTTTTAAGCATCACGTCAACTCTGTGAGTTGTGTGTCTCTGTGGTGATAAACTTAAGCCTTTAATGCCTCAACCACAGCATCACCCATGGCTGCAGTACCTACTTCAGTACATCCTTCCGACATAATATCCGGAGTACGCAGGCCCCGATCCAGAACCTTGCCTACCGCATCTTCAATACGTTGTGCGACTTCAGCATTATCCAGGCTATAGCGCAACATCATCGCCACTGACAATATGGTCGCCAGAGGATTAGCAACACCCTTACCTGCTATATCCGGTGCTGAGCCGTGAATGGGCTCATACATGCCTTTACCTTCGGCATTTAACGATGCTGAAGGCAGCATGCCAATTGACCCGGTTAACATGGCCGCCGCATCAGACAGAATGTCACCAAACATATTCTTGGTCACCATGACATCAAACTGCTTGGGCCATTTCACCAGCTGCATGGCTGCATTATCCACATACATATGACTGAGTTTAACTTCAGGATAATCCTTGGCCACACGCTCAACCACTTCACGCCATAACTCAGAAACTTCCAGCACATTGGCCTTATCAACTGAGCACACGTGTTTATTTCGTTTCATGGCAATATCAAAGGCCGAACGAGCAATGCGCTCGACTTCTGACTCAGCATATACCAGTGTGTTGAAACCAACGCGCTCACCATTACGTTCTTCTATACCCCGGGGTTGCCCAAAATAAATACCGCCGGTCAGCTCACGCACAATCATAATATCCAGACCCGCTACAATCTCTGGCTTCAATGATGAAGCATCAGCCAATTGCGGGTATAAAATAGCCGGACGTAGATTAGAGAATAGTGTCAGTTCTGAGCGCAAACCCAGCAGACCTTTTTCAGGTCGCTTCTCACGGGGGAGCGATTCATACTGAGGACCACCCACTGCCCCCAGTAAAATAGCATCCGCCTGTTTACATAAGTTTAAAGTCGCCTCTGGCAGAGGATCACCCGCCGCATCATATCCAGCACCTCCCACTGGTGCTTCTTCGAGCTCGACATCCAGAGCACCTTCGGCTTGCAGGAAGTTGATCACTTTAACGGCTTCGGCAACAATCTCAGGACCAATACCATCACCAGGCAAAATTGCAATTTTTTGTGTCATCTTTAAAACCTTGTCTAAAACAACCAGGGTGCTGATTGTTTACGTTGTTCTTCGTACGCGTGGATAGCATCTGCATGTTGCAGAGTTAAGCCAATATCATCGAGGCCATTTAACAAACAGTGCTTACGGAATTCATCCACTTCAAACGCAATTTCTTTGCCTTCTTCTGTCACAATAATCTGCTGTTCCAGATCAATGGTCAGCTGATAGCCTTTTCTTGCGTTAATCAAATTAAACAGTTCATCAACCGTTTGTGCCGGCAATGGAATAGGCAGTAAACCGTTTTTGAAACTGTTATTAAAAAAGATATCGGCAAAACTGGGCGCAATCACGGCTCGAAAGCCAAAATCAGTTAGTGCCCATACCGCATGTTCTCGAGATGAACCGCAACCAAAATTTTCGCGTGCAATCAGAATTGTGGCCTGATCATACGGCGACTGATTGAGGACAAAGTCTTCATTCTTGCGACGCGTGCTGTTATCCATACCTGGCTCACCCGGATCGAGATAACGCCAGTCATCAAAAGCATTTGGTCCAAAACCACTACGTTTGATGGATTTTAAATACTGTTTCGGAATGATGGCATCGGTATCGACATTGGTTCGATCCAATGGTGCCACGATTCCACTAACCCGGGTAAATTTATCCATTACTATTTCTCTGCTTCTTTACTGGTTTCTTCAATCGACTTGCCCAGGCTTTGAATATCTTTACCTAATCCTTCGAAAGTGGCGCACCCCGCAACTGATACGAAACCCAGAATCAGCATTAAAATAAATAGTTTTTTCATTGCCCTTTTCCTCAAAAGTTTCTGACATCAACAAAATGGCCGGCAATGGCCGCCGCTGCAGCCATGGCAGGACTCACCAGATGGGTACGCCCACCCTGGCCCTGACGGCCTTCAAAGTTCCGGTTCGAAGTTGAAGCACATCGCTCACCCGGCTCCAAACGATCCGCATTCATGGCCAAACACATAGAACAGCCCGGTTCACGCCATTCAAAACCGGCATCGGTAAATACTTTGTCCAGTCCTTCCTGCTCGGCCTGCTGCTTGATCAAACCGGAGCCCGGTACAACCATCGCCAACTTGATATTATCTGCCACTTTACGGCCCTTGATCACTTTAGCCGCTTCCTGTAAATCTTCAAGACGTGAATTGGTACAGGATCCAATGAATACCTTATCCACCTGGATTTCGGCAATTGGCATACCGGCTTCAATACCCATGTATTGCAATGCTTTCTGCATGCCCCCGGCTTTGACCTCATCCGCCTCATCACCTGGATTCGGTACTACATCATCCACGGCCACCACCATTTCTGGTGATGTGCCCCAGGTTACCTGTGGCTTGATGCTCGCTGCATCCAGTGTAATCTCAGTATCAAACACTGCATCGTCATCACTGACCAGTTCGCGCCAGGCCAATACCGCCTGTTCCCAATGCGCTTCGCTGGGTGCATAGGGACGCCCCTTCACATATTCAATAGTGGTGTCATCAACCGCAACCAGACCAACACGCGCACCCGCTTCAATCGCCATGTTGCAGATGGTCATACGGCCATCCATGGATAAATCCCGGATCGCGCTGCCGGCAAATTCCATCGCAAAACCGGTACCACCCGCCGTGCCAATCTCACCAATAACGGCCAGCACGATATCTTTAGCGGTTACACCCTGACCCAACTGACCTTCAACATTGACACGCATGTTCTTCATTTTTTTCTGTAATAAACACTGAGTAGCCAGCACATGCTCAACTTCTGAGGTGCCGATACCAAATGCCATAGCACCAAACGCACCATGAGTCGCAGTATGGGAGTCACCACAGACCAGAGTCATTCCGGGTAGGGTTGCACCCTGCTCTGGACCAATAACATGAACGATCCCCTGGCGAATATCATTCATGGTAAATTCAGTAATCCCAAATTCCTGACAGTTCTTATCCAGCGTTTCCACCTGGATGCGGGACACTGGATCCTGAATACCCTGATCACGATCAGTAGTGGGCACATTATGATCGGGTACCGCCAGCGCGGTTTCACTACGCCAGGGCTGACGACCTGCCATGCGCAAGCCCTCAAATGCCTGCGGTGAAGTCACTTCATGCACCAGATGACGATCGATATACAATAATGCAGTGCCATCATCTTCAGAGCGCACTACATGGGCATCAAACAATTTATCGTAAAGGGTTTTACCTGCCATTCGCTATCTCCAGTTATTGACAGAAAGTCTACGCCTCGACAAAATATAAAACAAATTCATCTTATTTATATTAACGATTCCAAAAAGGAATAGCTAAGCACCGATGGACATACAGAATCTCCAGACCTTCATCAGCGTCAGCGAAACTCGCTCCTTTTCCAAAGCTGCAGAAAAACTATTCATTACCCAGCCCGCTGTGAGCAAACGTGTATCCTCGCTGGAACAAGCACTCAATGCACGACTATTTGACCGTATCGGTAAACATGTTCAGCTCACCGAGGCCGGTGAAGCCCTGTTACCCCGCGCTCGCAACATTCTCGCAGAACTGGCGGAAAGCCGCCGAGTTATTAACGACCTGAGTGGCAAGGTTGCCGGTGCTCTACGCCTCGGTACCAGTCACCATATCGGTTTACACCGCTTGCCACCGGTATTGCGTGCCTATACCGCAGAATACCCAAATGTTGATCTGGATATCCAGTTTATGGATTCAGAAGACGCCTGTGATGCCGTCATGAAAGGTGAGCTGGAACTGGCCATTGCTACCTTACCGGAACAGGCATTTGACAATCTGACCACAAAAATTATCTGGCATGACCCCTTGAGCGTCATGACCAGCAAACACCACGCACTGGCACAAATGCAAGACATCGATCTGCAACAGCTGGTCCAGCATGCCGCCATACTACCGTCACAGAGCACATTTACCCGCGCTCTGCTTGAGCAGGCATTGGGCCTGAATACACGAAAATTGAAAATCGCCATGGAAACCAATTATCTGGAGACAATAAAAATGATGGTTTCTATCGGTATTGGCTGGAGTGTGCTCCCTCTGTCCATGCTCTCACCAGACATCAGGAGCCTTCACATCAATGACATCCATATGGAACGACAACTGGGCGTTGTCCATCACTCTGAGCGCACCCTGTCAAATGCAGCTAAAA
This sequence comes from Gammaproteobacteria bacterium, assembly GCA_041572275.1. Lineage (GTDB taxonomy): Bacteria > Pseudomonadota > Gammaproteobacteria > SZUA-229 > SZUA-229 > JBFFSQ01. Next base: position 17,595 of record JBFFSQ010000001.1, read on the forward strand.
AGCTACTCCAACTACTTGATCAGCACAGTGATCTATCCAAACACACTCGATCATGATTCACGCGTCTCCGTCAGGTAAATAAAACGTGAACTGATCACAAAGGCCAACAACGCAGCCAGGGCAGCTAAATTAAATATATACGCCGGACTTAACTGATCCCACAGTAAACCGCTAACATAACTGCCGATGGCACCACCGGCACCGAAACTGATACTGGAATACAGAGCCTGTCCCCGGCCCTGGTATTTACCGGTGAACAGGCGATGAAACAGCTCAATAGAAACCGCATGGTAGAGACCGAAGCTGGCTGCATGTAACAATTGAGCCAATAAAATCATCATCCGATTATCTACATAATGGCCGATCAGATACCAGCGCAAGGCAGTCAACAGCATGGCCGCCATCAACAATCGCCGTGGCCCAAACTTTGGTAATAACCGATACATATAAAGAAACACAATAATTTCGGCAACGACGCCTAAGGCCCATAACCAGCCCAACGTCGCACTGTCATAGCCCTGCTGCTTCAGGTAAATAGAATAAAAAGTGTAATAGGGCCCATGGCTCATTTGCTGCAGAAAACACACCACCAAAAGAGCGATCACCACCGGCTGTTTCAAGACATCGAAAATATGGCCGTGATGACTAATCTGTGTCTGTCCAGGCCCGTCAGGCACCAGAAAACTGAACAGGGCAATGCCAAAATAAAAGAACAAAATAACCAGGGGAATCAGAGCCAGACCCTGGCTATCGAGAAAGTGCCCCAGCACCACCACAGATAGAATAAATCCCAGCGACCCCCATAAGCGTATAACACTGTATTTATGGGTATCCTTACCCAGATGGTTCATCGTATTGGCTTCAAACTGCGGTAAGGTGGCATTCCAGAAAAAACTGAAAACCGCCATCACCACCGCCATCCACCAGAAACCAGAATTTAGAAACACCCCGGTAAACGCCAATAATGCACATACACTGGCAATACGGATGATCAACATTCCCTTACCTGTATGATCGGCAATCCAGCCCCAGACATAAGGCGCAACAAATTTCGTGGCCATAATAATGGCCATCAACTCACCAATAGCACGGGCATCGAAAGAGAGTGATTGCAGATACAGGCTCCAGTAAGGCACCAGAGCGCCAAGTGAAGCAAAATACACCAGGTAGAATCCGGACATCCGCCAATAGGGTGTCGAGTGACTCATCGATTACTTTGTATTGAAAGCACAGGCCACATAATAATGCGCTGAGCAACGGTTGAAACAATAATTCCTGGGTCTGCAGGCCTCTGCATAAAAATCATTGATCGTCGGGCAGTTTGGCCGCAATCACAGGTGTCTCACAGTGAACATCACCGCACTGGGCTTTGAAGCGCATCATATGATCCATCAGCACCAGCGCCAACATAGCTTCAACAATGGGCGTCGCCCGAATGCCCACACAGGGATCATGCCGCCCCTCGGTAACCACTTCGGTTGCCTGACCATGGATATCAATGCTGCGACCCGGCAGTCGTAAACTGGATGTTGGCTTGAATGCCGTATGCACCACAATATCCTGTCCCGAACTAATGCCACCAAGAATGCCGCCAGCGTGGTTCGAGACAAAACCTTCCGGCGTCATTTCATCACGGAATTCGGTACCTTTGGCTTCCACACATGCAAAGCCGCCTCCGATCTCAACACCTTTGGCTGCATTTATGCTCATCATGGCATAGGAAATTTCTGCATCCATGCGATCAAAAATTGGCTCACCCAACCCCGGTGGTACACCTTCGGCCACCACAGAGATGCGTGCACCGACCGAATCACCTTCCTTACGCAGAGCATCCATATAGGCTTCCATCTCGGTGACCTTATCGACATCAGGACAGAAAAATGGATTCTGGTGAACCTGCTCCCAGTCATGCTTTTCAGCTTTAATCGGGCCCAACTGAGACAAATAGCCACGAATCTTGATGCCATAAGTATCCAGAAGATATTTCTTGGCTATCGCACCTGCCGCAACACGCATAGCTGTTTCTCGGGCCGATGAACGACCACCCCCACGATAATCGCGGAAGCCATACTTCTGATTATAGGTGTAATCAGCATGAGCTGGACGGAAGGTGCTCGCGATATTGCCATAATCTTTGGAGCGCTGATCGACATTTTCAATCATTAGTCCAATGGGGGTACCGGTGGTTTTGCCTTCGAATACACCGGACAGAATTTTGACCTGATCAGGCTCACGTCGCTGTGTAGTATGGCGACTTGTTCCCGGACGTCGACGATCAAGATCATGTTGCAAATCCGCTTCAGACAATTCCAGTCCCGGTGGACAACCATCAACAATGGCAAGCAAAGCAGGACCATGGCTTTCACCACTCGTGGTAACGGTAAACAATTTGCCTATGGTATTTCCGGACACGTCACATCCTCAGTTATAAAACAAAAACGAATCTTAACAAATGTGAATGCAAGCGTCTTGCTACACAGTCATTTATTCCTGCGCCTGCCGCCGTTTCCCGCAACAACTTGTCAGGCAGGTCCATAAACCGATATAGTGACGGCATAATAATTAAATGTAAAAACATTATGCTTTTCACAACGCCGGAAATTCTTGTTGTTGACGACGAGGAACTCAATCGAGAAATCATGGCCTTACGCCTGGAAGCGAGCCATTACAGCCTTCGATTTGCCGTAAATGGCCAAAATGCTCTAGATGAAGTTGATAAGAAAAAACCGGACCTCATCCTGCTCGATATCATGATGCCTCAGATGTCAGGACTGCAGGTGCTCAATACCCTGCGCCAACGCTATTCTATGGTTGACCTGCCCATCATCATGGTCACTGCTCTTGATGAAGATCAGCGCGTGGTCAAAGCACTTGAACTGGGAGCCAATGATTATGTAACCAAACCCATCAACTTCCCGGTATTGATGGCACGCCTGCAAACGCAACTCAGCCTGAAACAGCTATCGACCATCAACCGAGAATTTCTAAGTACCGCCAGTCAGGACCTGCGCAAGCCACTGTCGCTTATCATGGACATCACCAGCCAGTCGCTTCATAAAGCCAGCACTGATCCATCCGCCAGGGCAGCTGACCTACTCAACAATCTGAACCTGATTGGTAAATCTGCCAGTTACATCAATAATATTACTGAATGCATACTGGATATGCAGACCTCTGGTTTTGGGCAATTACGCCTGACCAAAACTCCCATTAATCTGGAAAATCTGATTAATGAAACCCTGGAGAAATTCAAACACCGTGCGCTGGAAAAACATATCCGACTAAGCAGTTTACCATTGGATGAGAAGCTGGTGATTGAAGCTGATCATATCCGTATTGCCCAGGTACTGGATAATTATGTGGGCAATGCCATCAAATACGGCTCTAGTGGTGATAACGTTAGAATCATCGCTTCACACAGTGAAGACCAGGTTTGTATTGAAGTTGAAGATACCGGCCCAGGACTGACCGAACAGGACCTTGAAAACCTGTTCAGTGACAATACCACCCTGAGCAACAAGCCGACAGGCGGTGAAAGTAGCCATGGACTGGGATTGCCATTATGTAAACAATTAATTGAATTGCATGATGGCGAGATAGGTGCCCATAACAATGATTCAGGTGGCAGTACCTTCTGGTTTAAACTGCCCAAGTTCACATTAAGGACAGTGGATTAAATCACCCCTTCAACACCATATCAGGCCGCATCAAATATTGCCTGGTACTCATCCAGTTGCTCTGCCGTTAACAAAAATATTCCTTCACCACCACGTTCAAAGTCTAGCCAGTAAAAAGGCACCTGTGGAAAACGCTGTTGCAGGGCATATTGTGAATTACCCACCTCGACTACCAGAATACCTGTATTACTCAGGTAACGCCGGGCCTGTTGTAGCATTGGTATAACCAAATCCAATCCATCATGGCCGGCAGCCAGACCTAACTCCGGCTCATGTAGATACTCATCCGGTAACGATGACATATCCTCCGCATCAACATAAGGCGGATTGCTGACAATAATGTCATAGTGCCGGGGCGGTACGGCAGCAAACAGATCAGATTCAATCACTGTAACCCGGTCCTGTAAGCCATGATCCTCCACATTGCGCTGAGCAACCTCCAGCGTAGCCGGCGAAATATCAACCGCATCCACATCAGCCCAATCGAAGGCGTAGGCACTGGCAATAGCAATACAGGCACTGCCAGTACACAGGTCTAAGATACTTTCCACCTGTTCCGGGTCAACCCAGGGCTCAAAACGATTTTCAATGAGTTCCGCAATCGGTGATCGCGGCACCAACACCTGCTCATTCACATAAAATTTGAGACCTGCAAACCAGGCCTCATGGGTCAGATAAGCGGCCGGCTTACGTTCTTCGAGGCGTCGACGATAGAGCGCCAACACCTGCAGACGCTCCTCATGGCTGAGGCGACAATCAAAATACTCCGTTGAAAAATCATGCGGCAGATGCAAGGCATATAAACCCAGGTAAACTGCCTCATCAAGAGCAGAACCCATGCCATGGCCATAGAATAAGCCAGCTTCAGAAAATCGACTCACTGCCCAGCGAATACAGTCCCTGAGGGTCAACAACTGTTCGGAAACCTGTTCTATTTTTTCCATTACTTCACACTTGATTCATCTAAACCTTTTCATGATAGACGAGCCTGCCTATAATCCCAAACACAAATTCAGCTCCGGAGCCCACCGTGTTTAAACCTCTCATTCAAATAACGACCGCAATCACGCTTCTGTTGATATCATCACTATCCATGGCTCACCACATCAATGTACGCGGTGCCTGGCTACCGGAAATGCCGCCAGTTAGCAAAGTGATGGCTGCTTTTATGGTCTTTGAAAACAACACAGATCAAGTCGTGAATATCGTCAAGATCAGTAGCCCGAGTTTTGCACGAGTGGAAATGCACCTGTCCAAAATAGTCGATGGCGTCGCTAAAATGCTGCCACAACAAAAACTAAGCATACCGGCCAAGGGCACACTCACTCTACAGCCAGGCAGTTATCATCTCATGCTATTTCACCCCAAACAGCCATTGAAAACCGGTGACAGCGTACCCATGTTAATAACGCTAGATGATGGCACCGTGTTCACCCTTCAGGTCAAGGTAAAAACCTCCAGCATGAAAATGATGGACCATAGCCAGCACCAGCACTAATTAGAGTTATTATGTTTGATTATTTAAAATCACTACCATTCTATGTGATACCACACCATGCCCTGTCCTGGCTGATTTTTCACCTGGCCCGGATTGAGTGGACTCCCATCAAAAAGCTCAGCCTGAATGTTTACCTGTCATTGCACAAGGTCAACATGCAGGAAGCAAAAGAAACTGATCCCTTTGCTTACAAAAACCTGAATGCCTTTTTCACCCGGGCCCTGAAACAGAATGCACGACCGATTGTCGCAGACGCATCAACACTAGCCTGCCCGGTCGACGGTACCGTAAGCCAGGCCCAGGCCATTGAATCAGGCCGAATATTTCAGGCTAAAGGCCATGATTACAGCTTGCTGGAACTGGTCGGTGGCATTGAAAAACTGGCGGCACCTTTCCAAAATGGCCAGTTTGCGACCCTTTATCTCTCGCCAAGAGATTATCATCGTATTCATATGCCCCTGACAGGTAAGCTGACTGACATGGTGTATGTACCCGGACGCCTGTTCAGTGTGGCTCCTCACACTGTCAACACGGTGCCACGCTTATTTGCCCGCAATGAACGCCTGGTTTGTGCATTTGATACCGAGGCCGGACCGATGATCATGGTTCTTGTTGGGGCGGTAAATGTCTCTGCCATTGATACCGTCTGGGCAGGCTCTGTCACACCACCCAGTAAGCGTTCAATCATCCATACTGAATACACAGAAGGTGAAGTCCAGCTCAGCAAAGGCGCTGAAATGGGCCGCTTTAACCTCGGCTCCACCGTGATCATGCTAATGGGGGAGAATGTCCAGCTGGATCAGGCCATACAGCATGACAATGGGGTCAAAATGGGGCAGGCTCTGGCCTCGTTTAAATAAGACCTGGATGCCGTGTCCACGTGAGACTGAGTAATACCGGCCACACTTTGTGGCCGCCTGCCTGAACTTGGACTACACTCCGTATTAATCTTAACCAGCAAGTCGATTTACGCAGTACCACATGCCTCACACTAACCACTGGGATGCTCATGGACTCCACCGACAATTCACCGGTGTTGTCGATAGTGACGAAATCCTCTCATCCAATCTGGAACTCCATCAGGATCACCGGTTTGATGATATTAGATATGTTATCAATGACTTTACCCTCGTTACCGGTTTAGATATTGTCGAGGGACACACCCGATCCTTTGCCACAGTGGATAAAAATGTATCCCATCGCAAACCGCAACTCAAAATCGCTATTGTTGTGAATCAGCCACCGCAGATTATGCTCGCCCAGGCGTACCGCCAGCACATGCTGGATTCACTCTTTGAATGTGAGATTTTTTCAAACCTCGACGAAGCCGAGGCATGGGCAAGGCCCTGATTTAACTACGTTGAAAAGAAAAAGCCAGGACTTCAGAAATAAGGGTTTTCGACAGCAACACCATTAGCAGACGATCGACGCCAATCGCCACACCTGAACAATCTGGCAGGCCAGCCCCTAATGCTGTGAGCATATATTCATCTATGGTTACCGGTTCCATACCCCGCTCAATCCGCTGCTGATTTTCCTGCTCAAACCTGGATCGCTGCTCCTCTGCATCGGTTAACTCATAAAAGCCATTGGCCAGCTCCAGCTCACCCCAGAACAATTCAAAGCGATGCGCCACACGCGGATCATCTTCACTCACCCGCGCCAGTGCAGCCTGTGAAGCCGGATAATCGAAAACGAAAGTAAATCCCTGTTTAACAAAACTCGGCGCCACTCCCTGGGTCATCAACCAGTCCAGCCACATATCGCGATCCAGCTCGTCCATACCCACAGGTATTTCAATACCCCGCTGTTGTGCGACCGCTTTGAGCTCACCCGCACTGGCTGCAAGGGGATCTATGTCCAATGCCTCAACAAATGCCTGCTGATAAGACAGCCGCCGGGGTATCTGTCCACTGATCGGTACTCCCAATTTACCAGACAAATAATTGAGTAATGCCTCCATATCATCCATCAGCAGATGATGATCCATACCCAGTCGATACCACTCCAGCATGCTAAATTCTGGATTATGATATCGGCCCAGCTCATCATCACGAAACACCCTGCACAGCTGAAAAATATCGCCGCTGCCGGATGCCAGCAGGCGCTTCATGAAAAACTCAGGAGATGTCTGTAGGTAAAGACGATCACTGAGGTATTGCGTAGAAAAACTCTGCAAATGAGGATCAGTAATAGTTGCCCGCGATAACACCGGCGTTTCCACTTCAAGAACATCCTGTTCAGCAAAAAAAGCCCGGATACCTTGCAGTAGCCGGGCCCTGAATTGCAACACCTCGAATGAGGCAGACGGTTGCCAATCAGTCTTTGACTCGGGAGACATATTCACCACTACGGGTGTCAACTTTCAGCACTTCACCCTGTTCGATAAATAAAGGCACTTTAACGACGGCACCGGATTCCAGCGTAGCCGGCTTGGTTCCACCCTGAGCCGTATCACCCTTTAAGCCAGGGTCGGTCTCAGTCACAGTGAGCTCGACAAAATTGGGCGGTGATACTAACAACGGCTCACCATTCCACAGGGTAACTGTGCATAACTCCTGGCCTTTCAACCACTTAGCAGCATCTGTCATAGCCGCTTCACCCGCACCCACCTGCTCATAGGTGTTCGGATCCATGAAATACCAGAATTCACCGTCGTTGTAGGAAAATTCCATATCTACATCCATCACATCCGCAGCTTCAGCTGATTCACCAGATTTGAAGGTCCGCTCAATAACACGACCGGTTTTCAGATTGCGCAGTTTTACCCGATTAAAGGCCTGCCCCTTACCAGGCTTGACCAGTTCATTTTCAATGATGTTATAGGGGTCACCATCTAAAAGTAATTTAAGTCCGCCACGAAATTCATTTGTACTGTATGATGCCATCTGTTTTACCTTAGCCTGTCGGGCTTTACAGAATTTAAAAACAGCGCATATGATACGCGGTAAACCCTGAAATGCCAAAACCAGCAATCAATAACCTTCAGCACATCCCTGGCTGGCAACAACAACTGGCCCAGGCAGTTACCGATCCAGCAGAACTTCTAGAGCTGCTGCAGATTGAGCCAGAGCAATTCCCTGGTTTTTCCGAAGCCTGTCAGCATTTCTCACTCAAGGTCCCCCGTGACTATATTGCCAAAATGACCGTCGGCGATATTAACGACCCCCTGTTAAAACAGGTGATGGCAACGGCTCTGGAGCTAGAGCCAGCAACAGGCTATCACGCCGACCCAACGGGTGACCTCGATGCGATGCCAGTTCCGGGCCTGCTCCATAAATACCAGGGCCGTGCACTACTGATCACCACTGGCGCATGCGCCATTCACTGCCGCTATTGCTTCAGGCGTCACTTCCCTTATGCTGATAACCACTCATCACACAACAACTGGCATCAGGCCATCCAGTACCTGGAACAACACACGGACATTAGCGAAATTATTCTCAGTGGTGGTGACCCGCTCGTTTTGTCAGATCACAAGCTCTCTGAACTGATCCATCAACTCAGCAATATTCCACATATTAGACGCCTTCGAATTCATAGCCGCTTACCCATTGTCTTACCTGAGCGCATCACCAATGAGCTCTGCCACATACTTTCACAGAATCGTTTGCGTACTAGCCTGGTTATCCACGCTAATCATGCACAGGAAATTACTGAAGCAGAAACCCAGGTGCTGAACCGACTCAACGACGTCGGTATCACGCTGCTCAACCAAAGCGTCCTCCTGAAAGATATAAATGACTCATATCAAACACTTGTAGACCTCAGTGAGCGACTATATGAAGCTCGCGTCTTACCGTATTACCTACATGCTCTCGACCCGGTACAAGGTGCGGCACATTTTGACGTTAAGGAAAGCCATGCCATGATGCTCATCAAGCAAATGCGTGCCGTACTACCAGGTTACCTGGTACCTCGATTAGTACGTGAAATACCCGGCAAAAACAGCAAAATTTCCGTAAATGAGCTATAACATTCTGTATTATTAGCAAATTAGCTTAGAACATCAGGGCATCTTGCTGTTTTTATTAAAATTCTTAATGTTTTCAATAAAATGGGCTAGACTAGATATTCTTGGAAACCGGCTCGCAAGGGATTCAACAATAAGGAAACAAAAGGATGTTGATATAACAGCCTGAATCACCAAAATATGAAACTGAATATTCCAGAACAAGTTGAGCCGGGTAAGGATGATTTCCCTAATCATCCCCGCAAAGTCAAAAAATGGCTTACCGAATTAAAACAGGCCAATATGGGTGACTATACCCGTCAGATTTATAATGGTCTGATGCAGCTGAATCGCCAGTCGATGCCCCCTAAATACCGACTCGAAAACCTGGAACAATTACGTGAACCCACACGTCATATTTTTAGTCAACTGCATAAACATTTTGTAAACCGAACGCTGCCATTACCGGAAAAAAGCCTGAAAATAATCACTCTGAACCAGGCCGTACTGAATGAAATTGCCACCGGTTATAAAATTCTTATTTTTGAAGCTGCCAACGATCTAAACAAGGTCGATAACAAAATCCTTCTGGTCGCCTGCGAACGGGCCCTGCATTACTATGCAGAATACCTGCTCAAGTCCAGTCAAATTTACGCCAATATTCCGAATGCCCTGTGGTGGGATATTCACCGTATTTATGCTTATGCAGAAAGCAAAAAACTGCATTCAAAAAAAATCAAAGATTCAGAACACTCGCTTAAATCTGTTTCTGTGGAAGATTACTATAAGCTTATTCTGCTATTTTCTCTGTCACGACCCAATGCATTACGCCAAAGCGATACTGAACGCGTATTCATGGCTATGCCTGAATGGATTAAATACACCAACCTAACCAGTCATCCAGTAGCAAACAAACTCAATCAATACTTCTGCAGCAAACTGGACAGCGACATACCGCCTCATTGCCTGAGTAATGACGAAATTAAGTCCGGCAGCAATATTCGTGCACTTGAAACAGGTAAATTGCTTGAGTATCTAAAAAAACAAATTACTCAGAATGTTGATTTAACTAATGCCACAACCATAGACAATCAGATTTCGCAGGAAACCCTGCGCATGCTGATAACCACCTGGAGCCTGTGCACTAAACGCCGCTTTTCAAGAGCTGATAAAGCCTCTGATATAAAAGTAGCTATTGGACTGACATCAATCCATAATGCGATCATTGATCAACAAAAAGCACCTGAACCGAAGCGTAGCAAAAGACCTCGTTCAACATTTTCACTGGAATCCATATCGGATAACGAACGAGCCAAAAAAGATATTTTTGCACAACAGGAACCAACCTTTTTAATCACTCATCCCGACATGAAAGCCAGTGAGAGTTCATCAGCAGGCGCATGGGATATGGTGGCAAAAGGTCGTGCCCTGACCGAAAGCTATGCCAGAGAACTCCAGGCACAGGATGATGAACTTGGCGAATTAAACAAAGAAGCACCTGATCTTCACTGGAAAATCAGTAATGTAAGTGCAGGCGGCTACTGCTTACAGTGGAATTCTCAAACAACATCGAGAGCACAGGTTGGTGAACTTATTGGTATCCGGGAAAAAGAACCAGACCATAGCTATCAATGGCGGGTCGGTGTTATTCGCTGGATGCAATACTCACGTGAAAATGGCCTTGAAATTGGTGTTCAGGTACTTTCACCTAAAGTCGTGACATGCTCCGTTCGGCGTCTTGAACGCAAGAATGAGGAGCCATTTAACTGTCTTTTACTGCCCGGCATCAAACCGCTACAACAACCAGCTACATTACTACTCCCGGCATATGCCTTTAAAAAAGGCGGCATGCTACAACTCCATGCCTATGAACGTGACATGGAAATTCAACTGGGCACAATACGAGAACATACAGGATCATTTACACAATTTCAGTTTATACAAACTGATAACAAGGACGCACCTGAAGAAAATGACAAAAAACAGAGTTCCTCTGATGATTTCGACTCAATCTGGTCATCCCTTTAAATGATAACAAACTAATTTTTCGGACTTTAACGTGGCAACAGAAAATAAAGTTAATATTTTTATTATTGATGACTCCTTTAACAATGAAGAAAAGGTTGTAAAAATCATGCGCGCCGGTGGATATGCAGCCCACACTACTCGCGTTGAAGATGACGAAGACCTGATTGAGGCACTCAAAAAGAAACAACCGGACATTCTACTCTATGCAGTGGGCATGGAACTGATCACACTGGAACAAACCATCGCCTGTCTTCAGGAACACGTATCCGAACCAATCCCGGTAATAGCAGTCAACCGCGCTAACCATGAAACTGATGTGGTTACAGCCATGCGTGCAGGCGCCAAGGATCTCAGTGCCTACAGCAACCCTACACATCTTGAACTTGTCATCAAACGCGAAATCGATGCGCATAGAAGCATCAAAAAACTGTTTCAGGTTGAAATGTCCAACAAGGAAACAGAAAGACGCTGCGAGGCACTACTTGATTCTTCACGTGATGCTATAGCCTATATACACGAAGGAATGCATGTATATAGTAATCAGTCATATTTAGATCTATTTGGCTTTAATGAATTTGAAGAACTTGAAGGCATGCCCATCCTCGACATGGTTGGCATGAACGACCGTGATAGCTTTAAAACGTTTTTGCGTGAACATTGCAAAGCGGGCGCCTGTAATGCCAGCAACCTCGAACTCAACCTGAGAAACCCGGACAGCACTGAGTTTAAAGGTATCATGGAGTTTTCGCCGGCCAGTATCGAAGGTGAACCTTGTATTCAAATTATCATTCGGAACCAGGTTGACAATAAAGAACTCGAAAAACAAATTGCCCTGATGGGACAAAAAGATTCTGTTACCGGCCTATATAACCGTCAGTTTTATCTTGACTCACTTACAAAAACCGTTGATTCAGCCAAACAGGGCAAACTCAAGGCATGTGCTTTGATGATCCAGCTGGATAACTACAAAGAAATCAAACAAAGTATGGGTGTTATTGTCAGCGACCAGTTTCTGAATGAAATTTCTCGCCAATTTGAAAACAGTATTGCTAAAAACGACGTCCTTGCACACTTTGACGGCAGTATATTCTCTATCATTGCCATGGACCAAACAGCTGCGTCTATAGAGAACTATGCAAAAAAAATCAGCAAAAACTGTGACGACTTCATTGCTAACATAAAAGGTCAATCGATCAATTCGACCTGCAAGATTGGCATCAGCATAATCGATGAGAACGCCCCAGACACAGATGAAATACTGCTACGTGCAGAACGTGCCATACAGGAAAGCAAAACCTCAGGTGCAGATAGTATCGTTGTATATCGACCCAAAGAAGGTGAGCTTACACAAAAAGAAATTGATGCACAGATCGTCAATGACCTGAAGGATGCTGTCACTAACAATCGATTCTTACTGTATTTCCAGCCTGTCATCAGTTTACATGGTGACCCTGACGAGCGTTATGAGGTGTTTGTCCGCATGAAAGATAAAGATAATAATATCCTCATGCCTTCAGATTTTCTGCCAGCTGCTGAACGCACCGGCATGTCAATGACCATAGATCGCTGGGTATTGTTAAACACTATTACCACCCTGACAAAATTATGGAAACAGGGTAAACGCACAATTTTCTTTGTCCGGCTCTCAAGCACGTCATTGAAAGACAGCAACCTGATGACCTGGCTAAAAGAACAACTTAAAAAATTCAATGTTCCTAAAGGCAGTATAGTCTTCCAGGTCAAAGAAAGCGCCGCAGTTACCAGTCTTAAGTACACTGCTGAACTAGCCAAGCAACTGAAACAACTCAACTGTGGTTTTGCCCTGGATGACTTTGGCAAAGGCAACAACCCATTTGAGATACTTAAACACATACCGGTTGATTATCTGAAACTTGAGCGCTCATTTATGGAAAACATATCTGAAAGCAGCGAGAACCAGGATGCTATCAAGAAAATCACAGAAACTGCCATGGAAATGAACAAGTTCACAATTGCCCAATGCGTTGAAGACGCCACCAGTCTGTCGGTACTCTGGGGCATGGGAATTAATTTCATCCAGGGCAATTTCCTCCAGGAACCCACTCCAGATCTGGATTACGACTTCAGTTCAATGACCGGTTAGCCTTAGTGACAAACTTAAGCCTTTAAATATAAAGTCACACTGTTTTCGTCTGACGAAATTTCTCAGCAAACTGATCAGGAATTTCACCATTCGTTGCTAAATTAATGGCACTGGACTCCAGGTAAAAATTCACCATCACCATAATCAGCACGGGCATTATTGATATGCGAATAAAAACTGTCTGCAATATTGATGTCATGTTGGGATCATCTACAGATAATGACAACAACCAGCCCAAACACATCAATACTAAGGTCAGACCATATGAAATTAGCATCAAACGATAACGATGACAGGCAAGCTTCCAATGACCAAGAATAAACCAGTGGTCATACTTGTCCTTAGCTCTGCTCTGTAAACAGGTATAAACCATCACAGCTAATGACAGCAACAATGGTAACAACATAGCTTTAAACCCGATATCAAGTGCAATAATGGCGGGTGTCATCAGTAAATGAAACAGCGCAAGATTCAGCATAAACAGATTATGCGGCAATTTGGCTTTAGATATTAACCCCGCATCTAAATCAACAATCATTAATGACTCCTGGTAACGTAATCGCGTGCAGTGTCAGATATCGATAGAAGACCTAAAAACAACTATTAAAACACCCCACCCATCCTTTCAGCACTCCAGACCAATACAATCGATACTTATTCATCACGATAATACAGGATATAATTGATTTTTCATCCATTGGCTCTGGTTCATACATGTTAGATTCACTCTCAGCCGTTCAGCTGCTACTGGCTGTGCTGATAATCATCATCGCCTTTCTGGTGAGAGGCATTACAGGCTTCGGATCCGGACTCATTGCCATACCATTGCTGGCACTCATGCTCCCGCTATCCATTGTGGTTCCCATGGTAGGGCTCCTCGACTACATCGCAGCTAATAGTCATGGCATCAAGCATCGTCAATCCATTAACTGGGAAAGCATCTTGCCACTCCTACCCTTTACCTTTATCGGAGTGCTATCGGCACTGTACCTGTTTAAGACAGTTGATGCCGATATTCTGCGAAAAGCATTAGGGGGGTTTATTATTTTTTATGCACTGTATTCTTTATTTTCAACCGCCAGCAGCAAACAGGGCTCACGTCTCTGGGCTATTCCTGCGGGGAGCCTTGGAGGTTTCATCAGTACATTATTTGGGACAGGTGGCCCCTTCTATGTGCTGTACCTGAGAATCCGCCACCTTGACAAACAGGCATTCCGGGCCACTACAGCGATGATTTTTGTCATTGATGGCAGCAGCCGTATTATCGGCTATATTTTTTCTGGTTTTTATACTACCGAAACCCTGCTGCTTGTGGCGATAGCATTACCCATTATGATGATCGGAATGTACGTGGGTGGCCATATACACACTTCACTTAGCCAACAGGATTTTCAGCGTGGCATAGGCATTTTACTCATTGGCAGTGGGCTAGCCCTGCTTTTACAATAATCAATCCAAAAAAATCCAAAGCAGATGTTCTTAAAAAAATATGATATAAACAATTACACAACAGATCACCCCAGCAATTACCAGTTATAGGTAAGTATCATGAAACATCTACTTAAAATTGTCTCCATCTTTTCACTGCTCTACTTGTCTGGATGCTCAATGCATCACCCACAAAGTGCAGCAGAATTTCGCAAACTACTGCCTGAAAGTACATTTGGAGAAATTGAAAAATTCACTGTTAATCAACCTTTGCATAAAATCGGCAACGCTTTTAAAAAGAAAGCACCCGAGTGCCTTAACGTCACCATCAGAACAGAATCCTGGGTAAACAACAGCTATCAAGTTTATAACACAACCTATAAGCCAACCGTAAAAGTCAGCACCAAAAAAGTCGAGTTACATATACAACAACATATTGACAACACTCTCAAAATATCCAAAGAACCTGAGGGCGGCTACTATATGATGGTTGTTGATGTTGTACCGATTAACAAAAAGAAATCACAAGTGACCATGTACCGTGCTTCGTTTGGCAATGACCTCATTATTAAAAGCATCAAACGCTGGGCCAATGGTAAAACACGCGGCTGCCCCGACATGACGAAGAATTGATTCGTCTATTACTGAGAATTTAAACCTATGACACGACTCATTGCTTTATTGTTAGCCGGCAGCCTTCTTATCGGCTGTTCAACACTGAAACCCTATCCAAACACACTACAAAAGAACACCTTTGTAAGCATAAAAACCGATTCAGGCTCAATGCTCACTAACATTGTAGTTGCTGTTGATATATTTGATGTAGATGCGAACTGCAAGCTAACATATAAGGGTACAGTAGATCTGGACAAACCAGTAACTGAAGTTGGTCTGGCAACCGACAGAACCAGTTATTTAGGCTTTATATTTAAAACCAAAGGATTTTTTAGCTCATCAACCAGTAGCATGAGTTATTACACTTTACTCAAACCTCGCAAGAAATACCGCTACAATGTTAACGTGAGCTATGAAGATAATATCTATGATGTGGAAATTCGTGAAACTCGCTCTCGTAAACAGAAAGGCAAGGAAATCAACCGCAAAGAACTGAACAGTTGCCGCAGTTTATAACAAACGATTTAGCAGAAAAAATTGCAGTATTAAATCCAGTAACTGGATTTAATACTGCTTTTTACATCATACTATTTTTTTCCAGTTCCTGACAAACCAGCCTAACACCACAATACCCACACCTATGGAAAGGCCGAGCTGATCAGCATCTTTATAATACATGCCGAATTTATCAACTCTGAATGCAAACAGGTGATAACTCGTTATTGCGGCACCAAATACAAATAGAGCCGTTACCAGCAGTCTTAATAGCTGTTGTTGATCTGTGAAGAAAGTCTTAACTGTCATTGATCACTCCCTAATACTGTTAGATTAAATAATTATTAAAAACAGACAGTCATACTATCCCAACATTTACCAACTACTGAACTTGATATACTCAGAAATGTTAATTACTTCACTTATAATAGTTTCTGAATTCAGAAACATTACTCTAAAGCTAAATTGCTGACAGAATCTGCTTATGATTTCACAACCGTTCCATCCCAGAATTGCTCATCAAATTTTTTCAGCTTATTGCTTCTAATCATCGAGCGAATTTCCTTAACATACGCCTTACCGCGAGACGAATATTTGATCAGACCTTCTGCCAGGCTATAACCGGCCAACATGCTTTTCTTTTGGCGAAGATTAAAACGCATATTTCTTAAAGATGAATAAGCGCGGCTGATGTTGATGTTTTTTAGATATGAACGCACCGAGTCTAAAGTAGAGGCAAACTTCCTAACCTCATGTTTGGAACCCGCAGAACGTTGTGCAGGCACTATTCCACAGCCTTTCTTGAAACACCATTGACCAAAAAAATTATTAGCCTGCTTAGCAAATCTGGAAGTACCCCAGGCCGACTCATTAGCTGATTGTGCCAGCGCTAATGATGGCGGCACATAATCAACAATTTTGTACAAGGTTTCCACGTTTTTCTTTGAGATAACATCTTTGGATTTGATCTCATATTCATCGGATACCTTGCGTATAAACGCTAGCTCTTCCGTTGTCAGCTTATTTCCTGCAGCCATCTTAAGTCGAATCTGCCTGATTTTACTGCGCTTAATCAGTATTTCCTTATTCGCTTGCTCAATCAATGGGTACATATACGCAAAGAAAGCGCGCTTTTTCTGTTTCACATCCTTCATCGCAGCGAAATCAGGTACTGCAGCTCCTGCATTCAACGACATCATAGTAAGGACAACGATAGCCAGGCCAAAAGACCCGTTAAACTTGTTTATAATGCTCATATATTATGATTCTTTAATATTTAAAACGGCTAATTATTTTACCCAACCAGCGTGAAATTGCATACGATGGAATTCAAATATCCGAGAAATACTATGCTAAGCTAATATGTACACGCACTTCAGCAGGAGCACGTTTAAATCCCCCCACAAATGACTATGTAGGAGATAATCATGCACATTGATATCCACAACAAACACATAGAAACAAATGAACAGGGTTTTTTATATCACCTGGATGACTGGAACGAAGACTATGCCAACGAAATGGCCCAACGTGATGGCATCACCTTATACAATGATCACTGGGAACTGATCCTCTATTTCCGTGAATACTTTAATCAGAATCACGTTAACCCGACCATGCATCAGATCATATGCACACTGGGCAAAACAAAAGGTAAACGTTTTCACGAGCAAAAGGCTTACGAAAAACATATTTATCAGCTGTTCCCTAAAGATCCTGCCCATGAAGTATGTAAACTTGCTGGCCTACCCATGCCCCAGCCAGATACTTAAACACTATTAATCTTACACAAACAAAAAGCCCGTATTGCGGGCTTTTTGTTTGTGTAATCATACGGTACTCGATGACATTTATTTACGTACTAACACCAATACCCCGGCTATAACAGCAATAAGTCCGATGATAAGATCGTCATAACGAAAACTGAGATTGGCAATCGATACCAAGCCATTCAACATCAACCACAGACCTAAAAATATTGGCCACAACTTCATAATCTCCCCCTATAACGTTTTGATAAAATCGATGAACGGCCTCAGCTTATACTCAAGCCTTATCCTGCTCCTGACAAATCATATCTGGTGTTTCCAGGCTGATTTTTCCCAGTACTCCGGTCCTGATATCATTGATTAACACTTCAGACGCCTTGTGCATATCAACGATACCTCCAGCTCGCAAACATCCTCGTTTTCGACCAATCATGTCCAGTAGCTCCATATCCGTTGTCGGCAACTCCTTGAGCTTGTAACGTTCAATCAATAAGTCTGAATATGACCGCAACAAAAATTCTGCTGCATACAATGCAACATCTTCATATTCAATAGCTGTATTTTTTACTGCACCCGTGATGGCCAGCCGATAGCCACTATTCACATTTTCAAACTTCGGCCATAAGATGCCAGGAGTATCTGACAAGATAATGCCATTTCCCAATTCAATACGTTGCTGATGACGAGTGACCGCTGGTTCATCACCTGTTTTTGCAATCACTTTACCCGCCAGTGAATTAATTAGCGTGGATTTCCCTACATTAGGAATTCCCATTATCATGGTCCGGATAGGTTTGCTGACACGATTTCGATCTGGCAACATCTTGCGACACAGATCAGGTAATTTACGAACCTGTGATTTTTCGCTAGCCATCAACGCCTGCGCCTTAACACCTTTCTCCTGCTCAAGATAGCTGATCCATAATTGAGTTACTTTGGGATCCGCAAGATCACTCTTGTTTAAGATCTTAATGCAGGGCCGATGACCTCTAAGTTCCGTAACCAGCGGATTTTCACTACTAAATGGCAGACGGGCATCCATTACCTCAATCACCAGGTCAATTTGCGGCATGGCTTCTTTAATCTGCTTACGAGCCTTATGCATATGCCCTGGATACCAATGAACTGCCATTTATTTTTCCTGTAATAAGTGTATCGCTATTCTAACTCATTAGAATATGAATAAAAAATTGATAACCTGTGGCTAACCAACACAGCCATTATTGACGGCAGGCTCTAAGAATTGTGAATTTGGGATTAGAGGCTATCAGCTCGCAATTACCAAATATCCGTTTGATTGAAACAGGATAGTCTAAATGACGATTGCCAATGACCCATAATTCCCCGCCTTGCCTGAGTACATCTTTTGATTGTTTAAACATACGCATGGCTATCTGATCGCCCACACTACTTTGTTGATGAAAAGGTGGATTGCACAAGATCAAATCTGCAGAACCTGTTTTAAAGCCGGCCAAACAGTCATTAGCCTGAAAGTAGGCTTTGCGTGAATCATTCCACTGCCGCCTGAAGTTTTCTTCTGCTGAAGCAACTGCCATGAATGACTCATCAACAAAAGAAATCGTCGCCTGGGGATGCGTCAAGGATGCCATAAGCCCGACCACACCATTACCACATCCCAGATCAATAATATCTCGGGCTGATGTTTTCTGTGGCAAATGCTTAAGAAAGAAACGCGTGCCAATATCCAGGCTGTCCCGTGAAAACACATTGGCATGATTACAGATAGTGATCTCTGTATCTTCAAGCTGATAACACAAAGGATAAGGGCTGATTGCTGTTATTTCATGCACCTGAGCATTCACAAAAATCAACCGTGCTTTTTTACGAGCCAGTGATGTTTGTGTAGATCCAAGCAAGCGCTCAAATAATACCCAGACAGATTTTGGCATCCCTTTTATCATGCCTGCGCCGATAATGGTGGTGGTCGGCGTTATACAGGGTCGAATCCGAATAAGCTCATCTTCCAACAACGCCAGTGTTTTCGGTACTTTGATCAACACCAGATCAAAACTACCGGAAGGCTGTTCCAGGCTATTCAGCAAATGAACACTGTTTGCTGATAAACCATTTTCGACCAGGTTCATCTGCGTCGCGGCATGAGATAAATAGGAGTCAGATAAGGCATAAGGCTGAAATGCATTTAATGCAACGGCAAGAGCACCGAAGCTATCATTAACAATCAGCAAGCGCGTCGCAGATGAAACAACGTGTTCCTCAGCCAGATAATTCAGCAAATACTCGTCAGCAGCATCCCAGGCCCTTAACAGTTCGCGTTTACGCGAGGGCAAGCGCTTAAGCGTGAACTCACCCTGCGGAACACACAACAAGGTATCCATAGACTCAATACCTCATCTGATAATATCTGCCTGTGCGTTGTCAGCCTTGTTAGCTTTTACGCAACACCTCAATACCATCGACTTTCTGGTAACCACGCGGCAGCTTAAAGCCACGCTTACCACGCTCACCTGCATGCTCGTCAACTTCATCAGCCTTCATGGTCTTATGCTTCTTACCTGCGTAGACCGTCAATTTCTCGCCATCCTGAATAAGATCGATAGCACATATCCACTCTTCTGCAGATTTAAGTTTGGCAGGTGGAACATTTATAATTTTATTGCCTTTACCGCGAACCATTTGAGGCAGTTCTTCCAGAGCGGTGACCAGCATATGTCCTTCTGAACTCACCGCCACAATCCAGTCATCTTCCAGACTGCGAACTTTTACCGGCGGTAATACTTTTGCACCCTGGGGAACGTTGAGAAATGCTTTTCCGGCTTTATTTCTGGAATGTAAATCACCCAGTTTACATACAAAGCCATAACCGTAACTGGTCGAAAACAGGTATAACTCATCCGGATTACCGATCAGTGCCGACACAAAGCCTGCTCCAGCCGGTGGATTAAATCGTCCCGTCAGAGGCTCTCCCTGTCCCCTGGCCGATGGCAGGGTATGTGCCTGCAAGGTATAAGCACGACCAGTACTATCGAGGAAGACTGCCAGTTGGTTCGATTTACCGGCGGCCGATGATTGTGGACCATCGCCTGCTTTATAGTTGAGCTTATCGACATCGATGTCGTGACCTTTAGCCGCGCGAACCCAACCTTTCTGCGACAGCACCACAGTAATAGCTTCACTGGGTATCAAGGCCGTTTCATCCATCGCCTGAGCAGCCTCTCGACTAACAATGGGTGAACGACGCTTATCGCCATAGGCTTCAGCATCATCAAGAATTTCTTTTTTGATCAGTGTTTTCAACCGCTGATCAGAACTGAGCAGTTTTTCCAGCTGCGCTTTTTCCAGTGCCAGCTCTTCCTGTTCAGCACGAATTTTCATTTCTTCCAGACGTGCTAACTGACGTAGCTTGGTATCGAGAATATAATCCGCCTGCTCGTCTGACAGTTTAAATCGTTTAATCAACGCCGGTTTTGGCTTATCCGTTTCTCGAATAATCTTGATAACTTCATCGATATTCAGGAAAGCAATCAACAAACCTTCCAATAAATGCAAACGTTTGTTGACCTTATCCAGTCTCCAGTTCAAGCGGTTACGAACCGTCTGAATGCGATAACTTAACCATTCTTTTAATATCACCCGGATATTTTTAACCTGGGGACGACCATCGACACCAATCATGTTCATATTGACACGATAGCTGCGTTCAAGGTCTGTAGTGGCAAACAAATGATTCATCAACTGTTCGGTATCCACTCGATTGGAGCGAGGAACAATCACCAGACGGGTTGGATTTTCATGATCTGATTCGTCACGTAAATCCTCCACCATTGGCAATTTCTTTGAGGTCATCTGCTGAGCAATCTGCTCCAGAATCTTGTTCCCAGATACTTGATAAGGCAAGGCGGTAATAATGATCTCACCATTATCTTTTTCGAATCTGGCACGGGCTCGAATACTGCCATTACCTTTGTTATAGATCGCAAGAATATCTTCACGCGAGGTAATAATTTCCGCTTCTGTCGGGTAATCTGGTCCTTGTATATGCTCACATAGTTCTTCGACCGTGGATTTCGGTTGATCCAGCAAACGTATACAGGCTGTAGCAACTTCTTTCAAATTATGCGGCGGTATATCAGTAGCCATACCCACTGCAATACCGGTCGAACCATTCAGCAGCACATTAGGTAAACGTGCGGGCAATGACCTGGGTTCTTCAAGCGTGCCATCAAAGTTTGGTATCCAGTCAACGGTGCCCTGGCCTAACTCCTGCAGTAAAACTTCTGCATACTTTGACAACTTGGATTCGGTATAACGCATAGCTGCAAATGATTTGGGGTCATCGGGCGAACCCCAGTTACCCTGCCCATCAACCAGTGGATAGCGATAAGAAAAACTCTGCGCCATCAATACCATGGCCTCATAACATGCACTGTCACCATGGGGGTGAAACTTACCCAGCACATCACCCACCGTACGTGCCGATTTCTTATATTTGGCACTGGCATTCAAGCCCAGCTCAGACATGGCATACACAATACGACGCTGCACCGGTTTTAAGCCGTCGCCAATAAACGGCAGCGCACGATCGAGAATAACGTACATGGAATAATCCAGATACGCCTTCTCAGTAAAATGAGCTAACGGCTGTCTTTCAATACCTTCAAAATTCAAATCGTCTTGTTCGGACATTCAATTATTACCATTCAATTCTTTAACAGCGCCACCACTGAAACATAAAGATCACAAAGCTTAATATGTAGTATTTCTTTGTGTGCTCTCAGTCTCTGCGGCTATTAAACTTAAACTTCAGCCAGGTCACCTTTTTGCTCTAACCAGGCTTTTCGATCAGATGCGCGTTTCTTGGCCAACAGCATATCCATCATGCGATTGCTGTCATCACCGGGTTCTACGACTAGCTGTACTAATCGACGGGTATCCGGCGCGATTGAGGTTTCTCTGAGCTGCAAAGGATTCATCTCACCCAGACCTTTAAATCGAGTCACCTGAACCTTACCTTTTTTCTTCTCTGCCGAGATACGATCCAGTACACCCTGCTTTTCAGCTTCATCCAGTGCGTAGAACACGTCTTTGCCTACATCGATACGGAATAAAGGCGGCATCGCCACATAGACATGACCCGCTTCAACCAGTGTACGGAAATGACGCAGGAACAAAGCACATAACAAGGTGGCAATATGGTAACCATCGGAGTCGGCATCTGCCAGAATACAAACCTTGCCATATCGCAAACCATCCAGTTTGCTACTACCCGGATCAACGCCAATAGCGACAGAAATATCGTGTACTTCTTGTGAAGCTAGCACCTGATCAGGATCCACTTCCCAGGTATTCAGAATTTTACCGCGCAGGGGCATGATAGCCTGAAACTCTCGGTCACGTGCCTGCTTGGCCGAACCGCCCGCTGAATCACCTTCCACCAGGAACAGTTCGGTGCGCGTCACATCACTGGAACTACAATCCGCCAGCTTGCCCGGCAGTGCCGGTCCCTGGGTCACTTTTTTACGTGCAACTTTTTTACCCGCACGCAGACGTTTCTGTGCATTATCAATAGCCAGCAGTGCTATACGCTCACCTTCATCTGTATGCTGGTTCAGCCATAAACTAAAAGCATCTTTCACCACACCAGATACAAATGGAGCACACTCACGGGACGATAGACGTTCCTTGGTCTGGCCAGAAAACTGAGGATCTTCCATTTTCACCGAAAGAATATAGCTCACCCGATCCCAGACATCTTCAGGACTAATCTTCACACCACGAGGGGTCAGGTTACGAAATTCACAAAACTCCCGTACCGCTTCGGTCAGCCCCGTACGCAAGCCATTAACATGAGTCCCACCCTGGGCAGTAGGAATTAAATTCACATAGGACTCAGTTACCGCCTCACCACCTTCTGGCAACCACAACAATGCCCAATCCACCGCTTCATGATCACTGGCCAGACTGCCGATAAACGGATCAGCAGGCAGTAATTCATAGCCTTTCAGGGTTTCGGTTAAATATGCCTGTAAACCATCTTCGTAATACCATTCCTCAGTTTCACCGGTTTTTTCTTCCAGAAAAATGACGTGTAGCCCTGGGCATAGCACGGCTTTGGCGCGTAATACATGGCGCAGTCGCGACACAGAAAAATTAGCTGAATCAAAATATTTGGCTTCTGGCCAGAAACGAATATGCGTACCGGTATTCTTCTTACCCACGGTACCTGTTTCTTTCAGCTCACTGACCTTGTTGCCATGAGCAAAGGCAATATTGTATTCCTTACCGTCACGCCTGATATCGGCTTCCAACCGATAAGACAGTGCATTCACCACCGATACACCGACACCATGCAGACCACCAGAGAACTGATAATTCTTATTGGAGAACTTACCACCGGCATGTAACTTGGTCAGAATAACTTCAACCCCAGGCACACCTTCCTCCGGATGGATATCCACCGGCATGCCGCGACCATCGTCGACCACACCCAGAGAGCCGTCTTTATATAGTGTCACCTGAATTCGACTGGCATGTCCGGCAACGGCTTCATCAACACTGTTATCGATGACTTCCTGAGCCAGATGGTTAGGGCGTGTAGTATCGGTATACATGCCTGGGCGTTTCTGCACAGGCTCAAGACCGGTAAGGACTTCAATGGCTGAAGCGTCGTATGAACTCATTCAAACTACTCATATTAATATACGTTGCGCTGGAACTATACATGGCCTGAGTCAAAAATAAAATCATGCGACTCCAAGATATTGAATCAAGACTCGTTTTCAAAACATCTACCTCTGACAACCCCCTCACATCAAGCTCGGCTACCAGCAGCAGCAAAATCATTTACTCCACTTGCAACGCCCATTATCCTATGCCCATGAGTTTAGAAGCTGCCAATCCCCATTCCAATGCTATCGTTGCTGCTTCTGCCGGCAGTGGTAAAACCTGGATGCTGGTCACCCGCATCCTGCGCCTGTTACTTGAAGGTGCCGAACCTGGTGGAATCATGGCCCTCACCTTTACCCGTAAAGCTGCCGGTGAAATGCAACAACGCCTGGCCGAACGTTTATATGAGCTGGCCACACTCGATGATACCGCACTGGACAAAGCCCTGACTGAGCTGGGCTTACAGCCAACAGATCACTATCGCCAGACGGCTCGTAGCCTCTATGAATATCATCAGTACTGCCATTATCCGGTACGTACCCAGACCTTTCATTCCTTCTGTCAGGACATCCTGGCCCGATTTCCACTGGAAGCCGACGTACCACCGGGATTCCAGCTACTAGAAAGCAGCACGCTTCTCATACAACAGGCCCGTGATGCCCTGTTCAATGAAGCAGCCGTGGATATGAATAGCCCACTAGCACAAAACCTGGAAGCGCTGTTGTCGGCCTGCGGCAGCCTGTTTAGTCTAGAAAAGGCATTAAACAGTTTTTTACATCAGCGCAGTGACTGGTGGGCTTTTACTGAAAACAATAACAATAACTGTGACTACGCTACTGATGTCCTCAAACAACAGCTGGACGTGGATCTGGACAGCAATCCTATCGAGGTATTCTTCAAACCTCGCAATCTGGAAATGCTTCGCCAATTTTCCGCACTGTTGGCACAACACGACACCAAAACCAACCTGAAATTTGCCGATACCATTGCCATGAGCCTGGCTCAGGAGACTTACAACCAGCAAACCTTTAATACACTGTATGACTGTTTTTATACCGGCACGGGTACACCCCGAGTCAGAAAAGACAGTCCAACATTGCGCAAAAAACTCGGTGATGATGGTACTGATCAACTACTGGAACTCAACACACTCCTCACTGCCCGTATTCACGATGCTCTCGATCAGTACAATCGTCAAAAAACCTTTGAACTCAACCGGCTCTGGTATCAATGTGGTGAAACTTACATCAATCATTATCAAACACTGAAACGGCAGCAACGCCTGCTGGATTTTACCGATCTGGAATGGCGTACCTACAAGCTACTCCAGGGCTCAGAGAATGCCCTGTGGGTACAATATAAACTTGACCAGCGCATTGACCATTTACTCATCGATGAATTCCAGGATACCAATCCAACGCAGTGGCAATTAATCCTGCCCTTACTTGAAGAAATGGCATCTTCGGAACTTGAAAAACCCCGTAGTATTTTCATTGTTGGCGATGAAAAACAATCCATATACAGTTTCCGTCGAGCTAAACCCGAATTACTTGGGCGAGCCGCTGACTGGCTGGAACAACACCTTGCAGCCAGTCGTTTCCCCATGAACAAATCCTGGCGTTCATCGCCCGCTATTATCAACGCTGTTAACGAAATTTTTTCCCAGGATATTTTTAAAACCAGTTTACCTGGCTTCCATCATCATGAAACCAATCGTGAGGCACTAGCCGGAAAAGTCACACTACTGCCTTTAACTCGCCCTGAGTCAGATCAGGTCGATAATATCGAAACACCGTTCCGCAATCCGCTACAGCAACCCCGTTATGAACAATCGGGTATCTATCTACAGGAAGGCCAGCAAATTGCCCAGGTTATTCAGCAGTTAATGAATGACAACATCATCGTGGGTGAAGGAGAAGAAGCTCACTGCATCAATTACGATGATATTTTTATTTTAGTGCGCAAACGCACACATGTGGCCGATTATGAAACCGCATTACGACAAGCGGGCATCCCTTATCTGGGTGCAAATAAGGGCACCTTCCTCGACTGCCTGGAAATACAGGACATGGAAGCCCTGCTCGATACCCTGCTGACACCCTTTAACAATCTATCTCTGGCACAGGTGCTTAAATCGCCCCTATTTTCAGCTCACGACGAACATCTGATGCTTATTGCCAAACATGGTGGCAGTCATTTATGGATTGATCGTCTGGCCAATATGCAATCCGAGCTACCCCCAGACCATCCGCTAAATCGAGCCTATCGATATATTCAACGATGGCGAACGCTAACCGATAAAATTCCCGTGCACGATCTACTCGATCGCATATACAGTGAAGCCAATGTGCTAGAACGCTATAAAAGTTCGACACCGGAATCACTCAAACCCCGCGTACACGCTAACCTGGTGCGATTTATGGAACTGGCACTGGAACTGGATAGTGGACGTTATCCCAGTCTAATGCATTTCCTGCAATACCTCCGGAGCCTGAAACAACTGGTCACCGATGCTCCGGATGAAGCCCCGGTAGAAGTTGCTGAATCACGAGTAAAAATCATGACCATTCATGCCAGTAAAGGACTGGAAGCACCTGTGGTTTTTCTCGCCGACACCATTACCTCAGACAAAGACAGGTCAGCACTGGAAACACTGGTTGACTGGCCTGTGGAACAGGCTCAACCTCGGGTTTTCCAGCTCATCCCAGGCAAAGATACAAAAAACGAAAAATCTAGCCAGTTAGTTCAGCAACAGCAGCAACATCAACAACAGGAAAACGCCAACCTGCTCTATGTTGCCCTCACTCGAGCCAAGCAGCTGCTCTATGTCTCTGCCTGTCAACCTGCAAACAGTCAATCGAGTCAGCACTGGTATCACAACATTCAATCGGCCCTGAAAAATATCGCAACCGAACTGGATGACGGCAGCCTTGAATACGCTTATCAACAACTACCCATAGCACCACAAAGAGATGTGCAGGACATTCAAGCCAAAACCACAATCGATCCAGCACTGACTCGAAAACCGGATACTGTTTCGAATATCGACAAGATTATCGCGCCCAGCAAAACCGTAACTTATCACGATGCCAGTTCTGGCGATGAAGATGGACAACTACGCGGCATTGCTATTCATCGTTGCCTGGATCTGTTGACACGCAGCCCGGCATTCAACACAGACAGCATCCGACAACATCTGGCCACTGAGTTAAAACTGGATCGTCATGACACCCTGATTGAGCAAGCTATTACAGAATCACAACAACTGCTGGACAAACCAGAACTACATAGCATCTTCTATCCTGATGACAACACAAAAGTTTACAACGAACTGCCGATCCACTATCTCGTCGATGACCAAATGGTCTATGGCATCATCGACCGGTTGCTGGTGAACGACAATGAGGTGACCATTATTGATTATAAAAGCCACCAACAGGTCAACTCAGAAAATATTCAACAGATTGCGAATACGTATACACAACAGATGCAGCTCTACGCACAGGGTATACGCAGAGTCTGGCCCAACAAATCCATTCACGCCTGTTTGCTGTTTACCCACTGCAGTGAATTACACACGCTGGATATCAACTAATACAAATACATCACGTCGATACTAATATGAACCGGCTATCTCAATGACTGGCTTGCAAATACACTGCCCGCCATTTTGTATCGGCCACAAAAAAGGGACACTCAGTGCCCCTCTTTTATCATCAATGTGATGCCAGATTACAAGCCCATTGACTCCAGCTGCTGAATAATATTCTTCGCTGGGGCATAACCTGGATTCATCTGGCCATTTGCATACATGATGGCAGGAGTACCGCGTATACCTAGATCCTGAGCCAGTTTGGTATGTTGTTCAATTGGATGGTCACAGGTTTTTGCTTCCACTTCTTCGCCAGCTTTGGCCTTATCCATCGCCTGTTGTGGATTATCAGCACACCAGACACTCACTGAAGTATCATAGCTACGTTTTCCTTTGAAAGGTACAAATACATAGCGCACCTTGACCCCGCCCGCCATATATTCTGACATTTCCTGATGTAAACGACGGCAGTACGGGCAATAGATATCAGTGAAAACAGTAATGGTATGTTTGACATCACCTTTAGGCGTATACACCAGCAACATATCTTCGCTGATGCTATCTAATGTTGCTTTTCGGGCAAGACCACGGGTTTCTTCCGTTAGATTCTGTCGACTTTGCAGATCATACATATCGCCATCGAGAACAAAACGAGCATCTTTGGTCATATACAGGATCTGCGGCCCCGTGGTCACTTCATACAGGCCTTTTACGGGTGTTACTTTAATTGTGGCACCTGCGGCCTGAGGCATGTTTTTGACCAGAGCGGCTTGCAAGTCTTTGATATCCTGCTCAGAGGTGTTGCCGGCGAATGCAGGATTAACGGCCAACAACATAGAAAAGACACTTATTAATAGATATTTCATAACGGGGTAATTCTCGATTAATGATTAGCTGTAGAAGTAGACAGCGGGCATTATAAATAATTCCGGGTAAAATATTCTATATTTCGTCACGGACTTGATTATTGAACGCCAAATACGCCCCAAATAACATCGGTGATTCAGCCCCGGGGATGATGCTGGTGATACAGAGATTTCAGGCGCTGATCAGCGACATGGGTATAAATCTGCGTTGTCGAGATATCCGTGTGTCCAAGTAACATCTGTACCACCCTTAAGTCAGCCCCATGATTCAACAAATGGGTAGCAAAGGCATGCCGTAAGGTATGAGGCGACAAGGCCTCAGCCGCAATACCGACCTGTATCGCATAGCGCTTGAGCAGATACCAGAAAGCTTGACGAGTCATCGC
The DNA here is from genome assembly GCA_041572275.1 of Gammaproteobacteria bacterium. Taxonomy (GTDB): domain Bacteria; phylum Pseudomonadota; class Gammaproteobacteria; order SZUA-229; family SZUA-229; genus JBFFSQ01. Next base: position 46,668 of record JBFFSQ010000001.1, read on the forward strand.
CTGGCCCCGTTTAGTGACAAATACCGCATTACAGGGCAACTTGTTTGCCAATAAATCGGGCCGTGCCTGTTTTAAATAGCGTTGTAACCAGCTCAAGGCCTCTTCACCGAGAGGAACCAGGCGCTCTTTTCCACCTTTACCAATAATTCGTACCACACCTGGATTAATCGACACCTGACTTAATTGCAGCCCCACCAGTTCACTCACACGTAAACCTGTGGCATAGAGAATTTCCAGCATGGCCCGATCGCGCAGCCCCAGTGACTGCTCGACCACCGGTGCATCAAGCAAATCCAGCACCTGTTGCTCTGTCAGTGTTTTAGGTAAAGGCTTTTCCGGTTTAGGCGCTTCAATCAGTGCAGTAGGATCGCTAGCAAGCCGCTTTTCTCTTAGCTGATAGGCATAAAACCGGCGCAGGCTGGAAACTAAACGCGCAGCTGATCGATTTTTTATCCCCTGCTCAAAACAAAATGCCAGATATGTCTGAACCATCTGCTCATCCGCCTGTAGCAACATGTTGCTATGTGCCTGTAACCAGAGCGCAAAGCCCGCCAGATCATTTCGGTATGCGGCCAGGGTATTGGCACTCAAACCATTCTCCATCCACAGTGCGTCAATATACTGTTCGATAATGTTCTGCTCTGTTGCTGATAAGCGATCTGATTTGGCCATGGTTTTTTGAGTTTAATCAAACCTTTGTTCTATGTGGATAGGTCACAATGCGTCTGTGTTAAACTTCAACACTTTTAGCATTAAGCAGATTATGCCACTTTAGATGAGCTCGATGTCGACAAAAATTTGTACAGTTATTCTCGCCGGGGGTCTTGGCCGACGCATGGATGGTCAGGATAAGGGGTTACTGGAGTGGCAGGGCAAACCACTCATCGAACATGTTCTGACAACACTGGATAATAACGATGACATCATCATCAATGCCAATCGCAATCAGGAACGTTACCAAAGTTATGGCTACCCCGTCATTAATGACAGCATAGCCGATTATCAAGGTCCACTGGTCGGGATATTGAGTGCCATGACCATTTGCCCGAATGATTACCTGTTATGCCTGCCTTGTGATTCACCGCAGCCTCCAGCCGAATTGAAACAACGACTACTGGTCTGCCTACAGCAGAATCAAGCCAGGTGTGCCATCTGCCATGATGGTACCCGGCTACAACCCCTGTTTGCGCTCATTGCCTGCTCATATCAGGCGCAACTGCAAAGTTTCCTGGATCAGGGTCATCGTAAGGTACATGATTTTTTTCTCCAGTTAGAACCAGCCATCTGCGATTTTTCTGACCAGGCAAATCATTTCCATAACTTCAATACGCCCAACGATATGCGATGAGTATACAATTTCCCAAACCGATACTGGGTTTTGCTGCTTTCAGTGGCACCGGTAAAACTACATTGCTGGTGAAACTGCTACCCGTTCTCAAACAACGGGGCCTGCGCATTGCCATAGTCAAACATGCCCACCATAATTTCGATGTCGACACACCAGGCAAGGATAGTTATGAACTGCGTAAGTCTGGCGCCTCGCCCATGCTGATCTGTTCCAGTCGTCGCACAGCCATCATGATTGAAAATGAACAGGAACAAGAACCTGATTTACAGGATGTTTTGAGTCATATTAATCCAGACAGCATTGACCTGGTTCTGGTAGAAGGTTTTAAACTCTGGTCATTTCCAAAAATTGAGCTGCATCGACCCGCTGTCGGCAAACCCTTACTATTTCCCAATGACGATAACATGATCGCCATAGCCCATGACGGCTCACTGGCAATCAAGCCCGATATCCCAGTTCTCGATATCAATAACACACAACAAATTGCAGAATTTGTTATCCAATTTATACAACAGTGACAATCATGACAAAGACACAATCGCAAAATTCAAACTTTCTTTCTTTCGACGAAGCACTGGCTCGCATTCAACAGGGTGTTCATGCACTCAAAAGTCAACGCTCCGTCACTATCCGTGAAGCCATTGGCCGCGTTCTCGCAGAAGATGTTTGTTCGCCGATGGACGTTCCACCGTTTGTCAATTCAGCGATGGACGGCTATGCCGTTAACAGTAATGACCTACCCCAAACAGGTGAAGCCACATTCAAGGTAATCGGCAAATCATTTGCCGGAGCACCCTTCGATGGTGCAGTCAACACTGGTGAATGCATCCGCATCATGACCGGTGCCGTGGTCCCAACGGGTGCAGATACTGTCATTATGCAGGAAGATACAAACCGTGATGGCGATACCATTAGTATTGGAGACCAACATAAGCCGGGACAAAATGTACGTCACCCTGGTGATGATTTTTCAGCCGGCGACACCATCATAAAAGCCGGTGAGCGTTTATCACCGGCCAAACTCGGCCTGCTTGCGTCAGTAGGTGTCACTGAACTGAAAATAGTACGTACGCCAGTCGTTGCCTTTTTCTCCACAGGGGATGAATTAAAAAGTGTTGGCGAACATTTACAGCCTGGGGATATATATGACAGCAACCGTTATATTTTATTCGGCATGCTAGAGAAAATGGGTGTGCAGTGTATAGATATGGGTGTGGTCCCCGATATAAAAGAACAGATTGAACTGACCTTGAAAGAAGCAGCAAGCTGTGCAGATATGATCATCACCTCCGGTGGCGCATCGGTAGGTGAAGCTGACTACATAAAGCAGATTCTGGATGACATTGGTGAAGTCGATTTCTGGAAAATCGCGATGAAACCGGGTAAACCACTGGCATTCGGCAAAATCGATAACAAACTCTTTTTTGGTCTACCTGGCAATCCGGTATCAGCCATGGCTACCTTTTATCTGTTCGTACAACCGTCATTAAAACTGCTGGAAGGTGAACAATCCGTTGACAACATCCAGTTGAAGGCGCGCTGTCTGAGCAAACTTAAAAAACAACCCGGCCGAAAGGACTACCAGCGTGGAGTATTAAGTAGTAATGAGCAAGGTGAGCTGGTTGTCGACACCACCGGTATCCAGGGCTCACACATGTTGAGTTCAATGTCTAAAGCTAACTGTTTTATTGTTTTAGCGCGCGAATCTGGGGACATTGAAGCCGGAACACTGGTGGATGTTCTGCCATTTAATGAATTAATTTGAATCGATTACCACTGCCCTAATAATGTGCACACAAATAATGCAGAATGTTGATCATCTTTGATCATTTAAGCATTGTATTCATTAAAAACAGTTTATTAAGCCATAAAAAAAGCCGTTCTCATAACTGAGAACGGCTTTTCTATGCCTGATATGAACAATCGGCCTTATTTACGTTTTTTACGACGTTTTGTAGGCTTCAGTGATTTTTCAAGCTTGGCCATTTGCTGTTTAGTCCATTTTTCAACAAACTTGGCAACAGCAGCTTCTTTAGCAGCAGACATTTTTAGAATCGCCTGCTCACGTTTTGCAGCCATCTGCAGCTCTGCTTTAGCAGCTTTCAGATCAGCCTGAACACCCGCAATTTTATCTTTTATCGCCTTTTTAGCTTCAGCGGCTTTTGCAGCAGCTTCTTTGCGTTTAGCTGCAGCTTCTTTTTTCTTCGCGACTGCGGCTTTTTTCTTTGCGGCTGCTGCGGCTTTTTTCTTGGCTGCTGCAGCTTTTTTCTTCGCTGCTGCGGCTTTTTTCTTCGCTGCTGCACCTGAGGTTGATTTCTTAGCGGCTACTTTTTTCTTAGTCGCTACTTTTTTCTTCGCTACAACTTTTTTCTTAGCAGTTACTTTTTTCTTCGCTTTTGGACGGGCCATGTTTAATCCTCATGATTAGGTTATGAGGGGATTATAATTCTTATTTTTCGTTTTACAAATAAATCAAGCATTTATTCTGCATTTTTTTAAAGTTTTTTAATTTTTATTCATATTTTTTTAAATTTATGAACAAAAAAACCTGGAACAGGGCCCAGGTTTTTAAAATGTAATAAATAATTTGTAATTAATTTAAATCAAAAACGGAATCCTGTTTGTACAAATGCACCTAAAGAGTCATCTTCACCCACAACAACCGCTGCATCTAAATGAAAGCCTAACCAGAGACCTACACCGGCAGAAATCAGATCTGGATCATCCGTACCACTGGCGATATTGGTCTGATAACCGGCGCGAAGTTGCATAAAATCAAGAACATTAAACTCGGCACCCACCGCCATCATCTGTGATGGTGAATCATTGATACTCACAGGGTCGATTTCTGTTAAGTCCATATCAGCTGAAATAGTCAGGAAACTGGTATGAAAAGAAGCACCAGCACGGACATGCGTATCAAAATCAAATGTATTGAAACCATCAGAAACTGATTTCTCAATCAGGTTTTTGGCTACAACACCCACAGTCAGTGTATCCAGCACATCAATCGCAACGCCGGCGTCCACTGTGGTAAAACTACCAAGATCTGACTCAACAGCATCTGAAATCGCGTTACCAGTATCCACAATATCGATAGACTGATTAAAGTAAACTGAGTCAACCTGTACTGTCTTCGGTGTTACACCCAATGCGATTTCCATCCCCAGAACCGAGAGTTTGGTGGCAAAAGACACACCGATTTCCTGAGCAGAATAACCTAATGCACGAAATTCACCTTGTGGTGCTGACACACCTGGTACACCTGGCACTGTTTCAAGATAGAAACCATTCGCCTGAGCGACTCCATGATAAGAAAATCCCATAGTAAAATTATCACCGGCAAAAACCAGAGCGGCATTCCCCGTTGCTGTCGCCTGCAAACCTGTACCATCTAATTCTGCAGCGATAGCAATCATTTGGTTGATATCACTAATAGTAGGCGTAGTAATATTGCTTAAGACCTGAAATTCATCAATCAAATCTACCATACCGCCAGTATCCACCACCTGCACACCCACAGCCGGGACTAATAAAGCAAACGAATCATCTTTTTCATTGATTGCCAGCATCGCAGGATTTGAAAATGCAGCCGTAGTAATACTACCGGTGGCGACACTGGTATTACCCATAGCGACTGAGCGTGCATCAAAAAAGCCATAGGGTACGGCTGATGCTGTTGAAATACTCGCAGCTACTAAACCAGCAGCCAGTAGACTTTTCCTAAACATAGGAACCTCCTGATAAAATATTTTATTATTCAATATTGCTATTGAGTCTATATCAAATTAGCTCGAAAACAAGAAATTACACCGACGCTGGAAAATTTCATTACCGGCTTTCCTGATTGTTTTTTTGTTATCATTTAAATTGCGATTCACTCATGCGAAACATTATGAATATGCTCTGAATGCTCTCACTCAATTGACATATATGATTTAAGGCTTTCATCCTTTAGAATTACTCGATATGCGTCATGTGAACAAGCCTTCACACGATACTACGCAGCACACTGACTTATCATCGAATCAGTAATGATCTGCATATAATTAATTCAATGTCCGATTAACTTTATAGCTTGCTTATGGGTAAAATATCCCAATATGAGTCACATTTCTACACATATTCCACCTGTTAGCCTGATTAAACGCCTGCTAACCATCGTCTATGACCTGTTATTGCTGCTAGCAGTACTCTTTATTGTCGGTACGGTGATTGCTGCAGCGGCCACTATGTTGTTAAACGATGGCCATGCCATTACAGAAGAACATGAGATATACACCATCTATCAGATAATTGTACTCATCAGTCTGTTACTCAGTAGTTTTGTATTTTTTGGCTGGTTCTGGACACATGGCGGACAAACTCTGGGAATGAAAACCTGGCGCGTGAAATTACTGACCTGTGATGGTTCACCGGTGACCTGGAAAATAGCCGCCATTCGTTTTATGACAGCACTAGTGTCCTGGTTAGTGTTTGGCCTGGGCTTTATCTGGTCACTGGTGGATAAACAGAAACGCACCTGGCACGACCTGGCTTCACATACAGTGCTGTTGCAGATGGATAAGTCGTAAGTTTTTTTAATGCACACGCCGAATCGCCAGTAAACCGGCAATGGCGACTAACATCACAGGAATGGCGGCACTAAAGAAAGGGTACACGCCATAAATTTGTCCCAGGTGATTAATGGTGCGGTTCAGCATAAAGAAGCCAATTCCCAGCAATAAGCCAACCAGGATCCTGAAACCTGACCCCCCACTGCGTTGAGAACTGAATATGAAGGGCAAGGCAATCAACAACATCACCAGGCTGGATATGGGTGTCATCACTTTTATCCAGAATGCCAGCTGATAATGACTGGCATCGAGCTGGTTATCTTGCAGATACTTGCTGTAAAGGTATAAATCGATCGCCGACATAGTGGCAGGTTTTACACTCACCACTGTAAACAGTTCCGGATTCAATAATTCAGGCCAGTCCAGTGTTTTCAGTGACTCACTGGACACTTTTCCATCGCTGAAGATACTGCGCTGTACTCGTTTTAGTTGCCAGCTGCCATTGACATAGCGAGCGGCATTGGCGTGAACAATCTGTTTCAACTGATTATTTTTATCCAGCTGATAGATTTTCAAATTGCCTAACTGATAATCCGGATAGACACGGCCAACCTGGATATAATTCATGCCATCACGCGCCCAGAAGCCATGCTTACCCAAAGAAATATTCTGTTTGAGTGATGTCGTACGAATAGTCTGCGCTTCGCGCTCACTGAGGGGCACCAGAACCTCACCAGTCACCGCAACTAAAATCACCAGCACCAGTCCAGCCTGTAATACCGAACGCACAATGCGGAAGATAGAAACACCGGCCGCACGCACCACAATTAGTTCACTGTTACCTGCCAGCATACCCAGACCCAGCAGGCTACCCAGCAGTACTGCTGTTGGAAATAATTCATACAGACGTTTAGGTAAGCTCAACAACACATACAACGCTGCTTCAGTGACGCCGTACTGACCTTTGCCGACATCATCGATCTCACCTACAAAATCAACAAAAGCCAATAAGGCTCCCAGCACCATCAATGTCATCAAGGTACCGGAGATAACCGTTTGGGCAATATAGCGATCCAGTATTCTCATGTGTTTTCTAATCGAGCAGGTTTAAACAAAAAGCGTCGGACACCACCGGCACGGATAAACAACCAGAACACAATCACCAGGAACAACAAACCATGTACCCACCACATCCCCAGTGTGAGTGATACTGTGCCATTTTCTATCCAGGTCTGCGCCACACTCAACAGGTTAGTAAAAATCAGGTAAATAAAAATAGCTGGCGCCAGTCGTGAATAACGGCCTTTTCGAGGTTTGGTATAACTCAGTGGCAACGCCAGCATGGCCAACAGAAAAGTCGCCATAGGTATCGACAAACGCCATTGAAATTCAGCCTGATGATAACGGTCACTCGAATTCCAGATCATTTTGGTCGGCAGAGCACTACGGTCTGTTACCCGTTTATCGAAAACCTTGTCATCATCAAGATAAACACCGTGCTTTTCATATTGAATGATTCTGAAGTCGCGTGTTCCCGGTGTACCTGCATAATGTTGGCCATGGCTAAACAGAATAAACTTCCGCCCTTCTTCGTCTTTATAACGATGAGCCCGTGCAGCAGTTTCGATATCAATCACATTGACATCTTTTTGGTGTAAAAAGATGTTTTCCATAGAGCGCCGATCATCAGACTGCTTCTCAAGAAACATAATAGCATTACCATCCTGTGCCTCATTAAAACGCCCGGCAATCAGTCCACTCAATTCCGAACGACTTTCTATTTCGGCCTGCAGGGCTTTATGCTTGTGTGACAAATCAGGAATTACCCACATCGTCATGACCAGCATAAATAAAGATGCCGGTATCACAATGATCAACAGGGGACGGTAAAATCGACTAATACCAAAACCGCAAGCAGCCAGCACCGCCATTTCATTATCTTTATACAAACGACTAAAGGTAAGCAATACCCCAAGATACAAACTCAGCGGCACCACCAGGATCAGATAACGGACACTGATTATAATCATGAAGGTGAACACAGCATCTTCCGGAATCAGGCCCTCAGATGCCTGACCCAGTAACCGGGCCAGGGTACTGCTGAGCAAAATCAACATCAGCACGAGCGATACAGCCAGCCATGTCTGTAACAACTCGCGGGCCACATAGCGGTCAATAATAGAAAAATATCGTGTTAGCATGGATATTGTCTGATTTTTTTCAGTCAGTGGCTTATTTAAGCCCGATTCAATCAATTAATTGCACATTTTACGCTGTTTTGAATATTTTTTTTCATAACAATCTGTATATCAACGTCATCTTTGCATAAAATCCTTACCAAACAGCATAAACAGGCTCTTAGAGGAAGGTTGATGTCTTACCAGGCTGTTATCTGAATCCGAATCTAATTGATCGATTCATCTTAATTTATTACAGGCACATATAAAATAATGGAGCCATTATGGAATTTTCGGTAAAAAGCGGCAGCCCTGAAAAACAACGCATTTCCTGTGTTGCTGTCGGTATTTTTGAATCGCGTAAGCTATCACATTCTGCACAAATACTGGATGAAGCCAGTGACGGCTATATTGCCAACCTTATTCGCCGTGGCGAATGTGAAGGTAAAGAAGGTCAAACCCTGTTGCTTCATAATGTGCCAAACACCCTGTGTGACCGAGTATTACTCATCGGCTGTGGTCGTGAAAAGAACTTTGACACTAAAGCCTTCCTGCAGGCCAACAGTACGATCGCAAAATTCCTTGATGACCGTGGTGCCACTGAGGTTTTCTCCTGCCTGACCGAACTCAATATTAAAAACCGTGATGCGGCCTGGAAAGTCAGCCATGCCGTACAGGCGACCGAAGAGGCTCTATATCGTTTCGATCAGTTAAAAAGCAAGAAAGAAAACACCCGCCGACCACTGCGCCGTGTCATATTCAGTGTACCCAGTCGGCGCGAATTACCCGATGGTGAACAAGCCGTCCGCCAGGGTATGGCGATTGCCTCCGGTATCACCCTGAGCAAAGACCTGTCGAATTTACCGGGTAATATCTGTACTCCGACCTATCTGGCAGAACAGGCTAAATCGCTGCAAAAGACCTACCGAAATCTAGCCGTAAATGTGCTTGAAGAAAACGACATGGAAAAACTCAAAATGGGGGCCCTGTTGTCGGTATCACGAGGCAGTCGTCAACCCGCCAAGCTGATCACCCTGGAATACTCAGGTGGCGATGACGAACAGAAGCCCGTAGTTCTGGTCGGCAAAGGTGTCACCTTTGACTCCGGTGGTATCAGCCTGAAACCCGGCGCCCAGATGGATGAAATGAAATATGACATGTGCGGTGCCGCCAGTGTTATTGGTACATTGGCTGCCTGTGCAGAACTACAACTACCGATTAATGTCGTTGGTATTGTACCGTCGACTGAAAATCTGCCGGACGGTCTGGCTACCAAACCCGGTGATATAGTCACCAGCATGTCGGGTACAACCATCGAAATACTCAACACCGATGCGGAAGGTCGACTCATTCTGTGTGATGCACTCACCTATGCGCAGAAATTTGATCCTGACGTGGTGATTGATATCGCCACCTTAACCGGCGCCTGCATCATTGCACTGGGTAACCACCCAGCGGGTCTGTTAGGCAACCACAATCCACTGATCAATGATTTACTGAATGCTGGCAAAACCACCGGCGACCGTTGCTGGGAGTTACCCTTATGGGATGATTACCAGCAGCAACTGGACAGTAACTTTGCCGATGTGGCTAATATTGGCGGGCGTGAAGCAGGTACCATAACCGCTGCCTGCTTCCTGTCACGCTTCACCAAGAAATATCACTGGGCGCATCTCGATATTGCTGGTGTTGCCTGGAAGTCGGGCAAAGACAAAGGAGCCACCGGTCGCCCTGTACCATTATTGATGCAATATATTTTCGACCGCGTCACTGAACTGGAATCGAATAAATAAAATGTCACGCGTGGACTTTTATATCCTGTCAGATGACAACACGGCCAGCTTACAGAAATTTGTCTGTAAACTGGCCGAAAAAGCCTGGCTACAGGGCCAGCGCATTCTGATTCAGACCAGTGCACCAGATGAAAGCCAACGTATCGACGATATGCTGTGGACCTTCAGGGATGGCAGTTTTATTCCCCATGCGACTCTGGAAGATAGCATGACGGATGACAGCATTAAGGCCCAGCCTATATTGATCAGCCACTCAGCTGATACCGGCGGTGATTACCAACTGATGATTAACCTGTCGCCTCATACGCCCGCTCAAGTCGGCCAATTTGAGCGTATTGCAGAAATCGTCAACCAGGAACCGGGACGTAAACAGGCCAGTCGTGAACATTACAAACGCTATCGTAACGAAGGTTATGAATTGCATCACCACGAAATAAACTAATTATGAGTAACGTCAAAGACCGCATCCCGACCCTAACTGACATTATCGAAGCTGGCGACCCTGAGATGGAAAACCACTTTGATGGCTCGTATTTCGAGCAAACAATGACTCAAGAAATATCGCGCAATAAGCAGGCGGACTTGAACGAACTACGCGAACATATCGAAGCTATTGTCGCCGAAACCCTACGTGACACCCTGCCGATGATTGAAGAACAACTCAAGCAGCAACTTACAAAAAAAATCCTTCAACAGCTGGATAATTGATAATTTCCAGGCTCTGCGGCTCATTCATCAACCAGTTATAGCCATAACTACCCCACTGTCACTATGAAACTGAACACTATGGTGTTTAGTCAGCTAAGCAACCTCATCAGGTCCGATTCAAGTATCTCGTGACACTTTCTTTTCCTACGGCAATTAACCTCCCCACTACGCCTCACTCCCTACATACGGTATAATCCGGCTTCTTTTTTCTACTAATATCTAAGCTGGCATGGAAAAAACATACAATCCGCAAAGCATCGAAACCAAATGGTATGAAACCTGGGAACAGCAGGGCTATTTTTCACCCCGCGAAAATGATCAGGACAGCAATAGCTATTGCATCATGATCCCACCACCCAATGTGACAGGCACCCTGCACATGGGCCACGCGTTCCAGGATACCATTATGGATGCCCTGATCCGTTATCACCGTATGAAAGGCGATAACACCCTGTGGCAGGCGGGTACGGACCATGCCGGTATCGCAACTCAAATGGTGGTCGAACGTCAGCTGACCGCTGAAGGTAAGAGCCGTCATGATCTGGGCCGCGATGATTTCATCGATCGCATCTGGGAGTGGAAGGAAGAGTCTGGCGGTTCTATCACTCGTCAGCTACGTCGCATGGGCGGTTCACTGGACTGGGCGCACGAGCGCTTCACTATGGATGAAGGTCTATCTGAAGCTGTACATCGGGTTTTTGTACAGCTTTACGATGAAGGCCTGATCTACCGCGGAAAGCGCCTGGTGAACTGGGATCCGGTTCTACACACGGCGGTATCTGATCTTGAAGTTATCTCTGAAGAAGAATCCGGCCACCTCTGGCACATGCGCTACCCGCTGACAGACGGTTCCGGACAACTGGTGGTTGCCACCACACGTCCTGAAACCATGCTGGGTGATACGGCAGTAGCGGTGCACCCGGATGATGAACGCTATCAAGCCTTTATTGGTAAAACCATTACCCTGCCATTGGTCGGTCGAGAGATTCCAATCATTGCCGATGATTATGTCGATCCTGAATTCGGTTCCGGCTGTGTCAAAATCACCCCGGCTCACGACTTCAACGACTACGAAATGGGCCAACGCCATAACCTGCCCATGATCAATATTCTGACAGTAGATGCCAGCATCAATGATGAAGCACCGGAAAAATACCGTGGTTTCGATCGTTATGAAGCCCGTGACATGATCATCCATGATTTACGTGAACTGGACTTGCTGGAAAAGATTGATGACCACAAACTCATGGTACCTCGTGGAGACCGCTCCGGCTCTGTAGTTGAGCCTTACCTGACGGATCAGTGGTATGTCAAAGTCGAGCCACTGGCTAAACCAGCCCGTGATGCGGTAACGGAAGGTCGTATTAAATTTGTGCCGGATAACTGGAACAAAACCTATTTTGAATGGATGAACAATATTCAGGACTGGTGTATTTCACGTCAGATCTGGTGGGGCCACCGCATCCCGGCCTGGTATGACGAAGCCGGCAATGTGTATGTCGCTGATAACGAAGATGAAGTCCGTAAAAAATACAAACTGGATGCCGACCTGCCTTTGAAACAGGATGAAGATGTACTGGATACCTGGTTCTCTTCTGCCTTATGGCCGTTCTCAACACTGGGCTGGCCGGAAAATACGGATCGACTGAAACAGTTCTATCCCACCAGCGTACTGGTTACCGGTTTCGACATCATTTTCTTCTGGGTTGCTCGCATGATTATGATGGGCCTTAAATTCATGGATGATGTACCGTTCAAGGAAATTTATATTCATGGACTGGTACGTGATCAGGATGGCCAGAAGATGTCCAAGTCCAAGGGCAATGTTCTCGATCCCATTGATCTGATTGACGGCATCTCCCTGGAAGACCTGGTGAGCAAACGCACCAGCGGTTTAATGCAGCCACAGATGGCGCCGAAAATTGAAAAGTCCACACGCAAACATTTCCCTGATGGCATTCCCGCATTCGGCACTGATGCCCTGCGCTTTACTTTCGCAGCACTGGCTTCCACCGGTCGTGACATTCGTTTCGATTTACAACGCACAGAAGGCTATCGCAACTTCTGTAACAAGATATGGAATGCCACGCGTTATGTGCTGATGAACACAGAAGATCAGGACACGGGTATTAACAACGACGATATCGAATTATCACTGGCCGATCGCTGGATTATGTCCCGTCTACAAACTGTTAGCCAGAATGTGAATGAACACATTAATGGCTATCGCTTTGATATGGCCGCCCGTGATTTATATGCCTTTGTCTGGGAAGACTACTGTGACTGGTATCTGGAATTATCCAAACCAGTGCTAACAAAAGAGGCTTCTGATGCAGCCAAACGTGGTACGCGACAAACACTGGTGAGGGTACTGGAAAGTATTCTTCGCCTGAATCACCCAATTATGCCTTACATTACTGAAGAACTCTGGCAACGCGTAGCACCATTGGCGGGTATCGACGGCAAAACGATTATGACCCAGGCCTTCCCACAAGCTGATGACACATTGCTAGATCAACAGGCTGAAGAAGAACTGGAGTGGGTGAAGACCTTGATTATGGGTGTGCGTCGCATCCGCTCTGAAATGGATATTGCCCCGGGCAAACCTTTGCCGGTGCTATTACAGAACAGCAGTGAGCTAGATCAAAAACGATTTGCGGAGAATGAATCATTCATCATGACTCTGGCCAAACTGGACAGCGTGACCCTGTTAGGAGCCAATGACAAGGAACCTGAGTCTGCTACAGCACTGGTCGGTGAAATGAAACTGCTTATCCCGCTGGCCGGTCTCATCGACAAAGAAGCAGAACTGACTCGGCTGAACAAGGAAATTGCTAAAATCGATAACAACCTACAAAAAAGCCAGGCAAAGCTCACCAACCCCAGCTTTGTTGATAAAGCACCGGAAGCCGTGGTTGATAAAGAACGCCAGCGTGTCGCAGAAATGGAAACAGCCATCAAACAGCTGCAGGAACAGGCGCGTAAAATTGAGTCGATGTGAGCCTACAAACAGCTGCATGCATCACTATACAAATATTGAAATAGAGTAAGCTCACATGCAAATCATGCCGGAAAAACGCGAACAAGTATTACAGGTTCATGGCCGACTAGTGGTCGCCGTGGTCAAAGCCCTTAATGACAGCTCACTGATGCCCGAACTGGAAAAAGTGCTGAAGATCTCGGCCGAAAACGGCTGGGACAACCTGGTCAAGTCTATCCGAAAAGTCATCAAGGGTGATCGTGACAGTAGCGTATTGAAAGGCCTGGATGAAGAAGACTATATTATTGTCGAAAGTATTTTAAAAGGTATTCAGAACCCGGCCAGTCTTCCCGCTGAACCGGAACCCGATCCCGCTATGGCTGCACCCATGCTGGCACAACTCATTCAGGCAGCTGGCACCGGTGATATCAATGCGCTTACGATGCTCGGCACCATGGCCGAACAAATGTCGAACACCACCGGCGACCTGGCTCGCTTCAGTACCCTGATCAAACCCATGGTCGATGGCGAACGTGACGTTGATCGCCTTTGCGATAAAATCGGTCCCCAGGGTGAGTCATTGGTCACTTCCATCCTCAACGAACTGGCAAAACTAGAATCACACTAATTACCTTTCGGTAGTGACAGGCATAAATACCTGACTGGGCTTAACGCGAAATGCGCCATAAGCCCCATGCCCCCCAAAATGCAATCAGTGGCAATACAATCCAGTAGGCCATCTCGTTTTCCAGGTTCCAGCCCTGAGCACCACGAGCCGCAACCACTGCAGCTAGACAAACCACCGGCCAGTAAATGGTAACACCCAGAGCAGCTGCCAGCAGCATAGTTCCCCATTTCTGTCCCAAGTAGTAGCCGATCAAACCTGCTGCCAACAATGGTATATAGACAAGCAAATCAGCAAAGGCAAAACCGTACCAAAAGGCGGCACCCACAGCCGTAATTTGTTGAGCCGATTCCTGTGTACCCATAGCGACGCCTAGCTCATAGTCAAAGGCAGGAATCGCCTGTGCGTATATAAGATACATAAACAAGAGCCAGCCAGGCCCGTGCAAAAACCAAAAACCACTGTCTCGTTTCATCATGCTCACACCTGTCCGAGTATTTTTCCAGGATTAGATAATCCCTAACAACTGGTTTATTTCGTGCTCAAATTTATACTTGTAGTTCAGAAAATGCAGTGTTTGAATCTCGTCCTGATTTTCGATCAGAAACATATTCAATGGTGCGTCGACATCACTTACATATACAGATTTAGGGCCCGTTTGTTGCATTTGCCCCTGGAGAAATGCCACACAATCACCGACAACGCGTTCACCCAACTCGATAGAATGAAATTCGCGATCATCACATAACAAACTAACTTGCTCATTATCTGACTCTCCATAGACAATAAGTTTGATATTAAAGAAACGCTGACCAGCCAGAACATCATTGGTCGTCATAGTATAAAACTCATAACCACCCAGCTGATTAATACTAATCTGCTGAATCGATAAGGCAGGCAATGGTGTATCATTGTTGAGCATTGCTCGCATACGGTCATTTATATTACGTATAAAGTACAACCACTGAGCCACGTAAACTTCACGGCTTAACACGTTACACTGGTCATGCCATAAGCTTCCTCTTTCATCCAGCACCCAGGTTTCACAGGTGCGATTTCTCAACTGAAAATAAACCTGTACCACGCCCGATTGATTGCGCTTGTAAATATCACTTAATGGCGTATTTGCCAGAACATTCACCCCCATGGATACAGGCCTAAAATGCTCAAGTGGTTGCTGTAAAAACTGCAAGAG
The DNA here is from genome assembly GCA_041572275.1 of Gammaproteobacteria bacterium. Taxonomy (GTDB): domain Bacteria; phylum Pseudomonadota; class Gammaproteobacteria; order SZUA-229; family SZUA-229; genus JBFFSQ01. The sequence continues at coordinate 62,050 of JBFFSQ010000001.1, forward strand.
CTGTTGATCGGCACCCACTCGTTCAGACTGTAAGCCATTATATTCATCCAGCTCAAATCGATAATAGCCTCGATCCAGACTCACGATTAGACAAGCTGTATGCATAGCCTTGTAGCCAAAACATTCGACCAGTTCATTCTGTATACGCTGAAGATTCTGGGTAATAGATGTGATGGCTCCCGAGGCATAACCATAAAACTCCAGACCTGACGATTCCAGGGCACCAGATTGATACGCTGGTGTAAACCATTCACTCAAACATTGTAGAAAGCCCCTATAACCTCGAAATGTTTGAATGTGTATTTCACCCCAACTATTAATCGTCAGTTGTTCGGAAAATAACTGAAGTGGTTTACTGGTATATTTATCATCACTTGATATCGCTTGTTCAGCACGTATATTGACAGGTACCGTACTGACGAACACGATAGAGCGAAGCGGCCTGGCTGGATGTTCGAACGCTTCGGTACTTGTTTGCCATATCATATCTGGCTGTACTTTCATCATCAGCACTTCAAGTACATGACGGGCTTCAATCTGAGTAACAAAATAGCTTGGACAGTCAATTGAAACCTGTGTTGATTGATCCGCCAGTCGGTTAAACCAGGCCCAGGCAATTACAGCTAAAAGATTCGTATTTGTATACAGTGTTTCTTCCTGACCTTCCTCTAACACAATAAGCAGTGACCAGGTTGCGGATTCAGTCTGATAACGAATACGAATTCGCTCCTGAATATTCTCTGTAGAATTGCCGGTATTGTAGATAGCAACTTTTTCGTCACTTCTGGATATAAAGGCTGATATATTATTTAACATTTCAGCCAGATCTACATCCTCATCACTCTCCCTTTTGATATTAAATACATCCACAATTTGTCGAAATGTTAAGGCCAGCAACTGATCTAACAGGCTGTATGTAGATAATGACTGGATAAGATCGAAATGCCTGCCACTATAATTCTGTGCATATTCGGGCATCGTAGTACTGAGAGCTTCTGATAAATTTTTATTTAGCCGCCCCATTGCACCCAGGCGCTGTAAAAGTTTTATACCAGAGCCTCGATCATTATTGTCCGGAAGCTGTGTGACAGCTGACTGGATAATTTCCGCAGTTACACGCTGAGCAGATAAAAAACTATCGACTGGCTGCATTGAATATATGTTTTTTTTCAATAGCCAGCTACTACCACTAACTTCAGGCCAAGCCTGTTCTTTAATATACAACTGCAACAATCTTAACCAGGTATGTTCCGATGACTGCTTTATCGCCTGCAGGATACTGACTGACTGCTGCACCAAATCAGCATGATTTAACTTACTCACACTACCCAGGTCAATAAATTCACTTTCCTTTACAAAACGATGCTGTTTAATATAGGCAACAAAATCATCATAGTGTGCTTCTTTCTCAGGCGGCACCAACCACCAGGCTGGATATTTCCCCGCTATCAGCATCGCCTCAAGATAAAATGCATCGAGAAACAAACCTTGTGCAGTTTGTGATTTACTTACTGCATCAGGCAATTCACCCAGTGCCAATTGTCGGGAGCTTAGTAAACAGGCATCAACTTTAAGCTGCAGATTACCTAACCAGTGTGCAACCTTTGTCAGCTTTGCATTTAACTCCCCGTACTGACTCGAGTTCAAGCCAGGGTCATGCAGCAACCATAAAGTTAAGTGATTATCGATTACATCCTGTTGTAAAAAAATGGCTTCAATCGGTGCATGCTTTACAATCGCATCCTGTTGATAACTGAAACGATTATTCTGTTTTCTTGCTGCATGAAGTGCAGTCTTTGCAGGGACATATGAATATATACCCGCAGGTACATCAGCTCCGTTGTAACCAGGCAGAAACCGATTATTAGTCTGAAATAGTAGAGGCAACAGGGTAATGGCTGTTTTCTGAACAGGTGCCAGTCTTTCTATAAACTGTGTTATGCACTGTTCATTCCAGTCAAAAAAGGCCTGTCTGGCATCAGCAATATCCATAATAGCTACAGATCACCACTCGATATATATAGGCCAGGTACATACAAACCACAATCTATTTCTGATCAGGTGCTTTAACATTCATCAGTAATACCAGGCCTGCAATAAATAAAACAAGAATAGATAAAATAGAGTATCGATGACTAGAGGTCATCACTGCAACACCGCCCATCAACAATGGCCCAAGTACAGCAGCGGCTTTACCCATCATATTGTAAATTCCAAAATATTCTGCTGCACGTTCAGGAGGGATCAGCCGCGCATAAAATGAACGACTCAGTGCCTGTACGCCACCCTGCACCAGGCCGATCATCACCGCTAACATATAGAACTCCCACACAGACTCCATGCCGTAACCTAACAGGGTAATAACCCCATAGGCCAAAATGCCCAGTATTAATGCAGGTTTGACGCCAATTTTATCACCTAAGTGAGTATAGAGTATGGCCGCAGGAAATCCGACAAACTGGGTAATCAATAAAGCAACAATTAAATCATTAGCCCCAAAGCCAAGTGCCAGGCCATAGTCGATAGCCATTCTTATAATTGTGTCGACACCATCGATATATAACCAGTAGGCAAGTAAAAACAGGCGAATTTGTTTATGTTGAAAGACATGCCTGAATGCTTTTGCGGTTTCTTTCAGAATATGGCGGTCACCTTTAACAGCAACAGCCTTAGACTCATTAACCCATAACATCAGCGGTAGACTAAACACCAACCACCAGAGTGCGGTAAGCACAAAAGCAAACAACACAGCATTCATACTTGTGTCAAAACCAAGCCGTTCTGCATTCTGCGTTAACAAAATGCACAAGGCCAGCAACAATCCACCACCGAGATAGCCCATGCCAAAACCCAAACCCGACACACGATCGACATGATGATTGCGGCTAACATCGACCAGCATGGCATCATAAAAAACATTTCCACCCATAAAGCCCAGGGTCGCAAGAACATACAGCCCCAGAACTAACCACCAGTCTCCCTGGGCCACGGTAGAAAACAGGAAAGTAGTTACCGCTCCTAACAACATAAACCCAATCAACATACGCTTACGTATACCGGAACAGTCTGCGATAGCACCTAACACAGGTGCCAGTAAAACAATAATTAGACTAGAGGTTGAATTGGCGGCACCGAGCCAAAAAGTACTCTGGTCAGATGCAAGGTCCGTCGCCCAGTACTGTTTAAAGACCACAGGAAAAAAACCGGCGATAACCACGGTCGCAAATACTGAATTAGCCCAGTCATATAAAGCCCAACCCAGTATTTGTTTGTTCTTCAGCATAAGTATCCTGTTGCAACGGTATGAATCATTATTATTTACATCAAAGCTTACTATACTTTAATTGATGGACACTCTGAACAACTTGTCAAAATAATGGATATTTAACCATTAGATCATCATGATCTATTTCACAGGCTTACTGATAATTATGATTTACTATCTTGACTGGCGAAACTAAACAAATTCTGGCAAAGTAATTCCCATGAGCAGAACACTATTAATATTTATAATGATTGCTACAGCCCTGATGATCATGGTAATCGGGGACAGTTCCGACTCAGAGCAAACTACTCACATGCCATGGAACATCGATATTCAGGCCAACGGCACAAGCCGGGTCTTCGGCATCACCCTGGGTAGAACTCAATTACAAGATGCTAATCAGATTCTTGCGCAATATCCAGAAACCCACTTCATACCTGCCAGTGAGAATATGCCTGCACGCCTGGTGTCTATTTATGATGAACTCAATACTGGTGGCTTACTGGCGACAATCGAACTGGAATATGCACTAGAACCATCTACCTTGGTAGAGTATGAAAAATCAGCCCTGACTGTTGCGGACAAGTCCTACCTACAGTTATCCGATCAGCATCAAATGCAATTATTATCAGCCACTATCAAAACCCTGACTTACAAACCAGCTATCGATTATGAAATTGATGTCATACTGCAACGTTTTGGGACTGCAACTGAACAGTTACAGATAAATGACACAACTCAGCGCTGGCGGTATCCTGAGCTTGGCTTGGAAATTGTGATCGATTCAGCAGGACTTGATACCTTTATTTACCGGGCGATTGCAGCCAGCGATCCCCAACCAGTTGAATAAATCGACCAGTGCAATCATGTACTACTGCAAGGTTGCAGTTGCAGTTTACTATTCTGAGTGGTTATTTCTCAGAATCGTAAACGCCATGCTCACGCGTTGACAGGAATTTAATATCTGGCCAGCGCTCCTGTGCCATATCAAGATTAACTCGGGTTGGTGCGATATAGACCAGATCTCCTGCATGGTCCAGTGCCAGGTTACTGGCCACTTTTTCCTTGAACTGGGCCAGCATTTTCGCATCATCACACTCGACCCAACGAGCGGTGGTTACATTTACATTCTCGAATGAACAATCGACACCGTATTCATCTTTCAGCCGGTGCGCTACCACATCAAACTGCAGCACACCAACAGCACCCAGTATCAAGTCATTATTGTTCAGCGGACGATAAAGCTGGGTTGCCCCTTCTTCACATAACTGAATCAGGCCTTTTTGCAGAGCTTTCATCTTCAGTGGATCACGTAGCTGTGCACGGCGAAAGAGTTCCGGCGCAAAATTGGGAATACCCGTGAAGACAAGGTCTTCACCTAATGTGAAAGTGTCACCAATACGAATCGTGCCATGATTATGTAAACCAATAATATCACCCGCAAAAGCTTCATCTACATGGCCGCGGTCTGATGCCATAAAGGTCAGAGCATCACTCAGTTTAATATCCTTCTTGATACGTACATGCCGGACCTTCATGCCTTTTTCATATTTCCCGGAACAGACTCGCAGGAATGCTATACGATCACGGTGTTGCGGATCCATATTTGCCTGAATCTTGAACACAAAGCCGGTGAATTTCTCTTCCGTTGCTTCAACGATACGGGCGCCACCATCGCGCGGCTTGGGTGTTGGTGCGTAGGCATCCAGCGCATCGAGCAATTCCTTGATACCGAAATTATTAATCGCGGAACCAAAAAACACCGGTGTTAATTTACCCTGGCGGTAGGCTTCAAGATCAAATTCATGACTGGCACCTTTAACCAGCTCAATCTCCTCTCGCAGATCAGCGGCCATTGAACCGAGTTTTTCATCCAGCTCCGGATTATCCAGTCCTTGAATAATATCCCCCTGCTGGATTTTTCCGCCGTGGGTGGCACTGAACAAGTGGACACTGTCGTTATACAGATGAAACACACCCTTAAAAGCCTTACCCATACCGATTGGCCAGGTCATGGGCGCACACTGAATATTGAGTACCGTTTCCACCTCATCGAGCAATTCGATAGGGTCTTTAGCCTCGCGGTCCATCTTGTTCACAAAGGTCAGAATAGGCGTATCTCGCAAGCGACACACATCCATTAATTTGATGGTACGTTCCTCGACACCTTTAGCCGCATCAATCACCATCAAGGCTGAGTCAACCGCCGTGAGCGTACGATAAGTATCCTCAGAGAAGTCGGCATGACCAGGAGTATCCAGCAGATTAATAATGCAATCGTTATGGGGAAACTGCATGACCGATGAGGTCACTGAGATACCACGCTGTTTTTCCAGCTCCATCCAGTCAGAAGTAGCATGACGTGCTGCCTTACGACCTTTTACTGTCCCCGCCAGCTGAATGGCACCCCCGAATAACAATAATTTTTCCGTCAGCGTGGTTTTACCGGCATCGGGATGGGAAATGATTGCGAAGGTACGCCTACGCTGCATTTGCTGGAGATAGTCAGACATGATTTATTACACTAAAAAAACTGAAGGCGAATTATACAACAAAGCCTGACAAAAAATGTGAGGAGAACACCTTAATCATTACAGATCTGGAAATGATGGCTGTCATACGTCAAATTATTCTTCAGGTAGGTTCATGGCCCGCGCATAGACCAGTGCATCTTCTTTACCTTCGCCGTCAGGGTAGTAATTTTTACGCACGCCAATACGATTAAAGCCTTCCTGTTCATACAGATGCGCAGCGATGGTATTGGATACACGAACTTCGAGAAACACCGAGTCCACCTGTTCCTGCTCGGCAATATCCAGCAATTTGAGTAACATCTTTCGACCCAAACCCTGACCCTGAAAATCCCTGGCGACACACAAATTCAAAATATGTGCTTCACCCGCAGCAACTGAAATCAGGCCGTAAGCCTGAACCTCGCCATCTAACACATACACCAGGCAGTTATAGCCGACACGAATACAGTCCGTGAAAATGCCGCTTGTCCAGGGATGATCGTAGGCCTGTTGTTCAATTTCGACCACACGGGGTACGTCTTCAAAATACATACTCCTGAAACCCGTGGCAGATTCGTAGTCAGGATTAATCGCCATATCAGAAACTGCTGTTGATAATTTGCTTTACGCGTTGTAAATCCTGCCAGGACTTACGTTTTTCAACCGGCTTGCGTAACAAATAAGCTGGATGGTAACTGACAATCAGGGGAATACCATTATAGCTATGCTGTTTACCTCGCATCTCACCCAGATTATCCTGGCTCATGAGTAGGTGTTGAGCAGCAACACGACCTAATGCCAGGATTAATTTAGGTTTAACCAATTCAATCTGCCGCTGCAGATAGGGATCACAACAAATGGTTTCACTTATATGAGGATTTCGGTTCTCCGGCGGACGGCATTTGATCACATTGGTGAGGTACACCACTTGACGATCCAGATCAATCGCCTGCAACATCGCGTTCAATAACTGCCCTGCCTGACCAACAAAGGACTCGCCCTGCGCATCCTCATCCTCACCCGGTGCCTCACCAATAATGAGTAGATCAGCATCAGCTTTACCGCTACCAAACACCGTATGAATTCTACTGGCATGTAATTCACATAATTGACACTGGGATACGATATGTTGCAGCTGCTCCAGACTGGCATTTGCTATTTCAATACCTGCACCGACATCGATGCCTGGGCTTTCTTCACCAGCATTCACTTCTGGCTCAGCAGCAGATGGCTGCACATCATCAACAATGACGGTTTGATATTTCAAGAACCAGGGCTGAATACCCATGGCCTTAAGATAGGCAATGCGCATAGTCTCATCGACAGGGCTTCCCTGCCCCACGACATGTTGACTATGGCCCTTTAGATCAGACACCGATTAGACATCACCCAGCTGGGGATGCTCGCGATCTTGCAATGTCAGGTTGATCTTGTTCAGGGCATTGATATAGGACTTGGCCGATGCAATCACAATATCGGTATCCGCACCCAGGCCGTTCACAATACGACCGTCCTTCGACAGTCGCACGGTAACCTCACCCTGAGAATCAGTGCCACTAGTGATATTATTCACCGAATACAATTGCAGCTCAGTGGCGCTGTTGACCACCTGTTCAATCGCCTTATAAGCAGCATCTACTGGGCCACTGCCTTTCGATGTGGCAGTAATTTCCTTCTCATCCATGCTGACAACCACGGTCGCTTCTGGTGTCTCACCGGTTTCTGAACACACTTTCAGGCTAATCAGCTTGTACTTCTCATCTTCAGCGGCCCAATTGGATTCGGCAACCAGTGCCTGCAAGTCTTCATCGAAAATCTCATGCTTTTTATCCGCCAGCTCCTTGAAGCGACTAAACGCATCATTAAGCTCTTCCTCTGAACCCAACTCTATTCCCAGATCCACCAGGCGTGAGCGCAAGGCATTTCGACCGGAATGCTTACCCAGTACAATACGATTCTCGCTCCAACCCACATCCTGCGCCCGCATGATTTCATAGGTTTCCCGGCTCTTTAAAACACCGTCCTGATGAATGCCCGATTCATGAGCAAAAGCATTGGCACCAACAATGGCCTTGTTCGGCTGCACAGCGAAACCGGTAATGCCTGACACCAACCGTGACGTCGGAATAATCTGGGTGGCATCAATAGTTGTATCCACATCGAACAAATCCTGACGGGTACGCACGGCCATCACTATTTCTTCCAGGGCTGCATTACCCGCACGTTCACCGAGACCATTAATGGTGCATTCAACCTGACGCGCACCATTCTGTACGGCCGACAAAGAGTTCGCCACCGCCAGTCCCAGATCATTATGACAATGTACTGAGAATATAGCCTTGTCAGAATTAGGGATTCGCTCGATCAAGGTATTGATCAGACTGCCAAACTGACTGGGTAAATTGTAGCCCACTGTATCGGGAATATTGATGGTGGTCGCACCAGCATCAATGACAGCCTCGATCACCCGACACAGGAAATCAGTTTCCGAACGACCGGCATCTTCGGGTGAAAACTCAACGTTATCGGTAAATTTTCGAGCCATCTTTACTGCTTCAACCGCCTGCGCCAGTACCGCATCCGGCTCCATACGCAACTTCATTTTCATGTGAATAGGCGAAGTCGCGATAAAGGTATGAATACGGGATGAGTTGGCATGTTTCAAAGCTTCACCGGCACGACTGATATCCTTGGCCAGGGCACGCGCCAGACCACAGACGGTACTGTCTTTGTTCGCCGCAGCAACAGCCTGTACCGCCTCAAAATCACCAGGACTGGCAATGGGAAAACCCGCCTCGATCACGTCAACTTTCATGCGTTCCAATGCCTTGGCAATACGCACTTTTTCATCTTTGGTCATGGAAGCACCAGGGCTTTGTTCACCATCACGCAAAGTTGTATCAAATATAATTAATTTATCTTTTTCACTCATGACCTGCTCCGCAAATCAAAATATATATCAGGTATTGGTTTTTGAGTGCGTATTTCTCCTCGCCAGGAATATTCTATCTGCCCACAGGCAGTAGCAGAGATAGTGCATAACCGAAGAGAAATGACTTTTGAGGCAGGCACAACAGAACAGCACCCTGATGGGCGGCTGAAATAGCACGTTGTGTTCTGTTTGGTTTCATAGATTCAATCTTGTAGCACTGTGACAAAACTATAACCACAAATACTGCATTTGCCAAGGTTTAAGCAGCTTTCTTACGACCGATTTTTCTCATCCGCCTGAATATACTCAATACTGGACCAGAAGCGCTATAAATTAAAAAGACACCAAATAATACCTTGGGTAAATCGATCGATGCCAGGGCCAGTATCAAGACAAAGACAACGATACTCACAAAGGGCACTTTATCCTTAAAATTAATTTCCTTGAAGCTGTAATACAGGACATTACTCACCATCAAGATTCCGACAATTGTCGTCAAGATGACAGCTGGGATGGCCACTTCAGGCCCCTTGATATTGGCTTCAAAACATACCCATACCATACCGGCAACAGCCGCGGCTGCAGAGGGACTGGGCAAACCCTGAAAATAACGTTTATCCGCTACTCCAACCTGGGTATTAAAGCGCGCCAGACGCAAAGCCGCACAGGCAGTATAGATAAATGCGGCTAGCCAGCCCATTTTTCCCCACTGCCAGCCCAAATTGACCATTGAGGAGAATGACCACTCATACATCACCAATGCCGGGGCCAGGCCAAACGACACCATGTCTGACAAGCTGTCATACTCGGCCCCAAATTCACTCTGGGTATTGGTCGCGCGCGCCACCCGGCCATCGATTCCATCCAGCAACATGGCCACAAAAATTGCCACCGCCGCCTGCTCAAAGCGTCCGTTCATTGCCGCCACAATGGCATAGAAACCTGCAAACAATGCTGCCGTGGTAAACAGATTGGGCAATAAATAAACACCCCGACGTCGAGTAGCTGGTTTCGTATCTTGTTCTGTAGCGTCAGACAATGTATGTACTCATGAGAAAATAGTTAACGACTGAAATCATACAACGTGTAGCGCAGAATTCCTATTTTAAAAACATTAAAAAAATCAAAGATCTATATCGTCTAGCCTGCAGGTCAGGCAGTAACCACAGCACTTTTTTTAGAACCCGGCCCTAGAGTCAATAAATTATGTTTTGACTGAGAAAAAAAAGGGGCCTGTCGGCCCCTTTTTTCATATCCAAAGCAAATCTTAATTCTTGGTTTTATCCACAATCTGATTAGCTTTGATCCACGGCATCATTTTACGTAATTCACCACCCACCACTTCGATTGGGTGAGCCGCATTATTACGACGACGTGCAGTCATTTCTGGATAGTTGGTTGCACCTTCCAGGATGAAGCGTTTAGCGTATTCACCATTCTGGATGTTTTTCAGTGCTTCACGCATGGCTTTACGGCTTTCGTCATTGATCACCTTATCGCCCGTTACGTATTCACCATATTCCGCATTGTTTGAAATTGAATAGTTCATGTTCGCAATACCGCCTTCAAACATCAGATCTACGATCAGTTTCAGCTCATGCAGACATTCGAAATAGGCCATTTCAGGCGCATAACCGGCTTCAGTCAATGTTTCGAAACCCATTTTAACCAGCTCAACTGCACCACCACACAGAACAGCTTGCTCACCAAACAGGTCAGTTTCTGTTTCATCTTTGAAGGTCGTTTCGATAATCGCCGTGCGACCACCACCAACACCAGAGGCATATGAAAGCGCCAGATCTTTAGCTTTACCTGATGCATCCTGGAATATAGCAATCAAATCAGGTACACCGCCACCACGTACAAACTCACTGCGAACAGTATGTCCTGGTGCCTTAGGCGCAATCATAATGACATCAACATCCTGACGAGGAACAATCTGGTTATAGTGAATAGCAAAACCATGAGCAAAAGCCAAAGTTGCACCATCTTTCAGATTCGGTTCAATTTCAGTTTTATACAAGGCAGACTGAATTTCATCAGGTGCCAGAATCATCACAACATCAGCTGACTTAACACCATCAGCAATTGAAGCCACTTTAAGACCTTCATTTTCAGCTTTTTTTGCAGAGCTTGAACCGGGACGTAAAGCAACGGTTACATCTACACCTGAATCTTTCAGGTTCAGCGCATGTGCGTGGCCCTGTGAACCATAACCAACGATGGTTACTTTTTTGCTCTTAATAATGGAAAGATCGCAATCTTTATCGTAATAAATATTTAAACTCATGGCTAAAATTCCAGTTAATTAATTATTCA
>JBFFSQ010000002.1:0-67259 GCA_041572275.1 Gammaproteobacteria bacterium
ATAAACTCTGGATGAGCCTGGGATAAAAATATTCATCACTGTTGATAACTGGATACAAATTACCACTATTTTGGTAACGATGTAACGTCAACCTGAGTCCAGTTATTGCTCTCTAAACATTACTTATTGAATAACACTTTTTGCATACTATTCCTTTAGTTCTTTCATTTGCACTTCATAACATTGAGGACAAATGCCATGACTAAAGCTTGCACCTGAATGCTCATGAATGTATTTTTCCACCCGATCCCAGGCACCTGACTCATTTCTTATTTTATTACAGTATGAACAAATAGGTATGATTTCACGCAGTTCTTTAACTTCAGCGATAGTGTCTTGCAGTTGTGCAATCAATTCCTCACGCTCAAGCTCCAGCTTTTGTCTTCTTTTTTCTGACTTCAAGGAAATATACAACGGCATCAGCAGGGATATAGTGCCAAAGGTAAATACAGTCACAACGTATTCTATTTTCTCATCAAATGATTCATCGACTTGTGTAAACATGCCTTCTGATAAAATCATTTCTTCGATATAGAATTCCCAGAGTGTAACCAGGAGCAACAATGAAACGACGATTAACGCAAATAAAGCATAAATTCTCTTCATCTAACAAACTTTGTATAAACCAGGATGAAACTACCCTTAAATAATTATGGTGTTTTACTGCCTTGATGTAAATATCCAAAAGGCCTCTAACACCCTTAACTAAATGCACAGAATATAATCACCGTCTAATATTAAAATTAACCTCTGGTCGTGGCTAACCCGATTTATTGTTAATATAGTTGAAATATTGTCCGTCCCTCTGCTAATGTTCAGCCAGAAGCATAAGGAATACCGATATGATCCGGTTAATACTACTCAGCACAGTTTTAATCACATTTTCTTCAATGTCCCATTCAGCGGATTTTGCGAAGAGTGAATCCCTGGCTGAATACACGCCTGTTTTAACTGATGAATTTAAACAACTACTAAAATCTGCTGATGTTGCTGCAGGTGCAGAGTTTTTTGATCGTAAATGCTCACAATGTCATGACCATAAAAAACAGGGGGGTCATAGCAAAGGACCTCATTTATGGAATGTTATGGGGCGCAAAGCAGGTAGCATGCCCGGATTCGAATATTCTGAAGCGATGAAAAAATCAGGCCATAGCTGGAATTATGCGACGCTGAATTACTATTTAACACGCACCGACCGTGCCGTTCCTGGCCGCTCAATGAATTTTAGAGGCATACGACAGGACGACATTCGCGCCGATTTATTGGTATTTATTCGTACCCTTAATGATAATCCGCCACCACTACCCTAGTCGAAGTCTATAATTGGAAAAATTGGCGACAGGCTGGGCCTCCCCTTTTATTCAAATCTGGAGGATGACTATGATTATTTCTATACGTAGCATGCTACTGATGACCCTCCTTGTAGCTTCCCCCCTTGTGGTCTCTGCTGAGCCTCCCCCTGCCTTTGAGGGTAGAAGACTGTATGTGTCCTACTGTCAGTTATGCCATGGCATCAGTGGTAAGGGAGACGGTCCTCTAGCTAAGGCGATGAACATCAGTCCGGCAGATCTGACCACCACCGTACGTTCCAGAAGTGACACCATTCTCACGAAGATCATCACCGGCAAGGGTCGACAAACCATAACCGGTCGTGACCGACATAACCTGATCAGTGAAGCCATGCCCGAATGGAAAGATGTTTTCAATGAGTCTCAGGTAAATTCATTGATTGCATATCTCCGCTTCATGGGTAACACCAAACATGACCTGATGGGTGATCCAAAAGTCGGTATGCAGCTCTACGAGACGTATTGCCAGGTCTGTCATGGCGTTGATGGTGACGGTGATGGCATTATGACCAAACTCATGGGGATCATGCCCATGGATCATACCAACCCAAACGAGACTAATCGCCTTAGCAATAAAGAACTCGTTAAAAGCATACTTGATGGTAAAGGACGTTTTATGCCAGCCTGGCGTGACATTCTCAGTCAGGATGACGTCGAAGCACTGGTTAGCTATATTCGATTGCTTTCACACTGAGCAGGTAAACAGCCTGATGATGATAGTAAAAGTCCACTACATCCCTCTATTTACTCAATACCACAAAAATTATCTATGAAAGCATGTCGAGAGTGCAAACATAAAGTTAGCGAGCAAGCCCCCATTTGTCCGCATTGTGGCGCACCAAGGCCTGCTATAGAAAACTGGGATGGCTGGGGCTATGAATATAAATCAAAAACTAAAATTCTGGGCTTACCTTTACTCCATATCTCTTTTAAATTCAGCTCCAGGTTTATGCCTGTTCCTGCCAAAGGGATTATAGCCATCGGCCAATTCGGTGCAGGCATCGTAAACATTAGCCAATTTGGAATCGGTGTATTTAGTCTGTCGCAATTTACAATCAGTGTCTTTGCCATTACACAATTTGGAATCGCCTATTCATTAATTGCCCAAATTGGTTTATATATTAATCAAGGCTATGGACAAATAGTGAAAAGCTTGTTTTAGGCACTGGCACTATTACAAGACTTTTTAAATTTCTGCCATATTCAGCATCAACCTGGAATAAACCACATATTATTGATCCTGCTCTAAAAACTGCCTTTGTAAATTTTGCTACCACTCATAGAATTAATAATGTGGCATTGAACAAATGATGATTTCGATATTTAAATCCATCTTATGAGGCCGTACTATGGCTTTACCTACTCCACTTGAATCCGATTGGTCATCCTGGTTAATTGGTGAATGGATTGGCACTGGTGAAGGCGCTGTTGGTAAGGGTCAACACTTAATGACTGTGGAGCCCGGATTAAGAGGTCAATTTTTATTCTTTAAGTACATCAGTAAAATCACTGAGATGTCAGATGATCATATCAGGTACATGAAGGAGCATATGAACCTGTCCGATGATGATATTGACCAAATTCATCATTCCACTTTCGAAGAACTTGGTATTGAAACAATGCTCGCTGATTCAAATGAGATCGTTGTTCATATTTTTGATAGCTGGCGAACCATACTCAGCGGCAAAGGCTCATGGGATGGCCATAAAGAAACCATCCATTTCTCTGGTGAGGGTACATCGGGTGTTCGCGTTATTGAGCGTATCAACCAGAATCAGATGTTCATTACACAGGAATGGAGTATGCCAAATGGTAGTGTAATGGTTGAGACCGGAGAACTTAAACGTGTTGCTTTATCTGCAAAATAAGTGACTGCAATCCAGCAAATTTGGCGATCGTCAGCCATTAATATAATCTGTCATAGCATTCTGATAACAAACACCCCAGATCTCCAGTATTAGAATCTAATTGTATTTCGACTGACTCAGAGCCTAACAGCTAATCTTCTGGCCGCGATAAATAATTTGTTTAGATGATTTTTTTTCTAGCTTATTGGAGCTGCCCGCAGATTGACCTACAGGGTCGGTAATTGGTTGACCCCGATAATAACGTACACTTGGTGACCTGATTTCTACTTCATCATTATTGCCACCTTCACTTTCAGGCACCAGTTGTGCAAGCAATTTACTCGTACAGTTCTTCAAATCATCAGAAGATGACTGACTGGCATAGGCAAAGAAGCGTGCAATCGCCTGATCATCATCCAGATCAATACGTACACCAAACTCCTGTTTAATTATTCTCTGACTTTGAAGCATTAATTTTATTGTTTCACGCGAAAGCGCCATAGTCATAATAAATCCCCAAACCTGTACATAATTATAAGTATTTTATTATTTGCTACTATGCAACTCGCATACCGATTTTAAGACTCACCTAAAAAACAACTATTTGTTAAATACTATCAATAACTTATGTGAAAACCTCACGACATCTTAGTGTTTGATTTCTTTTGATATGCACCATAATTGCTCCATGGGTGCACCAGGCTATATTGTTTATATAGCGGTAATGGAGAAACAGTTATAACAAACCCTGATAGTCAGCCATAAGCCGCTCAAACATCAACGAGCCCAGCTCAGACTTAAAGCCTCAGCATGCATGCGAATATTCCGGTCTGGTACGATTTTTGTTCGTGTGAAGCCGAGCCCTACTGGCTAGAAGCAATGAAAATTAAATCGGATAAGGATCGTTGACCATCAGCCATCACTCTGACTGAACTTATGCCACATTGGTAAAGAGACGGTATGACCCCTATCACTTTTTAGCGGACAATATCTTGCTTTAATATCAGCAAGGGTTAATATTTAACACAATATTCACATTTTCCGTGCAGACTATGACAGTTGCTGTACTTTCATAGTGCATAACCGGTGTGATAGAACAAAGGCACAAGCCCGATTCACACCTAAGCAATTGATATTGTGTGATTTTCACAAAAAACCATTAGGTCCGAAAACTGGCGCGATTATTGATAAGTTTAATTGAATAGCACTACAAAAAAGCTGCCTGACCTAAAGCCATTAGTGAAAGTTAGATTCGACTCACATTAATACCGATGCTATTGACTACCATTTATACAGTTCAGCTACACCTTTGAAACGAACATGACCGATACATCTATGAACATAAGCCACACCCCCCCTCGCCGCCCTGTTGTGCTAATCATTATGGATGGCTTTGGTATCAACCCGAGCAAATTACATAATGCAGTTGAGGCCGCCAGCACGCCCAATCTGGACGCCTATTTCTCCCACTACCCACATACGCTGATCCAGGCCTCTGGAACAGCTGTTGGCCTGCCCGATGGTCAGATGGGCAATTCAGAAGTAGGCCATATGTGTCTGGGCGCCGGTAGCATTATCCTGCAGGATATTATGCGGATTAATAGCGCCATTGAAGATGAATCTTTCTTCCAGAACCCGGCACTGATAGAGGCTATAGACACATCAGTAGCTCAGGGTCGCCCTGTCCATTTATTTGGGCTGGTCTCTGACGGCGGTGTTCACAGTCAATTAGGCCATCTACAGGCTCTGATCCGACTATGTAAACAACGCCAGGCCAAACCCCTGTTACACATGATTACAGACGGCCGGGATACAGCACCCAAATCGGCCATCACTTACCTCGCGGATATCGAACCCCTACTCCATGAAGCCGGAGGCGGCATTGCCAGTATCATGGGTCGATTCTATGCCATGGATCGTGATAATCGCTGGGAACGGACTGAACGCGCCTGGCGAGCCTATGTATTGGGCAAAGGTGAAAAAGCACAGTCCGCTGATTCGGCAATTCGCAGCGCCTATGCAAAAGGCGACACTGACGAATTTATCCAGCCCATCCTGTTGCCGATGTTCGAACCCCTGCAGGCAGAGGACCAGGCTATCTGGTTTAACTTCCGCAAGGATCGTCCACGCCAGATGATCGATGCCTTATGCATGGATAGCTTCTCGGGCTTTGACCGTGGCGATGCGCCGCGGCCACACATCACCTGTATGATGCCATACAACAGTGACTGGTCTCTACCCTATGCCTATGAATCTGACCGACCGGAAACCTGCCTGGCCGAGGTAATCAGTAAAGCCGGGTTGAAACAGTTCCATTGTGCAGAAACTGAAAAATACCCCCACGTCACCTATTTCTTTAATGGCGGCCATAACGAGCCATTTGAAGGTGAAACCCAATATGTCATTCCTTCACCAAAGGTTGACACCTACGATCTAAAACCCGAAATGAGTGCACCCGAGGTGGCGAATGCTGTCATCAAAGCCATCGACTCTGAACAATATGGTTTTATTGTGGTTAATTTCGCCAATGGTGACATGGTTGGCCATACAGCCGTAGCCGATGCCGTTGTGAAGGCTGTTGAGGCACTCGATACTCAGGTCGGTCGGGTCATAGAAGCAGCTGTCGCACATGACTGTGCTGTTATTGTCACCGCTGATCATGGCAACTGTGAAGAAATGATTAATCCGGTCACTGGCACGCCGCATACACAGCACACGCTTTATCCGGTGCCCTGCATCATTATCGATCAGTCCTCCTGGGAACTATCATGCTCTGGCAGCCTGTCGAGTATTGCACCTACTGTGTTGCAGCTGATGGGACTGGAGACACCATCACAGATGCATACAAAATCCCTGTTACTAAAAGAATCAGAATCGACGATCTATACGCGGCATATGAGTATTGTGGCTTGAACCGATACAGTTGATCGAAAGCTTTTGGTATTAGGCATTCAGAGTAAAATTTGCAAAACAGACCCCAGATTGATCAATCTGGGGTTGGAAAATCAATAAATAACTATCAAAACATCATGATGACGCATGCAATTGCTTTGGTGCCATATCAGCTGATGCCAAACATTTTGCGATACGCGTCTTCTAGCGGTAGCGATCGGTCTTTGTAGCTGATTACATCACCGAATTCAATGTTCACAGTTGCCGGTTCCGGCCTTCTGCCCAGCGCCTTTTTCAGGGCCTCATTGGCATTGTTGCGAATATACACTGGCAGGATATCCAGTCGGTTTTTGACGGCAATAATCTGTGAACCCTCTTTGAATTCAGACAGACTGGTATCTTCTTTATTGCGAGTACCTTCAGGAAAAACGAAAATTGATTCACCTTTAGCAACACAGGCTTTAGTGTCTTTAAAGAATGAACTCATTTGTTTGGCATCTCGATCCAGCAATATGGTGCCAGCATTACGCGTAAACATGCCAAAGAAAAATGAATTATACAGTTCCTTCTTGGCGACCCAATGACCGTAAATATTGGTATTTCGTAACGCGAGCTCAATAATAACCGGATCAATGATGCTGCGATGGTTGGATACTAATAAATATTGACCGTTCGGATCAATCTTGTCCACACCCTGGACCTCAACTGAAATATTGAGTTTCGACATCAGTTTATCTGAATAATCTACACGTAACTGCTTTTTTGCCGCTGTAGATTCGGTCCTTTTTAGCCGAAATCCATATAAATTCGTTAAAAAGGTCGCATACAGGGCCTTTTTGATCTGATTGATATTCAAAAACATGCTCCAAAAGTCAGTTGGGCAGTAAAACAGGAAATAGGCGACAAATCAATACATTAGCCAGGTCTAATATGTTTGCATTCGCATGGCTCAGGCGAGTAATGATTCTTGCCAATTCCCATCATTAACAGGGGGATGTAATTATGCCACAGGATAGCAACTTTAAGAGAGGTTCTGATAAGGCCAACTTGAAGATTATAGCTGGATGGAAAAAATGAGTGAATAAGACTGTGATAGGGATAATTAGCAGGCAAACAGGCCATGAGCAATTATAACTGGCTATTGTATAAACAAGCAGCCAGTTAATTTATGCGCTGATTCAGTCTTCTGAGTTAGTGGTATTCATCAGGCTATTGATTTTGACACCCAGAAATACAAAAACGATTACTGATCCGATTACTGAAAGAATGGCGCCAATGGCAGTCGCGTCCATAGTAAAACTCTCTTAGTTAATTAACGGTGATATACACCAGAAAAGGCGGTCGCAATGTATAGTAGATGACAGATGCCTTCAACCTTAAAATCAAAAGGTTATTATGACGAACGTTTTTAAAGATTATTTCTCTGAAAACTCATCCGGCTACAGTCAATATCGACCACACTATCCGGAACCGCTTTTCAATTACCTGTCGAGCATATGCCTCCAGCATCATCGCGCCTGGGACTGTGCGACTGGCACAGGCCAGGCGGCGAGCAAACTGGCTGACTATTTCGATACGATCATTGCCACGGATGCCAGCTCATCGCAAATCGAACAGGCCATTCAAAATGACAGGATTATTTATCAGGTAGCAACTGCCGAAGACACTATGATCGAGAACAACTCGATTGATTTGATTACTGTGGCTCAGGCCTTGCACTGGTTCGATATCAATCGTTTTGCGGATGAGGTGCAACGTGTGATAAGAGAAGGCGGCATAGTTGCGGCGTGGACTTACAACTTATTTTCAATTAATACTGATTTTGACCGCATCCTTCATTATTTATACCAGACCACGCTCGGACCGTTTTGGCCTGTGGAGCGTAAACTGGTTGAAGAAGAATACCGCAACATTCAGCTACCATTGAAGCCAGTACAGCCACCTGCGTTTGAGATGACGGCTCAATGGACATTCTCACAGGTCATTGGTTATTTAAACACCTGGTCTGCGGTAAAAAAATATACCCAGTCCACCGGCCATAATCCAGTTGAGTTGCAATATAAATCACTTCTCAAAGCCTGGGGACCTCCCGAACAAGTCCGAACAATCCGCTGGCCGCTAACCCTCAAGCTTTGGCGTCAGGAATAAATTGGCACGTTGACAAATCATCCAGAAACGTAATTTTAATGTCTTTTACATTTTATTCAGAATATCATTTACATAGTGTCCATCCATCATTTTCGTTTATAGTATAAATAAAACTATGATATTTGATCTGTTTGGTATCTATACTTCCAACATAGACAAGAATATTAATTTGAGATACCTCCAGCCTGTTTAAATTATGATTTCAACCTATTTAACTGACATTATTATTTTACTGGTAACCGCTGTTATTGCGGTCCCATTTTTTCAGGCCATACGCCTGGGTGCAGTACCTGGTTTTTTAATCGCTGGAATCATTGTGGGGCCATCTGGGCTGGCCCTTATCAACAATATCAATGAGATTGGCAACCTGGCTGAGATTGGTGTGGTACTCCTGTTATTTGTTATCGGGATTGAACTGAAGCCATCACGCTTATGGCTGATGAGACGCATGGTCTTTGGCCTGGGTACACTACAGGTACTGATCACCGGGATATTACTAACAGTTGTCCTGCACTTTTTATTTGATATTGCCCTGCGACCTGCCATATTGATTGGCCCTGCGCTGGCTCTATCGTCCACTGCATTTGTACTGCAGTTACTCAATGAACAAAAAGCCTTAGCCTCTGTGTATGGACGCACATCTTTTTCAGTCCTGTTGCTACAGGACCTGGCTGTTGTTCCCTTACTGGCTCTGGTCCCCTTACTTACTACGCCCGAATTGGGTATAGGTAAAGATATTGGTATTGCCCTGCTTGAATCTCTGATAATACTGGTACTGGTGATTCTGGGTGGACGTTATTTTCTTCATCCAATACTCCACCGTGTGGCACGCTCAGGTAGTCCCGAAATCTTTACTGCCTCGGCTGTATTGATCGTACTCGGCACTGCCCTGATCACAGAACACATCGGGCTATCAATGGCGATGGGCGCCTTTCTAGCCGGTTTACTGATTTCAGATTCAGCCTATCGTCATCAGGTCATGGCCGAAATCCAGCCATTTCGTGGACTGTTGCTCGGTCTGTTTTTTATGTCCATGGGCATGTCGCTAAATCTGAGTTATTTCCTTGATCAACCATTAACATCATTGGGACTTGTCACCCTCTTAATAGTGTTTAAAGCCCTGATACTATGGATACTAACCTATAGTTTTAGCCTTAAAGGCAAAATCGGGCTGGCTGTATCACTAATTCTCGCCCAGAGTGGTGAATTCGCCCTGGTTCTTTTTGCGCTGGCTTACCAATCCAATCTGTTTAGCAATGAACTGTTCCAGCAACTCCTGCTGATTGTGTTGATCAGTATGCTTGTCACACCAGCTCTCGCCAGGCTGGCACAACAACTAACACAAACACAGCCTGGTCGTCGTGTTGCTCAGCACGAAACCCCAGTAAAAGCCCCAATTGTCATCGCTGGTTATGGCCGTATTGGCCACCGTGTTGGCGAAATCCTTACAATCGCCAATCAGCCCTATGTTGCGCTGGATATAAATACCGATATTGTGGAAAAAGAACGCGCCAAGGGTAATCCCGTGTTCTATGGCGATGTGAGGCAGCACGGATTGTTACAAGCGGCGGGTGTTAGCCATGCACAACTCGTCATTGTAACCCTGGATGATACCTCAGCTGCAAAACAGGTCGTAGCATCATTGCGCCAGGCCCATCCTGCCATTCAAATATTTGCTCGCGGACACAGCCTGGAAGAATGTCGTAAACTCAAACAGATAGGCGCATCTATTACAGTGTCTGAAACCATTGAAGCCAGCCTGGAGCTTGCTCATGTCACAATGACAGAAATTGGTATTAACTCTGATGAGCAGAATTTTATTCTCAGCGAGTTCAGACAGTCCTATTACACACAAATTAATGACATTACAGCCAACGATAATAAGTAAAGCCTGACTCACTAGAAGATACAACATCCTCTCAATCAAGATGAACAACTAACTTCGATATATTGAATTCAATCCGGTGTTTAGCCTCATAAACCTGATGTTCAGAATACTCATCAAAAGATTG
Organism: Gammaproteobacteria bacterium; assembly: GCA_041572275.1. Classification (GTDB taxonomy): domain Bacteria; phylum Pseudomonadota; class Gammaproteobacteria; order SZUA-229; family SZUA-229; genus JBFFSQ01. The sequence continues at coordinate 10,249 of JBFFSQ010000002.1, forward strand.
CTGTAATGACTTCAGCAGGTGATAAATTTTCCTTGTAATCCTGATCCTTCTCAGCAAGCTAGATTGCTTTATCAGACATATAATTTCGCAAGATATATTTAGGATTAACCGGTTCCTTTCGGCTACCAGGCGACTGAGACACAGTGTTCTCCCTAAGCAGACGTAATTGATAATGACTTTACCAGGTATCAAAAGCATCACGATTGATAAATAAGTCACACCAGGCTGAAAATTATTTTTGGACAACTGCTGGATTGAAACTGGTCAAATATTGCCCAGCCTGTGATGCAATATGTAAACACGAATAAAACACCTCGGAATATTCTGCATAGATGTTATTAAAGCTGAGCGGTTCTAATGTCATCATTTGCTTTGTATTTTGTTAGTCATTAATACAATCAGCCAGTAGTCAATATGGGATTTTTCCCCAAAAATTGTCATCTTCTCGCACCCAACCCGCTCTGCAACAGCTTCAAAATAAATAAGGAGATTTACCTATTGAGACAGTAAATCGGTATTCATACTATCTGTTAGCAATTACTACCAATTTTTGACCGCTTAAATTTTAAAAGGAGTATGAATGCTATGAAGATCATGAAAAACTGGTTTGCATTAGCACTCTTAATAGTGTTTTTACCGCAGGCAGCATCAGCGGCTTATCTATTTACTGCGCCTCCTCGTGAAACACTCGAAAAAGGCGAAAAAGTATACAAACCCATTAGTGATTTTTTAACCAAAGTCACCGGTGAAAAATTCGAATACAGTCATCCTAAAACCTGGGCTGAATATGTAAAAAATATGCGCAGCGAAAAGTATGACCTGGTATTTGACGGACCCCATTTTGTCGACTGGCGTATCCATAATCTTGAACATCGAACCATCGTTCGTCTGCCTTCGATTCTAAGGTGGCAGGTGATTACACGTAAAAATGATGACTCGATTAAAACCATCGATGACCTGGCGGGTAAAAAAGCCTGTGCCCCAGGTTCACCCAATTTTGGCATGTTAAATTTATTTAGCCATTTTAAAGATCCAAACAAACAACCGCAGCACGTTGAAGTCAAAGGCTGGATCAACGTCTATGAAGCTGTTAAAAACCGAAAATGCGATGCCGGTGTTTTACCCAAGACTAATCGTGGCATTTACGATAGAGATGGTGAATACACCAAAGTGATCCACACCCACTTGCCTTATCCCAATCAGGCTATCACTGCCAGCAAGCGCATCTCCGAGCTCCTTAGAGAACAAATCAGGGAAGCCCTGTTATCACCTGAAGGACAACAGGCCCTGATGAACCTCCGGAAACGTTACACAGATGGAGCCAAGCTGGTATCAGCCGATGATGATGAATACGACAGCGTTCACTTCCTGCTGGAAAAAGCCAAGAGCTTTGCGGCTAGCGACGATAATAAAACCGCTATGACTTATGACCTGGTCAATAATTAGTCACTATCGATTCAGTCTGAAACTGGCTGGAAAAGTTTGTTAAAATAACACTTTTCCAGCCTTTACCCGGCTCACTCCAATGACCGCGTTTGGGCGTAGCCGATTTCTCTGGAGTGCGATGTCCTCTCACAAACTCAAGCACTGTCCTCGCTGTAACACCCCATTTGAATGCAAGACTAATACTGTGTTGAATTGTCAGTGCAAAGCAGTACACCTGGACCCTAATCAGCTGGATTATATCGCCAGGCAATTTGATAACTGTCTTTGTGCCCAATGCCTGGTATCCCTGGCTCAGGAATTAGACCAAATCGAGCCAGATCGGGCAATTATCAAAAATATCTAATCCCCATGCTGACAGCCTGAGCCCTGACACTCTCCTCTCACCAGGGTAATTACGTATTTTTTTATCCCATAATTTAATATTTAGATCACAGATACATATCAAATCCCCTGTATCCGCATATATAATATCGTCTGTCTATAAACACATGCCTGGCAATGGTCTCAGATCGATAAGGTTATATACATGTCCGCTGTAATTCTTGATGGTAAAGCATTATCACAATCGCTAGAGGTCTCTCTGGCCGAGCGTGTGGAGAAAATCAAAGCCAAAATGGGGGGCAAAACCCCAATACTGGCCACCATTCTGGTTGGTGATGACCCAGCATCTGCCACCTACGTCAAAATGAAGGGTAATGCATGTCAGCGCGTTGGCATGGACTCCATGAAGGTGGTGCTCAGTCGTGACACAACGACAGTAGAATTGCAAAATGAGATTGATAAGCTCAATGCCAACCCTCAAGTACATGGTATCTTGCTACAACATCCGGTACCGGAACAGATTGATGAACGCCTCTGTTTTGACCAGATTGCACTTGCTAAAGACGTAGATGGCGTCACGTCCCTCGGCTTTGGCAAAATGGCCATGCAGGAGCCTGCCTATGGCTCAGCTACACCAGCAGGCATTATGAACCTGCTGGAACATTACAACATTGAGCTTGAAGGTAAACATGCTGTCGTCATCGGACGTAGCGCTATTCTGGGCAAACCCATGGCCATGATGTTGCTCAATGCCAATGCCACTGTCAGCATCTGCCACTCAAGAACCCAGAACCTGCCCGAATACATCAAACAAGCCGATATTGTCATCGGTGCTGTCGGTAAACCTGAGTTTATCAAGGGTGAATGGATCAAAGATGGTGCTGTAGTGGTTGATGCCGGCTACCATCCAGGTGGTGTCGGTGACATCGAATTATCAGCCGTAATCGACAAATGTGCGGCCTATACACCCGTTCCTGGTGGCGTCGGTCCTATGACCATAGCCACGCTGATTAGACAAACCGTTGAGGCTGCTGAAAAAGCATACGGTTAAACATATATCGATTCAGGTAAACGGAGCAGCCAACATCTAGTGTAGTGTAAACATTCTGGCTGATAACAGAGTTAATCAGCTAGAACACTGCTTACACAAGTACGCACTAGATCTGTTGGATTCAGCCTTGAGCAATACACTCGTAACAGGCAATGATCGAAGCCTGTAACAGCCGTATGCAATGACTGACTGAATTTACAGACATGCATGTTAACATCCACATTTTTAACCCTAACGACTGAGCCGCTGGCAGCGATGAATACTATGAGTAGTTACTGGAGTTCAATTGTTCACAATCTCACCCCTTATGTACCAGGTGAACAACCCAAAGTGAATAATCTGATCAAGCTTAATACCAATGAAAACCCCTATGCGCCATCACCAAAAGCATTACAGGCACTTGCAGCAGAAGTAACAGATACACTCCGACTATATCCCGACCCTAATGCCGAACAGCTGAAAATCGCCATCGCTGATTATTATGAGCTCTCAGTATCACAGGTGTTTGTAGGTAATGGCTCAGATGAAGTTTTAGCCCATGCTTTCCAAGCCCTGCTTAAACACGAAAAGCCACTTCTGTTCCCTGATATCAGTTATAGCTTTTACCCGGTGTACTGTGGACTCTATGATATTGACTATCAAGCTATTCCTCTAACGGATAACTTTGAAATCGATGTAAATGATTATGAGCTAGACAATGGTGGCATCATATTCCCTAATCCCAATGCACCCACCGGGCGTTTACTGGCTCTGGAAGCAATTGAAATCCTGCTTAAGAATAATGCCCAATCTGTAATTGTGGTCGATGAGGCTTACATCGACTTTGGCGGGCAATCGGCTTCAGCACTGGTAAAACATTACCCTAATCTACTGGTAATACAGACGCTCTCCAAATCACGATCACTGGCTGGACTGCGTGTAGGCTTTGCCCTCGGTCACCCTGAACTGATTGAAGCGCTGGAACGCGTTAAAAACAGTTTTAATTCGTATCCTCTGGATCGATTGGCAATTAGCGGTGCGGTAGCAGCAATACAAGATCATGATTACTTTGCATTAACATGTGCAAAGATCATTCACACGCGTGAAAATCTGGTACAGCAATTAACCGACCTTGGATTTGAGGTTATTCCCTCTGCTGCCAATTTCGTATTTACTCGTCACCCATCACGAGATGCTGCCAACCTGGCCCAGCAACTGCGCGAACGCTCAATTATTGTCAGACATTTCAAACAGGCACGTATCGAACAGTATCTACGTATCACCGTGGGCACGGACGACGAGAATCAACGTCTCTGCCAGGCTTTGAGCGAGATCATAAGTTAATTACTAATATCTAATAGAGATAATTTAAGCTAAACAGAATGATTTGCTGATGCGAACAACAACTGGAAGGGTAAAACTTAAGCGTATAACGACCGGGCCATGATTAAAATAACCATGGCCCGATACTAACTGGATTAGATAGGCACTACGTTTTCAGCTTGAAGGCCTTTTTGACCCTGTGTAACTGTAAATTGAACTTTCTGGCCTTCAGACAGTGTTTTAAAACCTTCAGCCTGGATTGCGCTGAAATGAACAAAAACATCAGGACCTGACTCTTGTTCGATAAAGCCAAAACCTTTGCTTTCGTTGAAAAACTTAACTGTGCCGGTGGTAGTTTCTGACATACTAAATCCCGTAAAATAATTTATTAAGCCTATAATGGCAGTGTAGCTGAGAAATGCAGATTTTAATTATGAATTTCAGGACGAGGAACTTCTGAGGAAATACCGTAATACTGTACATAAATATATAGCTGATTTTCTAGCTGAATTCGATTATAACAGCCACCAATACTTCGTCAACGCCTATATCCACCTTTATTTAAAAACTACATCTATATAATTAACCACTTAATTTAGCATCAATAAATGACAGAATTATTTAACCCAATACGTTATTAAAGCAGGATATCAGCCACTCCAATCATAACCACAAAATACTAACAAATACAATAACTTACATGATATCTTGACTGGATAAATATCTTACATTCAACATCGGATTTTCAGTAAAGCAGAAACCATCAACTGTCATTCTTATTTCATTAAGTAAGAACAATTGCCCGCAAAATGACAGCGAAAACGAAGCCGCGTAATCATTAAGCCAGCTCAGTCATTATTTGTTCATTGATAAGGCAACAATTTTTTCATTACTGGAAACAATACTGCGGGCCATATCCTCAATGAGTTTTTCGACAGTATCGGGACGAGTGGTTAAGAGGTGCTTAAAACGATCACTTTGTACAACCAGGACCGTACAGTTTGAGCTGGCAATAACAGTGGCTGTTCGAGGTGTGCCGGTCAATGCAGCAATGGCTCCAAAAATTTCATCCCGATGAACCTGTCCAACAGGTGTATCACCAACAACAACCTGAGCAGAACCAGAAATGAGAGTAAACACCTCATTTTCAGTCGCACCTTCCTGAATGATTACATCGTCTTTTTCGTATTCACGGATTTCAGGACGAAACTCAAGCTCTTCATGGTTATAGGAGGCGGCCAACAGCTGATATGCCTTGAACATACTAATCAGATACTGATTCCATGCAGACAAACGTTGCTGGTCAGACTGTATATAATCAACCAAAACCTGACCGTCATATTCATCGACAATAATGGCGAAACTGGTTGAGATTTGGGTGTACTGAGTCAGATACAGTCGGTCTAGTCCGACTAAATCACCTTCCTCGTGATTGATAATGATTCTGCTATCCAGTGTCTCTCTAAGCAAACCTTCTTTGATCAGGTAAACAGATTGCTGACTAAAATCAACTTCAGATTCTGCAGTTAAGCGTCTGTTTTCTGATTTCAGTGGTGCGCCAGCAAGAAACTTTGCAGCCCAGGACCGGCATTCATCCCATAAGTGTATACATTGATCAGGACAGGGCTCATTGGTAAACATACAAATTTAAAGTCAGGATAGTCATTAATAACTTAAAGTATAGATTAATCAGGATAAAAAAATAGCCTTCGGTTGTTGATATCCTTTACCATTAATACACGGTATCCACCAAGCGATGAAACCCATGTCTGATTGCTGCTCATCATCAAAACCCCAAATATTTCGATCCAGTTGCCCTTTATGCAAGCACGAGTGTAAATCAGTAACACTGGCAACAGTTCAGCACCATCTACCCTACCCGCTCAATACACAATTGAATACCAGCCACTATTATTACTGTTCGGCACCAGAGTGTACTATCGGGTATTTTTCTGATAATGACCATCTCATCTACTATAAACAGTTAAGAGATGGCGAAGGCGGTAAACAACACTGGCTGTGTTATTGCTTTGGCATATCCAGAGAGCAGTTTCTACAAGAACTGGCATCCCTCTCAGGCAGTCAGGCAAAAGCTTTCGTGATTGAGCAAACCAGAGCCGGTCATTGTAGCTGTGAAACACGTAATCCCTCTGGGCAGTGCTGCCTGGCTGAGTTCAAACACCTGGAGAGCAATCACAAACTATCCAACAACCGATCATGAGAACTGTCTATCACTTCTTATTAGCGACCGCCATTCCCTGTTTCGTCTGCTTAATCGCCTGTCGCACATGATGCAATGCCTTAACCCTGTGTCCACCTTTGTTCCAGGCCGCCTTCTCCAGCGCTTTCTCTGCACGCTCCAGATTATTCAATGCAATCTCCATCAGTGGCTGATTACCTGCATAGGCAGGCGCTGTAGTTACCAGACAAGCCAGTGCAAAAGACAAGATCACAGGATTTATCGTATTGTTCATAACATTAACTCCATGATAAAAAATTAATGCGCTATTATTGATTGATCCGAGCATGAAAACAACGCCGCACTGAACCATACCCTTATGAGCAAGACACACCAAAACAAACGCAGTAATGACACCATCATTTCCCAAACTCAATCATGGATAGAGACAGTTATTATTGGTCTCAATTTCTGCCCGTTTGCTAAACGCGAATATGATCACGACAACATTCGCTACAGTATTTGCCATGACATTCAGATTGAAGACTGTCTGCACAAACTTATCGATGAATGTTTAGAGCTGGACAGAAAATCCGAGATTGAAACAACGCTATTGATCTTTCCAGATAGCTTCATCGATTTCGATGATTATCTTGATTTCGTTGATCTAGTCCATGCCCTCCTGGATGATCAGGGTTATACAGGTATCTATCAAATCGCCACTTTCCATCCAGACTATTGTTTCGAAGACTCAGCAGACACTGACCCTGCAAACTATACCAACCGTTCACCTTATCCCATGCTGCACATCATTCGTGAAGCTAGCCTTGAACGTGCTTTACAGAACTATCCTCAGCCAGAAAACATTCCCAAGCGCAATATTGAACTTGCACGCAGTCAGGGTCAGGCTAAAATGCAGGCTTTACTTGATGCCTGCTACAAGCACAAAGCATGATTTCACAAGTCGCTGGAGCAAAATGTGCCTGATATAAAAGTGAGTGGACTGACGATATACCCGGTTAAATCATTAGCACATATCGATTTAAGCTCATCACTCATCGACTCATTCGGTCTATCGTATGATCGACGATGGATGCTTGTTGATCACCAAAATCGATATATTACGCAACGTCAACATGCCCGTATGTGTTTAATTCAGACTCAATTAAATGCCATGCAACTGACGCTGAGCGCACCTGACATGCCTGATATTGTGATTACGCCAGCTTCGAATCCAGTACAACGTCAGGTAACCGTCTGGGATGATCAATGTAGTGCCATCGATTGCGGTAATAATGCCGCTGACTGGCTAAGTCAATTTCTAGGTATTACTTGCAGATTAGTCTACTTCCCTGATGATGAAATACGTATTGTCGACCAAAACTATGCACAAGCAGGTGATAGTACAGCTTTTAGCGATGGCTTTCCCATACTGCTGATTTCACAGTCCTCACTGGATGATCTCAATAGTCGTCTGAATAGTCCCGTCCCTATGGTCAGATTCAGGCCTAATATTGTTGTCTCTGGCTGCGCTCCATTTGCTGAAGACAGCTGGAAGAAAATACGCATCGGGAATGTAATCTTCAGACTGGTAAAACCCTGCAGCCGATGCGTTATTCCGACTATCAACATTGATAGCGCTGAAAAATCACCAGAGCCTATTCGCACTCTAAGTACATACAGGAAACGTAATAATAAAGTGTTTTTTGGACAGAATGTTATCGCTGAAGGCACAGGCAGCCTATCACTCAATATGCCTGTAGAAATACTTGAATAAAGGCGTTTATATTACTATTAATTAATGATGCACAGGGACAGCATATACACCCAGTGAGATTTTATTAAACATAAAAATAAAATGTCGCTCCTTTACCTTCTTCACTTTCTGCCCATATTTTTCCACCATGGCGGTGGATGATACGCTGCACTGTTGCCAAACCTATACCGGTACCTTCAAACTCATTACCGTGAAGCCTTTGAAAAGCCCCAAATAATTTACCCGCATATTTCATATCAAAGCCAACACCATTATCACGCACAAAATAGACATCTTTGTCATCTATTACCGTGTAGCCCAGCTTGATAACTACCTGTTCGCTGTCTCTAGAATATTTGAGGGCATTGCCCAGTAAATTATCTAGAACAATTGCTAACAGCTGCCTATCTCCTACCACTTTGAGATTGGGTTCAATCTGGATATCAACAGCTTTCTGGTAACCCGCCTCAGTCAGGTTATTTATTACAGATCTCGCAAGTTCAGACAAATCAACCGGGCCTTTTATCAAAGGCAACTGGTTCATTCGCGACAATCGTAGTAAATCCTGTATCAGATCATCCATTCGATGACTAGCATTTAAAATCCTGTGCAAATAATCCATTCCAGTTTCATCAAGCTGATCGACACAATCCTCGAGCAAGGCCCTGGAAAAACCTTCAATCGACCGTAAAGGTGCGCGCAAGTCATGTGATACAGAATAACTAAATGACTCCAGCTCCCGATTTGTAGACTCGAGTACTGCAGTTCTCTCTTTTACTCTTTGTTCAAGATCTGCATTCAGTGATTGCAGCTCTTTGTAAAGGTAGGCATTTTCAACACCTGCGGTAACTTGTGATGCGAACATTGAAAGAATATCCAGATCATTTTTATTAAAGTCACACCCATCAAGTTTATTAACTGCAGCAATCCCGCCGAGAAAATACTGTTTACCAATCAGTGGCACTAGTACCAAAGTACCTGCTTCCTTTTCCCATTTATTTCTTTCTTCGTCACCCAAATCATCCAGAACTCCCTGCCACCAGGCGCGCTTATGTCTCCACACCCATCCACACACACCAATATCCAGCGACAAGGTTTCGCCCACAATCTCATCCACATTCTTGCCAAAACCTGCACGATAAGTATATTGAGTAAATTCTTTATTTAACACAGGGATCAATATCGTTTCTGCATTTATTATTCTGGAAGCACGTTCTGCAATTAACTGAAGCAAACTATCAAGATCGAGCTGGTGAGCGGCTGCATCACTCGTTTCCTTGAGGATCGAAATTTCTTTTTCGCGATTGATTAGCTGCTGTTCAAGCTCAGCAATTCTGGCACTGTCTGTTGCTTTACTTGCACACATAATTGTTCCCAATCACAATAGATCTAACAATATGAGTATAGACACAGCTCAGCCCAATACAATAAAGCATTGTCTGCTTGTTTAACAAAAATATATCCGAATTTATTCGGGATTATGCAGCGCAAAATGGCATTCTTTTGATACTTATCTGACCCCACACAAAGGAAACCAAAATTCAAGAACAGGGTCTGTGCACAGGCTTATTACATGTAAAGCAACACACCTGGTTGAACAATCCAGTGCATACACAAGCTGATACTGACAGGCGTCGGATAAACGCCTGAACAGAGCAAAAACAATGCTTAACGTGGCAATTGATCAATTAACTTAATGTAGACTGTCTAGAAAATTTTCACCTCTTTAACACTTTCCATAATTCGAATAGCTTCATCCATATTGATTTTATCTGGATTTTCATCACTCTGTTGAGCCAATATTTGATAGAGCTCATCCTGTTCCAGTGTGAACTGATGTCCATCTGCGGACTGTACAAATGCGGCCCAGGGTACAAATTTGGTCAATGGAAAAGTCTGCCCTTCCTGAGGTGATATATCAATATTCAGGCCGGCAATGTACACAACGCGTTTGCCACGATACCCTTTTTCCTTGGCAATTGTTCTGAACGTACGATCAAATTCAACCTGCGTATTGATCATGGCTGCTACTAGCAAAGGTGATTCATTACTAACAATCCACGGCATGACTCGCAGGAGATTATTTTCAATGTGTGACTGTCCTTCAATATCGCCTTTTATTTCCCGTTTAAAATAAAAATATTCAGGCTTTAAACCGTCACCAATTACCTGTCCATCTTTTGAACCCTTAAAGTAATCGACCAGGCCATCATGTAATCTGAAACTTTTTGAGGTACTGTATGAATGCACAGGCTTAATTTCATCGTTATCAGACTTAATTAGCTTATCAACATGAATAAACAAACCTTCCTTTCTATCCATATCAAGCAACTGATTATCAATAACCAGGAGCATTTCATCATTTTTATGATGTATATGGATATTATTAATCGCAAACTTGTATTCCTCAGTATACCATTCCACGACATTACCGACCTTGCCACAACTATCTGACATTTCATTGTGTTCGGTACACATGCGACGATAAACCCCAAATTCTTTCAACTCAGGGTCATATCCCACATGACTGGCATTGATGATCACCATGTCCTTACCGTGTTCTGCATGTGGCCCATGTCGATCAGTTGCAACAACACCACCCACTACACCGTGATTAAATGGAAAAGTACCAAAATGCTTGCTGATCAGAATAATCGGATACCCCTGGCTTTCATCTGAACAGAATGCACGTGAGGGCATAATTTTACCCGGCTCAAACCCTAGTGATTTGCAGTAGTTATAGAGACGGGGAACAAAACTGCTATATCGGAACAGTCGATTCTCCAGTTTAAATTCTCCCAGTACATGACTGATATCTGCATTTGATTTAAACATTATTATTTTCCAATCTAGAATCGCTTATTTAATTTGATGTTACGTATTTAAGATATCCGCTTTAATCCGAGTAATCTTCTCAAGTTTATAATTCAGGTCCTAGTATGAACTCTACTTCATTAAAACCGTTCTCTTCCAGGGCCTCCAGTATATCTTCCCAATCATAATCCGGAATCTTTTCTTCTACACCGGCAATAATTCCTGTTGCTCGACGATAGATCTCATGCTCTTCATAATCATCCGGTATTTTTACCAGACGTATTTTTTCACTCACTTTACTAGGCAATATCATTAATTTATCAGACATATTTATCTCCATTATTTTTGGACATACACTACAACTCTTTATTCCGGTGTCATGCCTTTATGAGCCATCACTGTTATATGCAGCTTACGCAACAATACTCATCGCCGTCTTTGATTTTATTCAAACAACCGTGATTATTCCTGATTCAATCACAGCTTACATTGCGGCCAGCCATATCCCCAGCGCCAGGGCAACAGGCTACAGGGCTTGCCACCCGCGCGAACTGCCTGAAACATCATTTGTGCTGACAGACTAAATAATACTTTAATTTCCTCTCTTGAATGACCCGATGATTTCACCAATGCCTCACTAACCTGTTGCCCTGTTTGCTCCACACAGGCTTTCAATTCAGCATCTGCCTGTAAGCGCTTCTCATAACCCTGCTCAGTGATCCCCTGCCAGTAAAGCTTATCATGAGCAACACAACAGGCCTGCCAGGGTGGCTGATGACCAAAACGCTTATTAAACGCAGGCATCAAGGTTGCCATATACTGCCAGGCATCAGATAAACCACCACTACAACCATCGCTGGTAAATACCTGAATACCATCACTGGCATGGGCCTGCTCATGTGCTAGCCATTGCATCTGCATACGCTCGACCTCAATCATAGCCTCGGTCAGAGGATCTGCCATTGCAGCCCCCGTAACCAGCAGTATATTCATCAATAATCCCATAGATTTCAGCATCATCATTCATCATCTCATCAAGTACTCCCCGTTAACTCTAACAAAAATGAGTCCACGACAAGCTGGATAAATCACCATACTGGTGAGCGTCGATGGCTAAACTTGACCTTTGCGCAAATGTTCTCTAATCTTTCTCTATAGAGAACATATTGAAAGCATCAATCATGATTACCAATAGCCAGCGTAAAACCCTGAAATTCATCCAGCATTTTGTCGCAGAACACGGCTACGCACCAACGCTGAAAGAAATCGCCGACGGCATTGGCATCCTCTCCCGTGGCGTCGTGCACCGCTATGTACAGGCACTGATTGAGGCGGGTTATCTTGTTCATGATTCCGGTCGCCATCGCGGCCTGCATTTAGTTGAATCACAATCAATGACTCACCTGCCCCTGCTCGGTAAAATCGCTGCGGGCCAGCCCATCGAAGCCATTGAGGGTGAAAATGACATCAACCTGTCCAGCTTCTTCATGGGGCCTGGTCGTTTTGCCCTGAAAGTACAAGGCTCTTCCATGATTGATGCCGGCATACTGGATGGTGATATCGCCATTATCAAACAACAAAATTATGCGCATAATGGCGATATTGTAGTGGCATTAATTGATAATAACGAAGCTACGCTCAAAACCTTCCACGCCGCTCCCAGCGGCCAGATCAAGTTAATCCCAGCTAATCAGCACATGCAGCCAATGATTTACGATGCTGAGCGCATACAAATACAAGGTGTGCTGATTGGTTCCATGCGTCGCTACTAGGTACCCGATCATGATTGATACTAATATTGCCTGCCCAATCCTTTTGAGAACGGGCCATTGCCCTTATGGATATGAATGCCTTTTTCGCCTCAGTCGAAATGCGTGACTTCACCGAACTGTGAGGTCGCCCCATCGCCGTTACCAATGGTATAAAGGGCACCTGCATCATCACATGTTCCTATGAGGCCCGAGCCCATGGCATTAAAACTGGTATGCGCCTCAATCAGGCCGCCTGGTAGCGCCAGATCTAATTCAGCGCCCCTCTCGCCCCAATATTTATGCCCAGGTATCAGCCGATATCATGCAGGACTTGAGCAACATCTACCCGGATGTGAAAGTATTTTCTGTCGATGAAGCATTTGTGGATATGACACACATGATGACGTAAATGAACGCTACGGAGAAATGTCTCTGATACCCGCTCGGTTGCTAAAACGCTCCAGCATGGCCAATGTCATTGCGCCTTCATGGAAGCTTAATGGACACCGCCAATCAATTTAAGTTGTCTATAACATCGGCTGTAACACAGGAACCGTGATAGACCAACCTGAAATCATGCGATTCTATTTGTAGTAATTCATAATACAACGAGGCATAAGAAAAATATCTAACCTTAAAGCACTAAAATTTAGATCAAAGTACTAATAAACTGTTGTATTTAGGCTTCAATTAGACCATTTCGTATAGCCAACCGGGTCAGGTCGACAATGCTTTTAGCCTGTAACTTATTCATAATATGTGTACGATGATTACTGACAGTTTTAGGACTCAAGTGAAGATCTTCAGATATTTCGACGACTGTACGACCATCAGCCAGCAAGCAAAAGACTTCAAACTCACGCTCTGATAAACATTTAACTTTTTCATCATCCGATGTATGCGTATCATCTGAGCTAATATCTTTAATATCTGCACTCAGATAACTCTGACCTTTGATGATTATATCAACGGCCTTAGTTAGTTCTTCAGGTGCACTGCGTTTAGTAACATAACCTTTGGCACCTGCTTTTTGGACGCGACTTACATAGGCATGATCATCACGCATACTTAAAACTAGAACTTTTGCATTATTGTCTTTGGCTTGCAAATGTTTAACACCTTCAAGTCCACCCATACCAGGCATCATAAGATCCATGATAACGGCATCCGGCTTATATTCATTGTATATACTACAAGCCTCTTCAGCTGTATCGACTTCACGAATTTCATAATCTGCATCACTTTCAAGCAAGTATCTGAAACCGGCCCGTACTATTGTATGGTCATCAACAAGTAATAACTTTGGTTTATCATGTTTTAACATAATTAATCTCCACCACTATCCTTTTACAATGTGTAAATTATTCAATTTAGTCATTTTTGTATTAAGATCCAGTAGAGCACTGACCTTAACACCGTGACCTTTATCACTGATTATATTCAAGTGCCCTGACAAAGCTGTCACTCGTTCTTTTATACCCTGCAACCCCATTCTCTTTTTTTTCTTTGTACTCTTTTGTGCAGATATAACATCCATACCAACACCATCATCTTCGACCGACACTAATAATGTATCCTGATTAAATACTAATGAATCGCCATTATCCTTAATCACATTCATACTATGAAGCCGTCTATCAGCTACTGTTTTAATTTCACGCTTAATGACTACTTTCACATTTGACGCCATGGCATATTTAGATATATTTGTCAGACATTCCTGAATTATTCTATACACGGATATCTTAACCACTTCGTCGAGACTATTAATATCACCAATTATGTTGACTTCACACTTGATTCCCATTGTTTCTAACTGTGAGCGTTCTACACAATTATATATAGCTTCATCAAAACCAAGACTGTCGATAATATCTGGACGTAGACGATGCATGATATTACTTACAACATCGTATAATCGACCAGACAAATCAATAATTGAATTACCCAGACTTCTAATTTCAGAATAAGCATCACCAGCCTGTGTCTTTACAGCTGTAGCAAGGCTTTTTACTGCAGTAATAGACTGACCAAGCTCATCATGTAATTCACGTGCTAAATTACGTCTTTCCTCTTCCTGTATTTCAACAAGTCTTTGAGCCAATTTACGATTATCATTTAGCAAATGAACCAGTTGCTCTTCACCAAGTTTTTGCTCAGTTATATCAACAGAAAACCCTACAGCACCAAAATTAGTCCAGCTATCGAAAAATATAGACGTCAAAAACCACCACGGCCGTCCTTCAAATCGGCCTTTACTTTCGAATATAACAGTCTCACCAGACAGTGCCGAATCGATCATCTTATCCATACCGACAAATAAACCATAACCAGGCTTTCCAACCCAATCCATATCCTTGACACCCATACGTTGCAAGCCTTTACCTCGAATATCAACGAGTATGCCATTTTTGTCGATTCTAAAGAAGATAACGGGCATACGACCAAGAATTGAAGAAAATACTTCAACATTGTACTGTATCGCTTTTTTCGCCCTGACTGACTCTGTAACATCAGTCGAGGTACCTGTTATTGCAACAACATCTCCAGTATCATCATATTTTGGTTTAGCGCTATACATCATCTGTATTAAGTCGCCATATTTTGTGACATGATTTGAAATAACATCAGAAACACTATTACCAGATAAAACCTGAAGTGATACATCAATAAAATCACTAGCTGACTTACTTGACATAAATTCACTATAACGGCGACCAATCATTTCTGCAGGTCTATAACCATAAATAGCATAACTAGCTTTATTAACGTAGGTAAAATAACCCTGATTATCAATTTCCCAAATTAGATCTTTTGACGCTTCAACAAGATTTTGATAATCCATCTCCTTCTCTTCGAGAAGACGTGCCGTATGCAGACACTGTAATTGTGAATTTATTTGCTCTACAAAGTGACTGGTAATTTCTACGGCGAGCTCTGTATCAACCTGATTAGATCCCGCAAAAAAAACCAGACCTATAATACGTTCCTGAGAATCATATGCAGTAAACGAGACCATGGATTCTGCATTTATGGCAGTAAGCAAAGCATCCATCGGAAAGATGGTACAAACATTATTTTTTTCAACAAAGCTTGACGTTTTTACAAGCGTCTTAATTGTTTCCTGTTCGAGCACTGGAGCGCTACTAATAACATTTTTATTTTGATAATATTCCGCAAGAAGATTAACTGAAAATGATTTTGCAGTAGCCAACTCATAAACACACCCATAATGCATGTTGAACGTTTTAGTTATAACTTCAACAAAACGATGAAAGCTATCACTAGCTTTTGCAAAATTTATGTCTTTTGATATCTCAAAAATCAAAACTCCTTTTTCATGTTCATTTAATTGACCCATAGCTTTATTTTTTCTTAATCATTTAACGAATAGACATCAAAGCATCTGAAAATATTTTAGGTATATCGATAATGGGTATAGGCGCATGTTCGTCATTTGAAAAACATGATATTGAAATCTTCTGCCATAAACTTGAAGAGACTGGAAGATTACAGGCATCATCATTAGTTACAGTCTGTAAAGCGGGTGTATCTGCAAGATGCAAACCACCATATTTAAGTCCACCTTTTTTATCCTTGTATACTGCAATTGCAACCAGATTCCTACGATAAACTAAAGTTGAATCATTTAACCAGGCCGACAAATCTAAAACAGGTATTACCATACTATTCCAGAGTATTACATGGTTACAGTAACTTGGTGCCTTAGGTACATATATTAATTCTGGATTATCGACAATATGAATTAACTCCATCTGCCCAACTGCTGCTGATAGAACGTGATCTAGTTGCATTACCCACGCTGATACACCATTCATAACAATCCCGCTTACTTATAATATATTTTTATGACGATATGTTATCAAGAACAACCGTCGTTTACCTATATTTATCACTTTGAAAATGGAAATTCTGTGTTTTCTGGCACAATATCACGTAAATATTGAGTAGAGAGATCTTTTCCTTACGAGAAAGTATCACACTCAACAATTTATTGAATAACACAGTAATAGCACTGCAAGCACTAAATTCCTACGTAATTAACTAAACTTGTTGTATCCGTCATCATGCCAAGATGCAGGTCATCATTTTCTTTCCGGTAAACACAAAATCCGGTTAAAGGCGATCTCTTAACAGACATGCAATCAGGTATATCCTGCAAGGTAAGTCCCGTATATTCTAATTGAACAACCTCTTTACACATCAATGCAATTCGATAATTATTTTTTTCGAGTATTACACTGGTTACAAAATCAGCAGGCACACGATTCTGAATTTCAAATTCACCATTCAGGTAAAAACACATGACATCATGATTATTATAATTAATCACACCAACTGCATCCTGTCGATTTTCCAAATAGCCTAATGGTTGTTTATCATTATGTGCGACAACTTCATCTTGTGAAACAAAAAGATCTATTCCATTCAGCTTAAGAACCATTAACTGGTTAACTTGCTCATTGGCAACAGCCTTATTCATATAGCAACAGCCCCTAACTCAGTATTAATGAGATCAGCCAGTTCTTCCTCAGCAAATGGTTTAACCATAAAATGATTGACACCCTTATCATACGCTGCATTTCTATGCTTATCTGTAGATCTTGACGTTATCATTATCACAGGAATATCTTTGAGTTCTGATGAAGCCCTGATATGACTAGTTAACTCAAGCCCATTCATTTTTGGCATTTCCATATCCACGAGCATGAGATCAGGCTTATAAACATCTATCAATGAAGTTGCTTCCATGCCATCTCTAGCTGTACGCACTTCAAAACCCATGTCCTCGACAAATTGAGCAAGTGAACGTCTAGCACTAAGAGAATCATCAACTACGAGAATATGGGGTAATTTTTGTGCTACCTCATGAATTACAGGTATTTCCTGTCTGGTTGATCTGGAATGTTTATAGCGAGACGCGGTATGTAGTAGTTCAGGTAAATCAACCACAGAAGCAACACTACCATCACCCAGAATTGTAGCACCTACAATACCACTGACTTGTGGTAAATATTTACCCATCGGTTTAACAACAACGTTATAACTGTCCATTACATCCTGAACCAGGACAGCAACTTTATTGCCTGACTCATCCCGCACCAATAAAATAGGTCGATTCTCTCTATCAATAGTACGTCTGTCCTCGTTAAGATTCAGCAATTCATCAAGTATGACTGTTTTATATGACTGTGCCCCAATCTTGAAATAGGTAACTCCATCATGCTCAAAGAAATCACCTGCACCTGGATATAATATTTCGTCAATACCACGGCTTGAAACCGCATAAATATGCTGCTGTGCTCTGACCATTAGTGAATGTGTTGAAAATGAAGAAACCGGTAAAGTCAAATCAAACACGCAACCCTGCCCAGGCTGTGATTCAATTAAAATTGAGCCTTTAAGCTCCCTTATCTTAACATTAACAACATCCAGTCCAATACCTCGTCCAGATACTTGAGTAACACCTTCACGTGTGGAAAAACCAGGCTCTAAAATTAATCGCTTAACTTCGTCATCACTGACGGAATGATCATCTGATATGAGCTGAGACTGTAGTGCCTTTTTATATATTTTATTATTATCGAGACCACGTCCATCATCCTTAATGGAAATTTGTATATGATCTCCCTTGCGTGAAAAGCTCAGCCTGATAACACCTGTCGATGGTTTACCAGAAGATAAGCGTTCGTCAGTTGTTTCGATACCATGGTCAACTGCATTACGTAGAATATGCATTAATGGTTCAATCAGGCCATTAAGGACCTCACTATCCATTCTGGTATCATTATCTTCAACAAAAAGATCAACTTTTTTTCCTGTCACTCTACATGCTTGTCTAACACCACGCTTGAGGCGGGGAATTATGGTACTAACCAGAACCATCCTAGTACGTAGAACCAGCTCCTGATTTTCCTTCTGCAACTGATCATGAGCAATAACCAGGTTGCGTAATTCATTCAGCTCCATTTCGATCACGTTACTATGCTGGGTAGAGTCAGCCGCAATTTCAATCAAACGGCGACTCACTGAATGCAGTTCATGATATTGATCCATTTCAAGGGGATCAAATTCTTCATTCATTTCCTGGTTAATATTCGATGTTATCCCCTGCACATCGATTAGATGCTCCAAATCCGCCGATAATTCTTCCAACGCGAGATTATGTTGATGCAAAGCCTCCTGACGAGCCATTGAGTTTTTAATATGCTCTTGAACCTGCACTGTTGAAATCATGCTCTCGCCAGCTAGTCTAAGCAGTTCATCAGCAAGCGACGAAGGAATACGTAACATGCTTTCTGCCGCAACCGATTCATTTAAAGTAGATTCATTATTCGAAGTCGTACTAGTTACCGATTTAGCTGATAAAGTCGTGAGTGCTTCAAAGTTTTCCAATGACACAGCATAAGAATCTAAAAAGCCATCGTTATCCAGCCGATTAGCCCAGTCGAGTATAGCTTGGAGTACTTCTACAGCGTTATCGGGTGCTTGATCAATACCCAGTAATGCTTCTGACATAGCTTCTAAACAATCTGCAGCCTCAACCAGATCGTCATGTAATTGAGCAGTTGGCAGCTTTTCAGCTTTTGACAGAGCTTCTAATATATCTTCAAGGTGATGAGTTAAATTAGCAATTCCGGAAATGCCGACAACATTAGCTGCTCCCTTGAGTGTATGTGCGATTCGCTGAGCTGAATCAAGCGCTTCGAGCTGACCTTCGGCCATATTCTGTAGCGCATGTGAGAACTCTTCTGTTTGACCAGGCAGATCTTGGAGCAGTCCCTCTAACAACTCATGATTAACATCTTCGGGCAACTCAATAGAAACATCGTCTGCAGTAGCTAATTGCTGGCGTTGCTCTTTTTCTTCCTCGATAAAAGAGGGATTACGTAATTTACGTTCAAGGTCTACCCACTCATCATCCTCAAGTGATCCGAACCAACCATCCAACTTTAAAAACTCAATCAAACTATCAGTAAATGACTGAACAAAAATGTTTTTGATATAACCCTGAATCAAAACAGGCCAATCAGTAACAAGCTTGAACTGTTTATCGTCCAAGTATTTACCATTATCACTAAGGGTACTGATATGATTTGAAATTAAGCGACATACATGAGCTAAGCCTTCAAGCCCGATAAGATCAACAGCATTAGATATATTTTCAGCTTGTTCTGAGTTATTTTTAAGTTGATGCTGATAGAGCTCGACATCAGTATTAGCTGACTGTAATTTAAAATAGTCGCCTTTTTCTGCAATAATCTCGTCCAGCTCGAGGCATACAAGATCTAGTAGTTCAAGATGAGCCTGACTAATTGCTTCTGAAGCTTCATTTGATTCGGCAACAGGCTGTGACTCAGAATCACTTAATTCACTTAATGAGATTTCACTTTCATCAATGTCAGTAATACTGGTTTCGGCCACCAAAGAATTATCAACATCACCTGTGACTTCTGACTCGATATTATGACTTATCTGATTATCAGCTATCTCCAACGGTTGGGGCATATCGATGTCATCAAGTGAAGTTGATGTCGTGAGATCTACATCATCATTTATCTCACCATCAGCCATATCCAACGATGGAGACATATCGATGTCATCAAGTGAAATTGCTGTCGTGAGATCTACATCATCATTTATCTCACCAGCAGCCATATCCAACGGTGGAGACATATCAATATCATCAAGTGAAATTACTGCCGTGAGATCTACATCATCATTCATCTCACCAGCAGCCACCTCCGACGGTGGAGACATATCAATATCATCAAGTGAAATTGCTGTCGTGAGATCTACATCATCATTTACCTCACCAGCAGCCACCTCCGACGGTGGAGACATATCGATGTCATCAAGTGAAATTGCTGTCGTGAGATCTGCATCATCATTCATCTCACCAGCAGCCATCTCCGACGGTGGAGACATATCAATATCATCAAGTGAAATTGCTGCAGTGAGATCTGCATCATCATTCATCTCACCAGCAGCCATCTCCGATAGTGGAGACATATCAATATCATCAAGTGAAATTGCTTCTGTGACTTCTGGAATATTATTATCTACAACTTTTTTAGTCACAACATCAGGAAAAATAACACCTGTCAGTAACTTCTCATCTGCATCACTGAGTGGTTTAACCCATTCAGGGCGTTTTAAATAATTAAGCAAGACGCGGCCAGCTATCCTGCTTTCAGGAAACAAGACAAGATCGGCGAGCAACTGTGGCAGTTTGTTAAGAAACTGGAATTCTGCCGTTGTCAGCTTACGTGATTCAACAATCAGCTCATCAAGTCCATCAATTAAAATATTAGACAAATCCCAAAGCCCACTTGACCCGGTTTTTAGCCCTAGACTTGCAAACTGTTGTAGTTTGCTTCGATAATTTTCAAGTGGACCTGCAATTGATGAAGTATCAGTCGGAATAGCTGCAGCCAGATGACCCAGGCCATCTGTAATCTCAGTTACTTCGTCAGTACCTGAATCGATGTTTTCTAGGTGAGAAGCTGTCATACGAATCGTATCCTATCCAATACTTCCAGAACTAACCCGCTTCTCGAATAGTATCCATTTCGCCAATTGCAGCTGTTTCGACAACCTGAACCTCCTCTCCAGGTAACTTGAATACACCAACCGATGTCACCAGTTCAGCTGAATAGCGCACAAGAACATCAGTACTCTTTGTCTGTTCGAGTAGTTCACGACTGGTTTGAGCGGTCGTCTGCTGAATGACTTTTGCACGTTCAAGCAATTGTTTTGTAATTTCTGCCTGCGACACAGAGCTGTTTGCAATATGTTTTACTGAACGTACAAGCTCTGAAGTAGCCTGCTGTGTTTCTTTCATACTATTACTTGCCTGTTCTGCAAGTCGTGTACCTTCAGCCACCTGACTAATCGCAGCATTCATAGTGGTTACTGTATCAGCAGTTTCGACCCTAATATTATTAACCACTGTTGAGATCTCGAGCGTCGCGTCACGCGCATTCTCAGCCAGTCGCTGTACCTCCTCGGCAACAACTGCAAATCCTCGACCTGCTTCACCAGCTGAGGCCGCATGCATACTTGCATTAAGCGCAAGAATATGTGTACGTTCAGAAATACTATTGATCAAACTAACAATACCCGAAATTTCCTGAGAACGTTCACCTAATCGCTTAATTCGTTTCTCAGTTTCACTTATGGTATTTCGAATTGTATTAATACCTTCTACAGAAGATAAAACGCTCTCCACAGCTCGCTGTGTATTTTCAATTGTTCTTGTCGCCTGTTCATTTGCATCCTGGGAGTCATTCGCAATAACAGTCATCGTGTCATATGATTTCTTCAACAACTCAGCCGTGGCCTCAACTTCTTTACGCTCCTTATTAGCTACAGAGATAACATGGTCAGCCTGTTTTTTAACAGTTGAGGATACTTCTGCGACCTGATTAGATGTTGATTTAACATCCCTCATTATCTTGGCTGTTTCTTTAGCCAGTAAGTTGAGCGAGTCACTAATAGCACCGGTAATATCTTCAGAAACAGGAATCTTAGTACCTAGATCCTTATCCTGAGCCAATTTACTTACTGCCTTAATCAATTCGATAACAGATTCATTGAGAACTTCACTTTGTTTTTCAGCTTCAGCCAGATTGGCTACACGTTCATCAAGCAGGGTATCGAAAGCATGGGCAAGAGTACCTAGTTCATCGCGCTGATGCATATGTGTTCGTGCTGTCATATCACCCTGGTTTACTTTTAAAACCGTATCCTGCAATTTACGAATTGGTGAAATTATACTTCTGGCCAACATAAACAGGGCAACAGTAACCAACAGTGATGTAACAACCAGTATGCCTATGAAGAAGGTAGTAATCTGCTGACGTTTATCTGCTGATCGCTGTTTGGAGTTTGCGATAATCGTTTGACTAATTTCAAGCAGCTTTTCGAACAGAGGCTCAATTTGTTTTGCCGCGGTTTTTACATCTTTTTTAAGACTTTTAAGTAAAACTGTTTTATCTGATATATCACTGAAAACACCATTGTATGAATCAAGCAAACTCAAGGTGTTATTTTTAATGTTAGCCGCTACTTTTGACCGTTTAATACTATCCTTAAGATCTTCGACATAACTTGAAAACACCTTCTTAAGTCTTGTGTTTTCCTGTTGTAATAATTCATTTTCCAAAGACTTTAGCTCAAGAAAAGAAAGACTAAATGACGTATTCTTAATGTTTTTGATAGATTCATCCAGAGACCCCGAAAACCTAATCAAATCAGAAATAAGACCTGTATTTTCATCTAGACCAATATCAATCTGGGTTTCAGCCGCCTTGATGAATTTTTCACGGTAATTCTCAAATGCCTCACCGAGATCAGTAACAATCGACAGTTTTTCTTCACCTTTAACAAGACTTGTCAGTCCATTCAAATTCTGACTAGCCACAATAATTCGAGTATCAAACTTACCTAATAATATTGGATATTTCTTTAGATAAAACTCACTCTCACTATATCTTGCATTCAGAAGATCGACCTGCACCTCATGAATACCAGCCTCGAAAGCAGACATTTTATCATTCAGCGCTAATGATTCAGATTCAACTTTAAGTACTTCAGTATATGCCAGACCAATAACACCAAAACCAACTAACAAAGCAATCAAAAGGCCCGTTAATTTATAGGTTATCTTAATATTACTGAGCCCTAAACCTGCTCGTTTAGCACTTTTTTTGCGGCCCAATTTCATCATGTCTATCCTCCGAAAACAGCTCAGATCAAACAATAAATTCGTGATCAGTATTTATAAGGCAATATCTTTTTTTATAGATAAGAAATAATCTTTATAATTAAAATCGAGCCAGATAATTTCATTTGAAAAGTACGACTGACTAACAAAGCCACTTAATGTACCTGGCAAATCATTTAGATCTGAACTTTTTTCCCACTCACTTACATTAAAGGACTGCGGCAATTTGCTGACCAGTACGCCAATTGCATCCACACCCTTATCTATGATCAGTAATTTGTTATAGCGCCTGATGTCACTGTCAAAACCAAGCAGCCCTGACATATCATATACAGGCACAAGATTACCGCGTACATTTACCCACCCTCTCATCCATGTTGATGTGTTTGGAATTGCAAACAACTTAAAGTCAACCACAACCTCACACACAATATTTTCCTGAATAAGAAAACCAACATCCTCGATAATAAACCCATAGCGACGCATTCGTTTCTTAACCCTGGATGCAACATCCAGATTCAAGTACGTAACATCAGCACCTTGAAAACGGGTCAATGCATCTTCAGGCAGCATCAAGTCATTATCTATTTTCATTCAGGGCGCCTTCATGAATTGATAAATGTTTAATTCTTCAGTTTAATTCAGTTATCTGATCAAGAATCTGCTCTGGTGTGTAAGGTTTTGTAATAAATGCCTTACCACCTTGCAACTCTGCCCAGACCCTGTCAGCTTTCTGATTCTTGCTGGTTACAAAAACAACGGGGATATCACGAGTATTACCGTTTTGGGTAATTTCACGACAGGCGTCATAACCATCTGCACCTTCCATGACAATATCCATAAAAATAAGATCTGGCATTTCTTTTTTAGCCATCTCAACCGCTTCATTGCCTGTCGTAGCCGTTACAACAGAATACCCAGCATCTGTGACAATACTTCGAATATTGGCAAGATCTGTTGGTGAATCATCAACTAATAATACTTTATTAATCGCCATTACATTTTTCCTCATAATGTATCTTGACTGAATTAAAAATAAACATCCTATAAAAACTCTGTTTTAAACCATTAATTATTTTCCTTACTAGAAAAGCAATTAATGGTCATTTTTATTATTATATATTCACTCGTGGGACATATTTACGTGTGATATTTTTGAACTCTTCAGTTTGTAAAGGTTTTGTAAGATAGGTATCGCAACCTGATAACGAGCCTTTAACTTTGTCAAATGGAGACGACTTACCTGTCAACATTACGACCGGCGTATTCTTAGATCTGATATCCTTTTTCAAAAACTTACATACTTTATAGCCATCAATCCCAGGCATCACCACATCAAGAAAAATGATGTCATAATCATCATTTCTTGATAATTCGATTGCTCTTTCACCATTCTCAGCAAGTTCTACTTGCGCACCTAGCATCTTCAATTGAATTTCAAGCTGTTTTCGTACCGGCGGGCTATCATCGACGACCATAGCTTTAAAACTATAATTGCCATTACTTTTTCTATTGGCTAGCTCTTCCAGGATTTCCTGAGACACATCGCTGTCTATATCATTCCTATCAGCACCGATAGTTAACTCCGGAATAAAATCCATTTCCTTGACCGTTATTTCATCGAAAACACTGAGAACTTGTGTTGCTCTAAATGGCAGGGCCAGGTTATATATTTTGTCTCCCTTAACTTTTCTATGACCTGCAAAAACTGTTGGTACTTTTGGTGTTTTATCTGCATTCATAAAATTTCTGCACCAATGAGCAATAGCATCATCATTGTCAGAATTTACGATATAGAGTTTATTCTTCTCAGGTTCAGAGCTTTCAGAAAACACATATTGTCGAATCGAACCGGTCGATACTCTCAGTACACGCTCCAGAAGTAATTTATCTTGTTTGACAAGACCAATCGGATAAACTTTAAATTCTTGAGTCTGGCTCATTACATCACCTTCCACACTACATGCTCAGCAACCCTCATGACTAGGTAAGGGCGCTCAATTGCCGACTCTTAACTAATCGCTAAAAATCTAACAAGGACAATAGCTGCTAATGCTGAATACCTATATGGGAAAATTTCCCGTATTAGCATAATGAGAAACTTCCCCATGACCACAGATAGCAGTCATAATGGGTTGACAACTGTTCATTTCGTTGTCTTTAGAAAGCGCATTTACTTCATAACTGATTCATCCATATATCTAGTATTGGCGCATATCCGATACATAACATATATAGATACATCAAAAAATCTTATGGCAATGTTATTTTAGCTATTATAAATAGTAAAAATAGCACCACCACCAATAGTTATTTCATTAAATACCGACCTTTAATTATTTAATAATTTACTAAACAAGGATTTACCTCCCCATTAATACGGAAAAGTGCTTTATCTTATACCGATCAATGAAATATCATATAAATACTGAAAATATTGCTTTTACATTATCTATTTAGTAAAAAATCTCTACCATATTAACAAAACACTATTTTCTAATATTTTTATCAACATTAATTATGTCAGCAATAATTCCAGCACTATCAGACTAAATGCTTACTATTTAGCAACTGTGAGGGGCATAAAGTAGATAAAAACCCCAGGAAGTGACTTAATATTTGTACCTCAAGGATCACCCTAAACATGTCCGTTAACGGCCTCAAGCAATCTCAAATACAGTCACAACATATTCGCCAGCTTATTGATCTGAACCGTGACCCAACATTTGTTATTGACCCAGACAGTTCTGTGATTCTGGATGCCAATACCCGTGCCTGTCAGTCTCTTGGCTATAGCCATGAAGAAATGCTAGTACTATCCGTAACCGACATATCCGTAAGTCTGATTTCACATGATGACTGGCTAAGACGCTCAGACCACATTAAAGCCTCAGTTAATGGACTCACCTTTGAGTCTCGCCACAGAAAAAAAGATCAAACGAGTTTTCCAGTAGAGATTAGCGCCGTATTTCATGCTGACACAACCTATAACACTGACGGTATTATCATTGCCAGCGTTCGAGACATCACCGCCCGAACGCAAGCAACCGAGTCTCTGAATAATTACAGTGAATTACTCCGTCTTACGGGGCGCATAGCACATGTCGGTGGTTGGGAGTTAAAAGCATCCACGCTTGAATTCCACTGGACAGATGAAACTTTCCATATATGCGAAATGGATACAGATTACTCACCAACGCTAGAGGATGCGCTTCAACTTGTACACCCAGATGACCAGAGCATTGTAAAAAATGCCATGAATAAGGCACTGGAATCAGGCCAGGCTTATGATCTTCAGTATCGTTTGATCACAGCAAAAGGCAACATACGATGGATTAGAGGCATTTGCGACCCTGAAATTGTAGATGGTGAAATCGTCTGGCTACGTGGGACTATTCAGGACATCACCGAAGCTAAAAACAATGAAGATGCAATAACCAAGTCTGCTCTCGAATGGACACATGCCCTGGATTTTTTTGAAGATGCAATTTATATCATTGGCCTGGATGATAAAGTCAAACGAGTTAATCAAGCTTTCTATAACATGACTGGCCTATCACCTGATCAGGTAATAGGCCAGGATATCACTTCGATTATTCACCCCCATGGCGAGAAAATACCATGTCCGGTCTGCCTGGCTCGACTGGAACGTCGTGATGAGTTTATAACCATGGAGGCGGACCACCCCGACAATCCAACCAATAATCCCATTGAAATCATGGTACGTATTATTCGTAATGAAGCGGGTGACCCACTCAGCGTGCTTATGGGCATCCACGATCTTAGCCGTACC
This sequence comes from Gammaproteobacteria bacterium, assembly GCA_041572275.1. Taxonomy (GTDB): domain Bacteria; phylum Pseudomonadota; class Gammaproteobacteria; order SZUA-229; family SZUA-229; genus JBFFSQ01. Next base: position 37,412 of record JBFFSQ010000002.1, read on the forward strand.
CGTGCCATAGAAAAATCCATTATGCAGAATGAGCTTAGATACCGAACTATTTTTGAAGGCGCCCCTGAAGGTATCTGGATGATTGATCCGGACCGAAAAACTCTCGAAATCAATAGCCATTTAACGGATATGCTGGGTTACAGCGAGAAAGAAATGATCGGGACTCGTCCAATTGATTATGTAGATGATGAAAACAAGCAGATTTTCCTGCAACAAATGTCCAAGATACCAGCCACGACAACAAGGAATTATGAAATCGAGCTACGCCATAAAGATGGACACAACATCCCTACCCACTTTAGTGCAGTCTCTCTGTTCAATCCTGACAAATCAGTCATGGCAGCCATTGCCTTTGTCACTGACCTGAGCACACAAAAACAGACTGAACAGGCGTTAAGGCGCAGCCAGAAAATGGATGCCATTGGTCAGATCACTGGTGGCATTGCTCATGACTTCAACAATCTTTTAAGCATTATCATCGGTCATCTGGGGCTCCTCGAAGAAGAACTAAAGAGCAATGCCGCTTCCAGCAAACGTTTAAAAACAATCAACAAAGCCACTAAACGTGCAACTGACTTAACACGTCAATTACTTGGCTTCTCACGCAGCCAGGCTCAAAACATTGAAGTCACCAATGTTAACAATATCATCCAGGCGATGGACAGTTTGATCGCGCGTTCAGTTACACCTGAAGTAGAAGTTAAACTTAAACTTGCCAGCAATATCTGGCCCACAGAAATCAACAAGGGTGATTTTGAAGACAGCTTGTTGAATCTGGTCATCAATGCACGCGATGCCATGCCAGATGGAGGCAAACTACGGATAGAAACCTCCAATCAGTTTGTTGACGAGATTACGGCTAACAAAAAACAATTATTAGCCTCAGGTGATTACGTGCACATTAGTGTCTGTGACACCGGCACCGGTATTTCTGATGAGCATCTGGATAAAATTTTTGAACCTTTTTTCACTACTAAACCTATTGATAAAGGCACCGGGCTGGGCCTAAGCATGGTCTTCGGATTTATTAAGCGCTCCCATGGCTACATCAATGCTCATTCCCAAATCGGATCCGGCAGCTGCTTTGAACTTTATTTACCTCGCAAAACAATGGTGAGGCACACTGCAGAACAACTGACCCCCACCTATACACAAATTCCAGGTGGTAACGAAAAAGTACTGATCGTCGAAGACGAGACCAGTTTGCTTGAATTAGCCAAAGAAAATCTGACTGATCTTGGCTATAGCGTTTTAACCGCATCCAATGGACCTGAAGCACTAAAAATTCTGGATGAAAACAACGATATAGACCTTCTGTTCACAGACATTATTATGCCCGGCAACATCAATGGCTACGAACTGGCTGAGAAAGCCAGTACACTCTATCCCAATATTAAAATACTATTAACCTCAGGCTTTACAGGTAAAGTGGCATCGAAATTTAAAACCAAAAACTTCTTTACCAACATGTTAAACAAGCCTTACAACAGATCTAGCCTGGCTCAGATGCTAAGAAAGACTCTGGATCAACAACTGTATTAAATAAGAATACTCTATCAAATCCTCTCTTACTTGCTACAGCCTCACCTTTTTAGGGGAGACCACATGATCTTACATCACCCGTTCAGGTGATGTCGCCTCGTATAAAACAGCTCTCTAAGCATTCAAGCAACACTATCTATTCTACTCGCTAAAAAAACTTTTCTAAACAACACCTTAAACCTTTATATTTATAATTGAAAAGTAGTTAAATGTAGATAATCAGTAAATTTATACTATACTCATTAAGTGCTGTAGAGAAAGTATATGGACGATAGATTAGCTCATAATATTAATGCAATAATAATCGCAACATTGATGTTGCTACACAGTCAAACTGTTAGTGCTGAAATTAACATCAGCGGTTATGCATCTGTTGTTGCAGGTAAAGTATTAACCGGTAATCAATTCCTTGCTGACTACCCGAAAGCCGGGGTCTATGATACCGACTGGTCATTTTCACCCGATACCTCCGTTGGCATCCAGTTATCAGCTGACGTTAATCAACAGATATCATTCATTACACAACTCACCAGTAATGGCGCGACTGATTTTGAGGCCGAAGCTGACTGGGCTTACCTGAACTACCAGATTTCTGCTGAATATTCTGTTCAATTCGGTCGTAAACGTCTACCTCTGTATTACTATTCTGATTTTTTTGATCTCGGCTATGCCTATTACTGGATCCGACCACCGTCCGATAACTACACCTGGCAAATTTCAAACTACAACGGCGTCAGTCTACTCTACGAAACACAGCTAGCCGAATGGGATAGTAGCTTTAATATTTATGTTGGCCGTGAAGACTCAGAGAATAATGAACTTCTCAGTCTACTGTTCGCCGCACCTACTGATGAAACCTGGAAAAACATGCTGGGATTTGTCGGCGAATTCAGTAAACATCAATATGAGCTACGCATGACTTACCTTGTCGCACAGCTCGACCGCAATATTAATGACATTCAAGTGGCAAACGAAACCAGACAGCAATTTGCTGGACTGTCATTAAATTTTTATGGTGAACAGCTGGTTATCCTCTCAGAGTTCAATCGCTATAAACGTAGTGCTGATGAGATATCGGTACGCACCAGCATGTTATCTGCCGGTTATCACATTAATGATTTTACACCTCATATCACCCGCTCAACTTTCAAACAATCAGTCAATGCAGCCGGTGGTGATGAAAACCACACCACTAACAGCATTGGCCTACGCTGGGACATAGAAAAAAATACTGCTCTGAAGATACAGTACGACAAGGTCGAAGATAAGGGTATCAACATCCCCATCCTCGGTGACTCAAGTGCCATTTCTATTGGCATGGATATAGTGTTTTGAGATTACCAGCATGAACACTTATTCCGCCAACAGCCTTCGTATCACCTTCACAAGCAGAGGCTATTTTATATCCACACTGTTCTTCTGTTTACTATGTTTGCTCATAGTAAACACGGCATTGGCCTCTGACAATAATGTAGTGCTAGTCTGCTCGAATAATTCGAACCTGAGCAACCTGAATATGACCGATATCCGGCGTATCTATTTAGGTTTAAATCCGATAAAAATCAAAACCAGTGTTAATCCTGTTCTTAATCTGTCAAATAAGGAAATATATGAGGATTTTCTAAAGAACATCATGCACATGACAGAAGACAGCTATAAACGTAAAATGATTAAACGGGTATTCAGACGTGGAACCACTCAAATCACAGAAGTGAACAGTATAAAAGAATTAGTCACGCATCTAAAAAACAACCCGAACGATATTAGTTTCCTGTCTGAAAAAACAGCTGGGGAAACCAATGGAATAAAAGTGATTCAACGACTATGGTAAAACGATGGAATAAAAGGATACTATTCAGCCTCACCGGCTATGTTATTGCCGGTGTCATCATTTCTCATCTTGTCCTCACCCCACTACTATACCAGACCATTTTAAACACCTATAAACACAATACCGATGAACAGTTCATTAGTCATATTCGGGAAGTTACAGGTCTACTTGGTGATGTACTTACCACTAATCATCAACAACAGGACTATGAAGGTATAGTTGATGTACTCAACTCTGCAGTACTGGGCGGGAAAATTCTATATATCGATGTTATTACATCAGATGGCAATATAATTTCGCCCTCTGATAGCATGTCAATAACTCCTGAGAGCTTTACTGAAGACCAGATGGTCAATCAGCATGGTGATGACATTTATTATTTAGCCATACCCTTGCACTTTACTGACACCAGCGGCAACCCCGGCCGCCTGCGCGTAGGTTTTGACGAATCCGCAGTCACCGAAGAATATCTTTCCTTAAAACAAACAACCATCTACATTCTAATCACTTATTTTGCAGCCGTTATCCTGTTGATGTCAGCGATTACACATTACATCCACAAACCACTGCGCATTCTACAAAACAGATCGAAAGAAATCGCTGGAGGAGACACTGATATTCCACTACAACTTGCATCCAAGATCAGTGATATTCAATTTCTGGCTAATGACCTGGAAACCATGCGCAATGCTTTAGTCTCACTCGCTGAACGTATGCACGATAAAGCAACCCATGACGATCTCACTGGTCTGCCCAATCGCTATCTTTACACAGATCATTTGGAGATGGCCATTGCCCTGGCCTCACGTGAAAATCGTTCATTCGCAGTTTTATTATTAGATTTAAACCGTTTTAAGGAAATCAATGACACGCTAGGCCATGGTATTGGTGACGATGTCCTGAAAATAACAGCGGGACGTATGCAGTCAGGTATGCGTGATTCGGATACGCTGGCCCGAATTGGTGGTGATGAATTTTGTATTATACTAAACGGCGTTGGTCAGATATTAGCCGAAACCATTGCCAATAAAATTATTCGTTTAATTGAGCCTATTATGGATATTAAAGGGCATGCGCTAAAAATCAGTGCCAGTGTTGGTATTTCCATATTTCCGGATGATGGGGACAATTCTGAAATCCTGATGCAACGTGCAGATGTTGCCATGTACAACGCCAAGCACAACAACCTGCATGTTGCCTCTTATCACAATGATATGGACAGCGATAATATCGAAAAGCTAATGATGGCTAACGACCTGAAAAGTAATATTAGCCTGGGCTATTTCGAAGGTCTCTTTCAACCAAAAATCGATCTGAAAACAGGTCATGCGTGTGGTTGCGAATTATTACTCCGCTGGCAACACCCCCAACTAGGCATGATACTGCCCGATAAATTTATTCCCCTGGCTGAACGCGAGAACGTGATTGGAGAACTGACCCGTTGGGTGATTGGCCATTACCTGATACAATTGGTACCCATCATCAAAAAACATCATGACTTTCATCTCTCGATTAATATTTCACCGGTTGATTTGATCGATTCAAAATTATTGTCTGCCATTAATGAAATCATTGAGAAGAGCGGTTTTCCTGCCGATAAACTCTATGTAGAGGTCACAGAAAACGCCATTATGAAAAACCCGGCACGGTCAGCCTCGGTTCTTAACGAGTTCAATGATTCTGGTATACAGATCGCGATTGATGACTTCGGCACAGGTTATTCATCTTTAGCCTATTTACAAAAATTCCCCATTACAGAACTTAAGATTGATAAATCATTTATCACCTACCTGACCGAAAACTCAAATAACTTCCCAATAGTAAATGCCACCATCACCATGGCACACGACCTGGGTATTACCGTTGTTGCAGAAGGAGTTGAAAGCAAAGAAGTGCTCGATTTGTTAGCCCAGATTGGCTGCGACCAGGCTCAGGGCTATTACTTCAGTAAACCGATAGATATACAACAACTTTCCAGTTGGCTGGATCAACATGCAGAAAATAGCCTGTTACAGGAATAGATAGCTAGTAAAAATAAAAAGAATTAACGAATAATGTCTGTGCCTTCATCGTCATCATCATCGTCATCTTCATTACTGCTTGTGACTGTAACTTCTTCTGATACGACATAAACAAGATTATCATTTACACCAGCACGATCGAAATCTGTCTGACAGGTTAAAGCAACCGTGTAATTCCCTGCCTCAACAAATCCGACTTCATATTCATAATTTCCACTATCCGGATTAAAAATTACATTTGCCGAGGTAACATACAGCGCTGAATCCATATCCAAACCATCCACATCAATATTGAAACCAGCAAACACATAAACCGCATTGTAGGTATCAGGATCGTTATCCGAACATGCAGGCAAGGTCAACCAGGTCTGTTCAATCGAGCCAGAAATGACCCCGGATAAATCATCATCAATCAAGCGCAATGTCGGCCGTAATTCATATTTGCCACTGTTACCAGACTCGACAACAGATTTACGTAAATCAAAATCAATTGTTTTACGCGCATCCTGGTGCGAATCGACAGAAAAGGCTGTATTAATTTTCAAGCCCGATTCACTACCACTGGGAATAATTAACTCATGAACAGAGCCATCAGTGAACGTAATTGAAGCCGAGTCGACGTGTAACCGAATCCAGTCGTACTGTCCCGCCGGGAGTACAACATCATCCAGCAATGTCTCACTACGAGTGCCCTGTAAACTTAATAAATTGATGGTTCGGGTTTCTGCCTGATCAGGTGGTACAACGATAGTTTCACCATCGGCGGGTTGAATGGAAATACCGGTAAAGGTCACCCAGACTTCGGTGGCATCATCTACAGCCGCATCAGTGATACTTAGCGTAAGCATACCGGCACCACCGCCTCTGCCTGCATCCATACTGGTATCACCCGCACCACAACCCTGTAACATCATGATCATGAAGCTCAGAAGAATGGTTCTCACTTTGTTTGTATTATTATTATTCATCTCATTATTTCCTTCATTTTCTACTATCCATGAACAACTTAATGATTAATTGTATTTAACATCTCACCACCTAACGATCATTGTTGTCGTCATGAGACTGTGCGGGGTCATTTTGATACCACATTCGCGAGCAAACTTATTTATGTTATTTTGCTCACAAATATGACTTTATGGTTTAACCATACCACGATAGAAGTCAAGTTTTGTGAACCACATCACAGAAATATTAATTATCTATAAAATCAGTCACTTATATTATATTCCAGATTGAAATCAATCACTCTATCCCATTGATTTTATAGATATTTTTTAGTCGCACATAAGCATAATCAATATCTGTATAAACCGAACCATTTGTACCGAAAACATCAAACTCCAGCTCCGAGGGCTAGTTTTCGTAAATCATCAATTTTATCACGAATAGCCGCTGCCTCTTCAAACTCCAGATTCTGGGCATGGCTGTACATCTGTTTTTCCAGCACATCAATTTCATGGCTGGCCTGAGCGGCAGACATATGTGCGTATTCACTGCGTCCCTCGGCCACTTTCATAAATTTCTGCTGATAACGCTGTTCATAGCCCGCCTCCATCACATCGGTGATCGCCTTTTGAATACCTCGCGGCGTGATGCCATGCTGCTTGTTATAAGCCACCTGTTTATGACGTCTACGTTCAGTTTCATCCAGTGCGCGCCGCATGGAGCCGGTGATTTTATCGGCATAAAGAATGGCTTTACCATTTAGATTACGCGCTGCTCGACCGATAGTCTGAATCAAGGAACGATCCGACCTCAGGAAGCCTTCCTTATCCGCGTCCAGGATCGCCACCAGTGACACCTCTGGCATATCCAGCCCTTCTCTAAGTAAATTGATACCCACCAACACATCAAACTCACCCAATCGCAGGTCACGGAGAATCTCCATACGCTCCACTGTATCGATATCAGAATGTAAATAACGCACACGGACACCATGCTCAGTAAGGTAATCAGTTAGATCTTCTGACATACGCTTGGTCAAGGTGGTAATCAGGACACGCTCATTGATGGCCGCACGCTTGTTGATTTCAGAGAGTACATCATCCACCTGGGTTGCGACTGGCCTTACCTCCACCTCTGGATCAATCAGGCCTGTCGGCCTGACCACCTGCTCTGCAACCTGCTGAGCATGTTCCTGCTCATAGCTACCCGGTGTTGCCGACACAAATATAGTCTGTGGTCGTATTTTCTCAAACTCTTCAAACCGCAAGGGGCGGTTATCCAGGGCAGACAATAGCCGAAAACCATAATTCACCAGATTCTCCTTGCGTGATCTATCTCCCTTATACATACCGCCAATCTGAGGAATAGTGACATGGCTCTCATCGATAACGAGCAAGGCATTATCAGGCAAATAATCAAATAGACACGGTGGTGGCTCACCGGGGGCCCGTCCCGACAGGTAACGCGAATAGTTTTCAATACCATTGCAGTAGCCCAGTTCACGCATCATTTCAATATCGAACTGGGTGCGCTGCTCCAGACGCTGAGCTTCCACCAGCTTATTGTTTTCCCTGAATTCCGCCAGGCGCTCCCGTAACTCATCCTTAATACGGTCGATAGCACTCTCAATGGTATGACGTGGTGTTACATAATGCGTCTTAGGGTAGACAGTTAAACGTGCTACCTTACGTAGCACTTCACCCGTCAGTGGATCGAAATAACTGAGCTGTTCAATTTCATCATCAAACATTTCTACCCGCACAGCCTCTCGCTCGGAATCAGCAGGGTGTATATCGAGCACTTCACCACGTACCCGGTAGCAACCACGTTTCAGCTCCATATCATTACGCGTGTATTGCATTTCTGCCAGCCGTCGCAGGATATCGCGCTGATTGATCATGTCTCCACGAACCAGATGCAACATCATACTTAAATAGGATTCTGGATCACCCAGACCATAGATGGCGGACACAGTTGCCACAATTATGGTGTCTTCCCTCTCCATAATCGCCTTGGTCGCCGATAGTCGCATCTGCTCAATATGCTCATTCACCGAGGCATCTTTTTCAATAAATGTATCACTGGACGGCACATAAGCCTCTGGCTGGTAATAATCGTAATAGGAGACAAAGTATTCCACTGAACTCTGCGGAAACAGTTCCTTCATTTCCCCATAGAGCTGAGCAGCAAGGGTCTTGTTCGGTGCCAGTATCATGGTCGGTCGTTGCGTCTGCAGAATGACATTGGCAATGGTAAAAGTCTTACCTGAACCGGTAACCCCTAACAAAGTCTGATCTGCAAGACCATCATTAAGGCCTTCAACCAGCGTTTCGATAGCATTTGGCTGATCACCTGCCGGTTGATTGTCAGTATTGATTTCAAAAAGCTTTGACATTGTCTACAATTGCACTGTTTTAGAAAATAATAATCTTTTTTCAGGAATATGACCTTGGCCCTACAATCTTCCAACCGCATTCAAAAAGTTAAACCCTCACCAACTCTGGCGGTTACGGCACTCGCTGCACAACTGCGAGCAGAAGGCCGTGACGTCATTGGCCTGGCCGCGGGTGAACCGGATTTTGATACACCGGACCACGTCAAACAAGCAGCCATTGAGGCCATCCAGAATGGGTTCACCAAATACACAGCGGTGGATGGCACTCCTGAACTGAAACAGGCCATTATAAACAAGTTTAAGCAAGATAATGGCTTAACCTACTCTGCCAATGAGATTCTTGTATCCTGCGGTGGTAAGCAGAGCTTTTTTAATCTGGCTCAGGCCCTGCTGAATCCAGGTGATGAAGTTATTATTCCTGCACCCTACTGGGTCTCCTACCCTGACATGGTCAAACTCGCTGATGGCGAACCCGTAATTGTAGCCGGTAATCAGTCCCAGGGTTTTAAAATCACGGCCGACCAACTACGAGCCGCCATTACAGACAAAACACGCCTGTTTGTCATTAACAGCCCATCCAACCCTTCTGGCAAGGCCTATTCACTGGCTGAACTGAAAGCTCTGGCTGAGGTACTGCTGGAACATCCGCAGGTCCTCATTGCCACCGATGATATGTACGAACACATCATCTGGACGGAAGAAGGCTTCTGCAACATCCTCAACGCCTGTCCAGAGTTGAAAGATCGCACGATTGTACTTAACGGTGTTTCCAAAGCCTACGCCATGACTGGCTGGCGTATTGGCTATGCCGGTGGCCCAGCAGAATTGATTAAAAACATGAAAAAAGTGCAGTCACAAAGCACATCAAATCCGACCTCCATTTCACAGGTTGCCGCACAGGCTGCACTGGAAGGCGATCAGTCACGCCTGAGCGAAATGAACAAGGCATTCAAGGAGCGCCATGATTTCGTGCTGAAGTCCCTGCTGGCCATGGATGGCGTTGAATGCCTTCCCAGTGACGGTACCTTTTACATATTCCCCAGCTTTCATCAGGTCATGGCTAAAATGGGCCTGGACGATGATGTTAAACTGGCTGAAAAAATGCTTGCTGAGGCAGAAGTGGCACTGGTACCTGGGTCTGCTTTTGGCATTCAGGGCCATATGCGCATCTCATTTGCCACTGACATGGCAACTCTGGAAAAAGCCCTGGAAAGGATTGCAAAATTTGTTGCCTAACGGTTGACCGGCTCATAACAAATCGTTAATATATCGCCCTCTCAAAGACAACCCCTTTGAGACGCTATTCCCTGATAGCTCAGTTGGTAGAGCAAATGACTGTTAATCATTGGGTCGCTGGTTCGAGTCCAGCTCGGGGAGCCAAATACTGAGGCCTCGCACGATGTGCGGGGCCTTTTTTATTTGAGCGACTTCAGCATCCACAAACTTCCTGATCAAAGCCGGTTGTGATCGCACATTCAACACCCTTCTGATACATTTTCTGTATTATGATGGTCTGCCTCTTACACCCAGACAATAGGCAATCCCCTTTCGTCACTGGCTGCAGAGTAATACATACCCGGATAAACTGAGGCCAGAAAAAATGCAACCTTTAGGTCTGCTTCGCCTCTAATGATGAAATAACACAACTAGCAATCAACAATATGAAGCGCCCCCTGTCATTTCTAGTTCTAATTAGCCTCTTCTCAAGCCCAGTGCTGCTCGCCCAAATCAACCTCGACAGCCTGCCAGCCTACAGTATTCACTATGATCCTCTGCGCGACCCTTTCCAGGATGGTCATGCGGCCATTAAACTCGCAAACACAACACAACGTCGCGTACTCATAGAAGTTGGTGGTGACTGGTGCAAATGGTGTCATGTTCTGGATAAATTCCTCAATGATAATCCAGACATAAAAACGAAATTGCACCAGACTTTTGTTATGCTAAAAGTCAATGTCAGTGATGAAAATGATAACCGTGAATTTTTGAATGCCTTTCCAAAACCACTGGGTTACCCGCATATGTATATTGCTGAGAACGACGGAAATATTCTGTTATCCAAAGACACTGCTGAATTTCTCAACAATGGTAGCTACTCACGTGAACGTTTCCTGGAGTTTTTTGATCAGTGGGCATTAAAACCATGAGCACATCATTTACATCACTGGACAGACGCAGTTTTATCAAGCTATTGGCAACGGCTGTAGCCAGTTACCCACTCGCCAGCCTGGCCGACAAGCGCAAAAATCCAGCCGTTGATTTGAAAACGATTGATGAGCCCTGGCAGACAATCGCGGCTGTTCAGGAACATTTATTTCCAGCCGATGAAAACAGCCCCGGCGCCTCTGATATTAATGCTCTGCAATACTTACAGACCATGCTGACAGCTCCGGATATGGAAGAAGATGAACGTCAATTTATTGTCAACGGTGAGAAATGGCTGAATGAATTATCATTGCAAATACATTCAAAAAAATTTATCGATCTTGATACAGAAACCCGTGAACAGATTTTAAGAAAAATTGAACAAAGTCGTGCAGGCGGAAACTGGTTATCCACTCAACTGACCTACATTATCGAAGCCCTGCTCAGTGACCCTGTGTACGGTGGTAATCCAGATGGTATTGGCTGGAACTGGTTACAACACCAACCAGGTTTCCCGACGCCATCAGCTGACAAGATGTACTACAAGCTCGGCAAGCCCGTATACCGGAGCACCAAAGCATGAGCACCGATTACGATGTATGCGTTATTGGTAGCGGAGCCGGTGGTGGTCCGATCGCCCTGGAACTGTCGAAAGCCGGCCATTCGGTCATTGTTCTGGAAAAAGGCCCGTGGCTGACCGAAGAAGACTTTTACAAGGATGAACTGGCCTGTTGCCGACGGGAAGTCTATACCCCCAGGCTCAAGGATGAACAACACGTGATCGAAGACATCACTGACCAGGGCCAATGGGTTGCTGAAGCGACTTTTGATTCCGGCTGGAATTTCTGGAATGGCAACACAGTGGGTGGCTCATCCAATTTCATGAGTGGCTATTTCTATCGACTGAAACCCAAAGACTTTCGCTTACTGTCTGAATTTGGCCCCATTGCCGGGGCGAATATTGCTGACTGGCCTATCAGCTATGAAGACCTCGAACCCTATTACACAAAAGTCGAGTCAACCGTCGGTGTATCAGGCCATGTTGTCGAGCATCCGTTCCTGGAACCACGATCAACAAAAGATTTTCCGTATCCACCGACACAGGAGCACCCACTGGCTCGCTATATTGACCAGGCCTGTCAGCAACTGAATATACATGCACTACCGACACCTCGAGCCATACTATCACAGCCGAATATGGGCCGGCGTAGTTGTGAATACTCAGGTTATTGCGGCAGTTTTGGCTGCGCATCCGGCGCTAAAGGCAGTTCACGTGCAGCACTGCTTAACCATGCCATCAAAACGGGTAACTGCACCATAACAGCCAATGCCAAAGTATCTAGATTAATCAGTAATAAGAAAGGTAAAGTTATTGCCGCTGAATATTTCGATACCAAGGCACAGAAGCAAACGGTCACTGCCAAAATTTTTGTCGTCGCATGCCAGGCTATTGAAACCAGTCGTCTGTTGCTTTTATCAACCGGTCCAAAACATCCAAAGGGTCTCGGTAACAATCACAACCAGGTGGGCAAAAACTTGATTTTTTCAGGTGGAGGTTCAGGTACCGCCGACTTCAATTATGCCAACTTCAGCCAGTCCGCAGCCGATGAGCTAAAGACACTCGGCCCCTTCGTCAACCGGGGTATACAGGACTGGTATTTCATCAACGATGATGCCATGGGTGGCGAACTCAAAGGTGGCACTATTGATTTTCTGATGCGACATCCGAACCCAATTGCTCGCGCCATGTCACACAAATGGGGTAATGATGACAAACTGGTCTGGGGCAAAGAACTCAAGCACCAGATAAAATCCACATTTACCGAATCACAGTACCTGCGCTTTGAGGTCTTCAATGACTGGCTCCCCACAGACAACTGCTATGTCAGCCTTGATAAACAGGTAAAAGATAAATGGAATACGGCGGTAGCCAAAATTCGTATCGGCTATCATGAGCATGATCTCAAGGTTGGCCGTTATCTAACCAATAAGGCCGAAACCATTCTCCGACAAATGAAAGCGGACAATATACGCAGTAGCGTCAGTGGCTCACCACCTCAAAATCTGGTCGCTGGTGGCTGTCGTTTTGGAAATGACCCGAAAACCTCAGTATTAAATGCAGACTGCCGGGCGCACGATGTTGAGAATCTTTATGTCACCGATGGCAGCTTCATGCCAACCGGTGGCAGTGTGCCTTACACCTGGACTATCTATGCCAATTCATTCAGGGTGGCTGATATCATCAAGAAGTATATCTAATAGCCGGTCAACCGATAATGTATGGATGAACCCTCAGCATCAGTTAACTGTCAGCTTCAATACAATTACTTTACGGCCTTAAATCAGTCAGATGTTGTTCGATTTCATTTTCGTGCAACTTCATATAGTCATCATGGTTAAACATGATCAAACCACCAGCCAGCTCATACCAGGTAAAACCACTGCTCCACAATGGCACCTCGACAGTTCCCTGGGTTTTGCGCGGAAACACATAGACAACGCCTGCATAATACAAAATATTGTAGGGCTGCTGCTGACTATGTAGAGAGTCAATATACTGCCAGGCCGAGTCAGCTGTATCAAAGGCATGACAGGCTGCTGGATAGTCTCGGCTACCGCCATTATGACGCCAGTCCTGGTGACTGACCGGTAAACCTTGCTCATCAACAAACATCTGAAAATGCAGGTGATTAACTGAGGCGTAGGCACCGTAACTGTTATACCCAAAACCGGTGCCTGTTATGGTTTCATTGAGTTTACGGGTCAGTTCAAAAATATACTGGTGATCAGCTTGTTCAAGATATTGAGGTTTGCCATCAACTTTATCCAGCACCAGTAAACCATGCAGGTCCGCAAACGGGTATTTATTGTAGAACAGGTCGACTTCTCGCCCCATCAAATCACCTTGCCAGAAACACTCTTTGGCCATGAAACGCTTATTAAAGTTAAAACGGTCTTCATCATAAGGGGTATAGACCCCTTCATGGACATACTGGGTGATGCGCCGAGGCCGGAACGAACGCAGGTGATTAAACTGTAACTGCCATATTCCCTCGCTCCTGAGTTTACTAGGGCTCACAGCATCAAAACCAATGGCATGCAACTTCAGAAATACCAGCAAATCTTCATCGACCACATCGACATTTCGACCACTGGCAAATGCGTGTCGATAGTTCTCATAGAGCGCCTGATACTGCTTTTCAAGCATCTCTTTCATATCATCAAAAAGGCCATTATGACTTGTGGCATTGGCACATGCCAAAATGAACGGACCCAGATCGCTTTTCTCGGCCAGGTTGTGCAAGCCTTTATTAAATTCATTTCTAAAATGCTGGGTCGAGGAAAACGGCGATGTCATATATATCCGGTCAACACAAAAACGAAAAGTCTACCAGAAAGGAACACAATCAGTCCTGTACTTTCTTACAGTCGATGAGTTGCTCCCGTATTAGACCAAAGAAATTATGTGCCCCTGAAAAGAACCAGCCCAGCTGGGTCGAACAGGATTTACAGTGCGCAAAACGCCATTGACAGTTATGGAACCAGCTATCTTTAGCAGTCGCTAAACCCGTTTTATGACAGCCCTGTGCTTCTGCAAAACAGACAAAACTGAATTCATGCTGATCCGGATTGATTTTAATAAATTGATGCTGACCGTTGATGTGTATACTGAAATAATCATCAGTAATAAATGCATTACACACGGCGCAACAATAGCGTAATCGGGGAGCCTTATCCGTTGTTTCAGATTCAGTTTGATGTTCGCTAATCGATTCAATCGCAATCTGGAAAAATTCAGCTGTGATCTCCATCTCTATTTTCTACTCCGCTGTAGCCAGAATGAAGCTGCAGGCTGATTAATCCAGCCAATCATCCAGATAATACAGACGTTGGCCTTCCGAGGACTTTGAAGGCCCAATGACTTTGGCTGCATATAATTTACGGACAGGGTCTGCCTGTTCCAGCGCATCATGCTGGGTTTCAACAATCGTGACACAGGTTTCAGCGAAACGCCCACGTGAACGCTTAGGTGCGTAAACGATGGCAAAATGCACCTGTACTACTTTCGATTCATTATCGACGGTTATACCTTTCATATTTTAACTTTTTATATTCCTGAATCACGTATCAATTCAATGACCACACTGTTAGGGGCTCGGATTAGAGAACTGCTTATGTATCGCCTCAATACCTTCTAACACCTGCTCCGATAATACAAGCTCGGCACTGGCAATATTGCTCTCCAGCTGTGCCAGACTTGTCGCACCGATGATATTGGATGTCAGGAACTCACGACTGTTAACATAGGCCAGAGCCATCTGTGCCGGATCCAGCGTATGTTGACGAGCCAGATCCACATAGGCCTGAGTAGCCTGGATGGCCTGCTCATTACTGTAACGATTATAATCAGGATACAGTGTCAGCCGAGCCCCCTGCGGCTGTGCCCCCTGCAGATATTTACCGGAGAGCACACCAAAACCCAGGGGTGAATAAGCCAACAGTCCGACCGATTCACGTATTGCCACTTCAGCTAAACCCACCTCAAAACTTCGATTCAGTAACGAGTAGGGATTTTGCACGCTCATTACCCGGGGTAGCCCCAGTTTGTCTGCATAATGCAGGAAGCTCATAACACCCCATGGGGTTTCATTCGACAAACCGATATAACGCACTTTACCTGACTGTACCAGGTCGCCTAGAACGGCCAGGGTTTCTTCAATGGCTACAGGCTGATCATCGTGAACATGGGTATAACCTAAATCACCGAAGAAATTGGTTTTACGATCAGGCCAGTGCAACTGATACAGATCCACATAATCAGTCTGCAAGCGTTGCAGGCTCCCGTTAATCGCGGCTTCAATATTTTTACGATCAAGGCGACGGGTCTTTTCATCACGAATATGAGGCAACCACTGGTCTGATGGACCGGCAACCTTGGTTGCCAGAATCACATCCTGACGCTTGCCGGTTTTAGCCAGCCAGTTACCAATATAGGTTTCAGTTAAACCATAGGTTTCTGCTTTGGGGGGAATCGCATAAAGCTCGGCGGTGTCAATAAAATTCACGCCTTGTGCTAGTGCATAATCCAGCTGCTGATGGGCTTCAGCCTCACTATTCTGCTCACCAAATGTCATCGTGCCCAGACAGATGACACTGACATCGATATCGGTCTGCCCCAATTTGTTATATTTCATATCATAATGGCTTCCATGTTGAGACAGAAACCATTATGAACTCACCAAAAAATTACTCAAGAGCTGATAATTAATGATGCTGTAACTGTCCGCTATAAGCTGCCATCAGGGAAACAAACAGTGCAACAGTGATAAGCACTGATAACCACAACAGGGGCCCAAGCATCACCCCATCGAACTGCATCAGCACAGTTATTATAAGCAGTGCCATGAACAATGAGTTGAGTAGCCACTTCACCGCATGAAGCAGAGGCGTTTTCATACCCATGCCCCAGAGGAAAATCCAGCGAATAGTCCTTAATGTTGTCAGCCATGCCAGCGCCAGCAGAATCAGACCTCCAGGTAACCAGATACCCCCTTTCACCATACCCAGTTCGAGCAGTAAAAGCGCTATAAAAGCCAGGTTATGACTCAAGCCAAATACTGAATAATCAGTGACAGAGGTACGATACCAGCGCGGGAACATTTCCAGTATAAGACCCAGGGCCACCCAGCCCAGCATCCCGAACACCAGCACAACAGCTGGCACATACACGGAGGCAGAGACACTGCTCAATAAGCCTGCTATAGATAACAGCAGCAGTACCAGACCGTGAAATAGTGCGCCGAAACTGTAGAGACGAAAGGGTGAGCACGCAATAAACCACCAGGCGCGTGAAACGACGCCCCGATTAATCGGGTCTTTATGGCCAATGGCTAAACACATAGTTATTTATTATCTCGTTCTCTCAGGCCCCGGCATTGAGCTTGCACAAGAAACTGACGTTTTACCAGGATAGCTTGTTATCACAAAGCCACCAACCTGATATTGACTGACTCATTTAAGGAGAAAAATATTCAGATCTGATAAAATCCCATTTCCCATAGTTACCCCGACTTGAACCATCCGTCGTATGCCCGACATTGTCCTTTCTACACTCAATGCCCGTTATATCCACTCATCGTTGGGTTTACGTTATTTAATGGCCAATCTGGGCGAGCTCGAAGAACGAGCACAGATCATTGAATACAACATCAATGCCCGCCCCATCGACATTGCTGAAGACCTGCTGAGTCAGCATCCTCGCATCATTGGCTTTGGTGTCTATATCTGGAACCAGGAACAGACTACTCAGGTCATCCAGCTCATCAAACGAATCAGGCCGGAAATTATTATTATTCTCGGTGGCCCAGAGGTGAGCTATGAATATGAAGATCAACCTGTAGTCCAGGCTGCCGATTATCTGATCACAGGTCAGGCAGATCTGGCCTTTGCCGAGACTTGTAACCAACTGCTCAAAGACAAAAAGCCCATCAACAAGGTTATCCACTCACTACCCGTTGATATACAGGACATTCGTTTTCCCTATGCTTATTATACGGACGAAGACATCAGTAACCGGATCATTTATGTTGAAGCCTCTCGTGGCTGTCCTTTTAAATGTGAATTCTGTCTATCAGCGCTGGATAAAACGGTGTACCCCTTCGACCTGGATGCCTTTCTGACACAAATGCAAACACTGTATACACGCGGTGTCCGGCACTTTAAATTTGTTGATCGCACCTTCAACCTGAAGGTGGATAGCAGTATCCGCATCATGGAGTTCTTTCTCGATAAACAGGATGATGACCTGTTCCTGCATTTTGAACTCATTCCTGACCATTTACCGGAACGCCTGAAATCAGTCATTGCCCGATTTCCAGAACACAGCTTACAGTTTGAGATTGGTATTCAAACCCTTAACCCTGATGTGCAACAGGATATCAGCCGTAAACAGAATACCGAGAAGTCACGCGCTAACCTTTACTGGATTCGCAACCACAGTCATGCCCATATCCATGCTGATCTCATTATTGGCTTACCCGGTGAAAATCTACAAAGTTTTGCTCGTGGCTTTAATGAATTAATGTCCATGAACCCCCATGAAATACAGGTGGGTATACTCAAACGCCTGCGTGGTAGCCCAATTATTCGCCATAGCCAGACTTTTGATATGCGCTATACGCCCTACCCACCCTACAACATCCTGAGTAACCGAGATATTGATTTTGAAACCATGCAGCGACTGAGTCGGTTTGCTCGCTACTGGGATATCATTATTAATTCAGGGCGATTTAAAAATAGTAGAGACTTACTGTTAGGTGAAACACCCTTTGAAAACTTTTTAAAACTCAGCGACTGGATCTACGCCGAAACACGACAGACTCATAAATTTTCACTACCGCGTATTTTTCAATTGCTGTACACCGCCATGAATGAGCTGTTCATACTCGATAGCGTAGATATTGAACAACAGTTGCTTAAAGATTTTAAAGCCTCAGGTATCAAGGGCATGGCCAAATTTTTGCCAACATACACACAGGACAGGGAACGCCGGCAGGCACAGGCAAGCCTTAGGCAAAAACGTCATATACATTGACGAATGGCTGCAGATTGGCAGTCAGTGAATTTTAAAAATCAATCGGCATATAGAAAAACACAAAACGTCCATTCTCGTAATCAATTTTTAATGTAGCGCCGTGATATAAACCATAATCAACATAACCGGGCACCGCACTGTTCTGATGGCATTCACTGGCATGTTGTGGTGATTCGAAATCGCGATCGCGGTCATACCAGGACAATAGCATGAACTCACCCAGACGTTGATCGGCTTCACGATCTGCCATTTTCATGGCCTGTAAATAATCCTGAATAGGTTGCTCTGGTGTAATTTCGACAATAGTTACACTGGAATAATCGGGCGGTTGTGGTATCGAACAGGTTGGAGGATTAACCATAATTAAGGCTTCGCTAGTTGCTTGATCAGTTTAATGGACAACCATAAAAATAATAACGGAAACAGAATCGTCTGCACAACGAATACCACGATCATATTCAAGGCATCTTCACTGAGCTGTGCAGCAGTCTGTTTTAAACCATCCAGCTGACGTTGAAAATCAACAGCATTGGTTGCCGATTCATATATATTTTGGACTTTTTCAACGAAAGACAGTTCCTGCTCAGCATCAACTGGGGAAATGACCGTATTTTGCTGATTCATGGAATCGGTGGTTTGCTCCAGTTTCAGGCGTGACTCTTCGTACTGTGGTTGTAAAAATACTAAATAGATTCCCTCATTAACAATGGCAATCACCGGAATCATAAAACGAATGACGACCAGCACCATTGCCACACGTAACCACATTGATTTTCGAATGCTGACCTGGCTCGGTTGTCGCCACATCGTGTATACGGCTACGAACAGAAATAATGAAACCAAAATGCTAAACCAATACCAGGAAGTAATCTGAATAAGAATTCGTTGGACACCAAGTGAAGCACTACTCGCCAATACCACCCAGGAGAAGCGCTCGATCAGGTCATTGATCGGATCCAGAATCTGCCCAGGGGTAAAGGTCAAACCAACACCCACAGGCTCAACAGCAACCTCAGTACCCTGTGCTACTGAGATTACTCCATTTAAACCACGGGCAATCCCATAAGCGACCAGCGCGCGTTTAAGTCCCTGCTCGGTATAATTTTCCCCGATATTATCCAACCAATGTAGCTGCGCTGCTAGTACCAATAGCAATGCAAACAGACTCAGCAGAATTTTGGGATAAATGGATACTCTCATACCAGGTTCCATAATCAGGTTTTTTGTCCAATGGCGATGATGACATGAGTATCCATTCTGATTTGACCACCATCCAGCAATTCATCAACTTCTGCCAGATGTTGCTCACGAAACTGTTCCTGTTGCTCAGGTGTAAGCTGATTCAACAAACCACGATAACCAGCGTTCCACACAACATCCCACCAGTTCTGTGCAGAAGCAATCTCATAGCTCAGTGGTTCATGATAAAAACGAATGTTATCGATACCAGCAGCATTGAAAACATCCCGAATATTTGTTTCTAAAGCGAGTCGCTTCCATGACAAGTCGGGAACTTCCATACCAAATGAGGCATAACGTTCGAGGAACAGACTGGAAAATGGATCAAATGCCTGATCCGTAAAGCTGGAAATTGCAATACGGCCACCAGACTTAACCGTATCAGCAATATTTTTCATGCCCGACATCATATCAGTCAAAAAGAACAGACCAAAGCTACTGGTTGCTACATCAAAGCTTTGAGCTGGCAAAACTAGATGATCCAGATCCATATGAATAAACCGGGTATTGGTGAGACCATACTGATCGGCCTTGTCACTGGCCTGAGATAACATCCCGGAAGACAAATCAATCCCAGTCACCTGCCCGTATGGCATTTTACTGGCTGCTTTCAATGCGACCATTCCAGTTCCAGTACAGACATCCAGCAATTTAAGGTCTTCCGCCAGATCCAGATATTTGATCATTAAATTTGCGGTATCAGGAAAAAAAGCCAGTGACGGGTGGTCATAACCTGAGGCGACTGTATCAAACGCGTTTTCAATAATCTGTTTGTAGTGATGTTGTTCGTCCATCGAGTGTCCTTGTTCATTTATAAAATAAGTTGGTCATTCAAATCCATGAGAGAATCATAAACGTAGATCAAGACAATGTCAGTGAAAAATATAACATAATTAATATTAGAAAATATCAATAACAAGGAAGACAGAAATCATATTTCTGGCAGGACAACATGACATCTGTAAACAAAAAACAGAGTGACTGGCACTCTGTTTATAATTCAGCTAGATACAGATAATAAATCTAGGGTTTCGACGCTTCGTCTGCACATTTAACGCAATACTCGGCAAACGGCACAATCCGTAAACGTTGTTCTGGAATATCTTCACCACAGCGCTTACAAATACCATATTCACCGGATTTAATCCGCAACAGGGCATTATCGATTTTCGATACCATCTGTCGCGACTCTTCCTCTAGCGCATCCAGTACATCATCATTTTCACGCTGAACAACTTGTTCAGCGAAGTCCTTTTCAACCGGCGCATCAATGTGATGTGTATCCTTATGAATATCGTCCTTACGTTTGGAATAGATAGCCCTTAATTCCAGGAGTTTTTGTTTAAACTCAGCAACATTTTCCACAGTGTATCTCCAGCCGTATTTATGATTTTAATATTTGATGCAATTCATCTTTAAGCTTGAGCCGCTTCATCTTCAAGGTTTCAAGATATTCATCGCTAGTTGGCTGTCCTTCCATTTCAAGATTTCGTATCTCATCATCCAAAGCGGTATATTGCTCAAGCAAGTGCGCGAAGTGCTTATCCTCCAGTTTCAGGTCATGGATACGATCACGATATTCAGGAAATTCGTGTTTTAAGTCATGTTTCTCGCCCAGCATCGGTACGCCCTTGTTCAAATCAATCAATGAATACAAGTATAGGTGGCTTTCATCAGCAGCTTGTTGATCTCACGCAAACGCTAATCCAATCGTCACTCAGGTTTCATACTAGTAAAATGCAGCCATATCAATCTGGTAGACCTGGGGTGATACAGCCTGTCGAATAAAATCATCTGTTTTGGTTAGATCTAATTCTCTTACAGGTATGAGCCGCTTTTTTATGGCACTGTAAATTATTTTCAGCCTCGGCTTAAGAAGATCAGTTTCTCCTTGCTCTATAACTATACCAACCAGTCCGGAATCCAGTTCAACCAGCGTCCCGACCGGGTAAATGCCCAAACAACGAATAAACTGTTTCACCTGTACAGGATCAAAATGACTGGAACTCCACTCCAGTAACTTTTTCAATGCCACACTGGGTTCCCACGCACTCTTATATACACGAATAGACGTCAATGCGTCATACACATCGACAATTGTCGACATCTGTCCTACTGTTGATATTTCATCCCCTGCCAATCCCAATGGATAACCGGTGCCATCGACACGCTCGTGATGTTGTGCCGCTACATCAAGAGATGCTTGTGTGATCCCCGGCTTGCCTTCCAGCAATTCACGACTATGAACCACATGTGATTTCATAATACTGAATTCCTCATCACTAAGTTTGCCCGGTTTATTGAGAATTTCGTTTGGGGTTTTCATTTTGCCAATATCATGTAGCAGACCACCGATAGCGACCTGACGTATAGTATCCATATCAAGCCCAAGAGCACGACTGAAGGTAATCATCAGCCCTGCCACACTCACTGAGTGCATGAAGGTATACTGGTCCTTGTTCTTGATTCGACTCAGACTAATCAGGGCATCTTTATTTCGAAAAGCCGATTCGATCATTTTCTCAGATATTGGCTCTATCTGTTCGACTGAAACCTGCTTACCCAGACGTACATCCCCCATCAGATTCTGCATCAGACCGTGAGCTTCTGTGTATATTTCTCTGGCCCGGTTTAATTCAGCCGCTACCGGGATTTGCTTTTCCAGATGGGAAAATTCTTCAGCAATTTCGCTCGTCTGTACGGCCAAACTGTCCTGTACTTCGACTTGAGTTGGCGCATCTTCGACATCGATGCCTTTACGGGTGTCAATATATACATGTTTTAGACCTGAATTGATGAGCTTATTTAGTGTTTTATCATCTTTAATTTCGAACTGATTGACTAGAAAATTGTGTTCAAACCAGCTGGCATCCAGATCCTCAATATACATACCCCGTTTTAATTGCTGTACTGATACCTTCTTTTTCATACGTGGTTCTGTTCCAGGTTCCAATATGGAATAAGTTGTTTATTAGGATTAGCTTATTTCTTTAATAATATTGTTATAGAAGTCAATCATGAAGTTATCAAGTGATAGCTATGAATCTGTTAAGTATAGCTATAATGCATTGACAAGAAGCTTATGCATTGAGTTTAATTGGACCATTAGATCAGGTCGTCCCCCGAACAATCTTAAACTGATGTAAGCCGAAACAGAGAGCACAACTATGAAATATTGTTTGCAAACATTACTCATCACTAGCATGCTGCTATTTCAAGCTGCTACCCAGGCATCCGATGTCGCCAAGGAAAAACGCTGGGCTGATCAGGTGATTGACTCAATCATCGATGGTGAAGCCGAATGGTTACAGGCTGATGGCCATAAATTTTTGGCTATATATACCGAATCCACTAGTGACGAGACCCGCGGAGCAGTCATTGTAATTCACGGTTCTGGCGCTCATCCAAACTGGGCAGATATAGTATATCCCTTACGCACCGGTCTACCGGAACATGGCTGGGCTACGTTGTCGATACAAATGCCGATTCTGGCCAATGATGCTGAACATGCAGCCTATGCACCACTTTTTAATGAAGTAAACCCCAGGCTCACGGCGGCCATTGCCCATCTAAAGTCAAAAGGTATCAAAACAATCGTCATAGCCGCCCATAGTCTAGGATCGGCGATGTCCAGTCATTACCTGGCCTCTACACAAGCGCACTCCATCACTGCATTTGTTGGTATTGGCATGTCACCAAGCGAATTCAAACAAATGAATAATGTTGAGTCACTAAAACATATCTCCATCCCGATACTTGATCTATATGGCAGTGAGGATCAGGAAAATATCATCAACTCAGCCGAGCTCAGAAAACAAGCGGCTCAGGCTGCTGGTAATAAAAACTATAGTCAGAAAAAAATTAACGGCGCTAACCACTTCTTTAATGAAAAGAATGAAATTCTGATCAACACTGTAGCTGATTGGTTGGCAAAACATACATAAGACAACCATGATTCACTAATAGACATCACTCTCCCTGATTTTTTAACTATACTGATGAATATTAGTTACGTTAACAGGGAGGATGTCATGAACGAGATCATTCTATCGTTGATGTTATGGGTAGGTGACCATACACGCTATGATGTTTACCTGCAGCAACCCAATATACTACAGACTACGCAACACAATATGTGTAAAAGCTACGGCATTGATCACAAGGAACGTTGTGAATCGATGAAACTGGCTGCTTTCTATAACAAAGAACAAACCATTTATCTAAAAACCAACTTCGAACCTGATAATCCCCACAATCAATCAGAGCTATTGCATGAGCTGGTGCATTATATTCAATGGTCTAACAACCTTGAAAAGAACTATTGTCTGGGACAACTTGAGCTGGAGGCCTATATTCTGCAGGATAAATGGCGCATCCAAAATGGACTGGAACCACTATTGGATGATTTTAATCGTTTAATGCTAGCAGCTTCTTGCGATGAGTGAACGTCTTTATCAAATCTCTACAAATGAGTAATCAGTAGTGTCTTCAATTTGAAGTTTATACACTGATTTTTTGTGTAATATTTACGGTATGCAACGACTTCCTCGAACATTTGATTGAGGACATAATTTGATAACCATGTCAAAATCGTCATTGTAACTGGTGGGTATGGTATTAATATTAATTGACTTGAATCTGGGTAATATCAACTCCCGAATGATATTTGCTTTTTCTTCACTAATTGAAGAATAAATTATAATTTCCTGTTTATCCGTAGTCACATTCGCAATATTTCGAGACGTTAGTCTAAAACCTTTTGTATCAAACCGCTGCCGAATATATTCAATATTATCCTGCCAAAGCTGATGATTGTCATCACGATAATGTAACTGAATTCTAAACCGGCTGTTCTCAAGTTTCTTGATCGCTTTAAGGCGATCTTCTGATTGCTTCTCGATGGTATTAACTCGTTGCAGTGTTTGTTCAAGGCTTAACTGATATTTCGTAATCTTACTTGAGTCAAAGCCTTCTAGTTCCTTCATTTTGCCATCGATTTCATCCTTCGCCTGGGAAGCTTCTGTATTAAAATTTTGACGTGATCGTTCAATATTCTTGATATCATCAGCAATTTCCAAATTAGCCTTATCCAGCATTTTTTGATATTCCTCTGAGGCGTTATAGCTACTAAAACCTGCATAGGAAAGTACCGCAACAACGATGGATATGGCCACACTCAGAGCGACAAACTGGTTTTTGACCCAGCTTGTTGCTTTTTCTTCAAATGATTCCAGGGTTTTAAATTTGACCTCTATGGCCTCTTCATTAAGTTCCTCGCAGATTTTTTTTACCAGCTGGCGAGTGGTCTCTGACACATATTCTTCATTGACATGGTCATCCTCAACCAATTTCATACCACAATGATTACAATAAATACTTCCGGTCGGGTTCTGTTGATCACAATGCTTACAGTATATATCCATAAGGAGCACCTGTTATGGGTCTTAACGAGTGACACATTGGCGGCTATTATATTCTTCATCCCTGGAAATATCAGACTCTTCTGCCGCGGTCAGTTCATACGTATTTTTAATCAAGTGACGACCTGACAAGTCAAATAACTTTACATGACGATGTTTATTATTCATTACCATGCTGGCAATTAATTCTGATGTTGGGTCATAGACTCCATCGTCATTCATATCCAGATAGGTCATATGTTCACTATCATAATCAATCGAGTAGGTATCCTGATCCTTACGATCAAGGTTCATAATAATGTCATAGCGCACAACTGATTCCTGGTAAAAAGTTGTCTCTCCCGGTATTCTCGTCGTGTATAAATTAACATCCAGAGGAAAACAGCCCTGTTCCAGCTGACTCAATGTATAGCGTTGTGGAAAAACCTTGAAATCACCACTCATAAGAATAGCGTTTGTTTTATCTCTAATAGCAAAAAAACGCCCGGAACCTTCAATAACCATATGCCCTACTTCATCACCTACAAAATGATCGAGATAAACATTGAAGTTAATCAGGCCTTCCATGTGTATTTTTCCATCCATCAGTTCATTACGTATACTTTGAATACCATAGTGATTTTTCAGGTATTGCCAGTTAACCGAGCCAAGCATGTGAATGAATATTCTATCCATACGCTGATCAAGCGCGTTATTTTTTTTTGAGATATCTCTAATTGATTCTATTTCTGGTGTACTGATAGTAAAGGTTTGCCTGTAGCTTTCCTGTTGTGACACACGCGCTAACTGGATGGGGACCTGGCGCCAGAATTCATAGGTTTTTTGGGCACAAGACACTAACAGCAGACTTAGGCTGGCAAGACAGAGCAGCCTGAGGAAATTTCTAACATTTGATGAATACAACATCTCCGTACTCCTGTATAGAGATAATGCTTATTCAGATTCAAGACAATTGACATATAATAAAATACATTACTATAAAATCAGGAAATGTCACATAATTATTGATAACAAAATATACATTATCATGCAAGCAGTATTTGACGCTCATTGATTTAGTAACAACTTACACATCAGGGTATCTGAATAAACATCAGGTTAGACCAACATGTCTATATGTATCAAAATTTTCAGTCTACTTCTAACTGTATTGATAATTAGCAGTTGTGCTCATTTTGATACATCCGGACCAGACTGGAATGCATTTGAAGCACGTAGTCAAAAGCCGAGTATTAATCTTTTCGTCCAGTCAACCGGTACTGGACCACCGATTGTATTACTTCATGGTTTTGCGGCACATAGTTACAGCTGGCGCCATCTCCAGCCACAGTTAACTGCTGATCACACCGTTTTCATGCTTGACCTTAAAGGTTTTGGTTTATCACCAAAACCAGACGATGACGCCTATTCAATTTATGATCAGGCTCGTTTAGTCGTTGATTTCATCCGTGATCGACAGTTGTATGACAGCAGTATTATTGGCCACTCTTTTGGCGGAGGCGTAGCATTGGCCGCTGCACTCTACTTGAGCAAACATCACCCAGAATATATTAGCCGACTCGTGTTAATAGATAGTATTGCCTTTAAACAGGAAACACCTTTATTTATCAATATACTTGCGACACCCGTGCTGGGTGAATTATTAACCTATACACTACCTGCCCGATTTCAGGTTAACAATGTACTCAGTAAAGCCTATTATAATGATGCATTAATCACTGAAGACAATATCCAGGCCTACTCCGAACCATTATCTAGAGAAGGTGCAAAAAATGCCCTAATAACCACAGCACGACAGATATTCCCCTCTGATCTGGACAGGCTTGGGCAACAGTATCAGAACATCACAGTTCCGACGATGATAGTTTGGGGGGGAAATGATGAAATCACACCTCTTGTAATTGCGAAAAAACTTCATCAAACAATGCCCAACTCTTCATTAAAAATCATCAACGAATGCGGACATAACCCCCATGAAGAATGTCCTGAACAGACCATACCCCTAATTGTTAATTTTTTACGGACCAGATAAATTAAACGAAGGTCTATTCCAGGCTATTGGTAAATACATCAATTATTATATTTGCAGCATTTTAAAATCTCATACGCTTCCCTGACTTCGATAAACAGTGCACTATCACCACCTTTATCAGGATGATGATCAGCGGCCAGTCGCCGATAACTTGACTTGATTTCATGCCAATGCGCATTTTCATTCAAGCCCAATACAGTTAAAGCATCTAACTGTTTATCAACAGCATAATACTGGTTCCAGAATTGATCGAGCAAGGCTTTGACTTCAGCTTCAGTCGTGTTTTCAAAGTGTTGCCAGTTGAGATAATAATCGCGTACTTTCTGTTCTGCATCATCAATTAGAGTTGATATAGAAGATGATTGTGTAAGCGGTCTGATGTTGATATCAAGCGCAGATATGCTTAAGTAATATCCTTCACCAAACAGATCCTGCTGAAGGTGATATAGGGCATTCATGGTCATGAAGTGTTTTTTAAATACACTTACATTATAACTATCACCTGTGACTGGATATTCCATACCCTGCTCTTCCAGCTTGCAAATCAAGTCATATTCACCAATTTTTGAAGTCGAAGACTTGAGGATTTCAAGGATAGGGATAATGAGAGGATTTGCGGACATCGATCACTCTATAAAGCTGCAAATAATATAACTATAGCAGTTTTTAGCCTGACAGTGATTGAGCCAGCTTAAGTTATGAGCATAAACATTAATCCAGGAGATTCCCTATATTACAGAACGAACTGTTTAATGTTCACCCTTGGGTTTACGTACACCCGCCAGACGGTTACCCTGTTTCTGGGGCCCTCCTTTTGGAAAAATCTCGTGTAAATAACGCGTATTACCTTTGTCCTTACCCCAAGCGGCCTTGAAATGTTTGATCATATCTCGCACAGGTGCCTGAACACCGTGATTCTCATGAAATTCACGAATATAATAGATCACTTCCCAGTGTTCATCGGTCAACGCCAGTTCTTCCTGTTCCGCTCGTGCATGAACAAAACCTTCTGACCACGCGTCTAGATCTAAAAGATAACCTTCACCATCCATTAATAGTTCTTCACCGTCCACAACGACTGTCGATGTTTGCATATTGGGGTAATAAAGTTTAGCTTCCATTAATTATTCCTAATTTCTTTAAAATGAAGAACACCTGGAAAGTGATACTTTGTTTTCAGTCATATTTCAGGTTTCAGTTATCAATTGATTATTTTAATTCCAGAAAAATTTTACCGTTTTCTACTTTTACCTCATAGTGTCCAGTACAGCCTTCATCCGGTGCCAAAGCTTCACCTGATTTCAGATCGATCTTCCAGTTATGCAGTGGACAGGTTACCGACGTATCATGAACTATCCCCTGCGATAATGAACCTTGTCGATGAGGACAGGCATCATTTAAGGCAAAAATTTCATCTTTCGTGTTGCGAAAGATAGCAATTTTTGTTTCTCCATTTTCAACAAGCCGGGCACCTAATGGGGGGATTTCTTCAACATTTCCAACTTCAACCCAGTTAGACATAATTTATTAACCTTCTATATGACAATGTTCTTTATACTCATCACTACAAACTCTTCAGATGCTTGATATCGATTGATCCAATGGCACCTGACCAGTCCGCATGACATCTTTTAATGTATTAACCCACAACTTTAAGGGGTGCAAATTCATGCGCATCGACTCCACCCGTAGCACGTTGCCTCCATGGGTCATCCTGAGTTTTGGTGACTTCCTGGGATTCTTTAAATCGCTCTGCCAACTGCTTACGCTGAACTTTATCACCCACTAGAATTTCTTTTACATAGGATAGACCCACACGTTCAATCCAGGGTGCTGTACGCTCGAGATAACGAGCCTCTTCACGATACAACTGAATAAAGGCGGCTGAGTATTCCAGCACTTCTTCTTCAGTATCGACACGTGTGAGCAAATCAGTCGCACGAACTTTAATACCGCCATTGCCGCCTATATGTAATTCATAACCAGAATCCACACACACAACACCAAAATCTTTAATCGTGGCTTCTGCACAATTACGTGGACATCCGGATGCGGCCATCTTGAATTTATGCGGCATCCAGGAACCCCAGGTCAATTGCTCAAGTTTAATACCGATAGCTGTTGAGTCCTGAGTACCAAATCTACACCATTCACGACCAACACAGGTTTTAACTGTACGTAAAGCTTTACCATACGCATGGCCCGAGACCATGCCTTTATCGTTTAAAGACTTCCACACAGCGGGTAGCTGTTCTTTCTTCACACCATAAAGTCCAATACGCTGGCCACCCGTTACATGAACAGTATCCAGATCAAACTGTTCAGCCACATCGGCAATCGCACGTAATTCAGTTGGCGTTGTCATGCCACCCCACATACGAGGAATGACGGAATAAGTACCGTCTTTTTGAATATTGGCATGTGCACGTTCATTGATAAAACGCGACTGCGGATCATCAAATGCTTCTTTCGGCCAGGTACTAATCATGTAATAGTTCAAAGCCGTGCGACAAGAAGCGCAACCATCTTTGGTTTTCCAACTTAACTTTTCAAAAACATCAGTTATCGATGTAATTTTCTGATCACGAATAGCCGCTCGTACATAGTCATGATTATGATCTGTACAGGCACACATCGGTTTGGCTTCAGGTGCTTCATAATCCCCACCTAAAGTCGCTTCC
>JBFFSQ010000003.1:0-37296 GCA_041572275.1 Gammaproteobacteria bacterium
GAATATCCGGCTTCATCAAGTAGCATGGCCGTAGTATTTTGATGTTCTATATTGTCATGAACCAGTGCAATATTCATTGTCTCAATCCGATTAAAAAATGCCATCCCTGGCTTAAGTTCCACGGGGGGAATGTCTAAAGGTTAAGGTACATAATGGATACCTGCGCTATTGAATCCATGATAGGCCTGTTTCCATATATGCTAGTTGAGCAATTAATATGCCAGTAAATAAGGCGGGTTTTAGAGGGTTGGAAAAGGAAAAGCGGGCGAAAAATGTGCAACTGATAATTAGTTTGTGCATTAACTGTGCAGATGAAAAAAAGAGTGTGTGGTGATGAAATAAAAAATAGCCGGGTGACCCGGCTATTTTTATTGTCGTCCGTGTGTAGGTTAAGAATCAGGCAGCCTGTTCAGCGGCGGCTGCTTTCATCGTGTCTGCAACCAGAGTGTAAACGGTTGTCCAGGCAGCCTCCACTTCTTCAGTGAAGGCATCTTTCAGTCCTGCGCCCAGCGTCCAGATCAACGCTGCACCGACCGTGTCATAATCTTCATCTTTTACGCCATAATCGACATGACGTTTACCCATGTCTTGTAAGGCGGGGACGATGGCTTCGACATTATCCAGTGCGTTAACAGCGGTATTTAAAATAGCCATTAATTTACGCCCCTGCTCTTTCATGTCACCTTTAAACATGGATTTAACTTGTGGATCCAGTTCAAATAGTTTGCCATAGAAAAGCTCAGCTGCTGTTTCTGATATCGGAAGGACCTTGGCCCATGATTCTTTAACCAGTGTAATTTGTTCGGGTGTCATTAGTAATTTCCTCGTAAAAGTTAGAATAAATTGAATTAGCCGTCGATGGGGATACGAATAACTACACCACCCATAACATCACCGATTTTAAAATCGGTTTTGGGTGAGTCTTTGTGCTTGTTGTGACAGGAGACACAAACCGGGGCGACGCCAGTATCTGCGTAAATAGCAGTGAAGTAGTTCTGCCCCCCCAATTTCTCTTCGGTATAAAAGTTTTTGCCTTTATTCTTGGCAATAAATTCCAGGCCCTCTTTTTCAGCGGGGGTTTTCGGGGCATTTTGCTTGTTGATAGGCCAGATCGACTGCAATGAGTAGCTGAAATTAACATCTGGATTACTGGCTATACGCTTGGCAACATGCTCAGCACCCATGCGGAACATCTGCGCGGGTAAGGGTAGTGCTTTATCATCGTCAAAATACTCACTGGCTTTAATCACTTTTTCTTTTTTTACCAGGCGGTTAACTACTTTGCGGGTGTAAATAGAGCGGTCAGAATCAACAACGGTGTGCAGGGCATCAGCCATAGCTTTAACGGGCACCTTGTTTTCACCAATTGCATATGCTGATGTAGCAAGCAGGTTGGCAGATAGAATTGTGCTTAATACAAGTACAGGTTTGGATGGTTTCATAAAACTAACTCCTGGTGGTCGGGTTTGAATTTAGATGGGTTAATTTGTTTAGTCATCAGACTGTTCTCCAGTGCTATGGCGTAGATGTTCACGTTTGGCCATATCCATAGACTGAATATGAAGTGTGGGCTTGCCCTGAAAGTTGTTGTTGATCAGCTTGTCGTCGGCAAGCGCATCAATAGAAAACTCAAGGCCATGACATTGCATACAAACGGGGCGTAGCATTTTGGTATTGGGTTTAAGGCTGGCGCTTTGATTGTGTTGAACCATGATGCGATTAAGCCATTCACTGACATCGTAGCTCGCCCGGGGCATGTGGCAGCTTGCACAGGAGACACCACTGCCAGCCGGTAGCTGGCCAGACTGTTCCTGCTGCCAGGCTGCATAATGGGCGGACTGTTTATAGGCCAGGCTGTGTTCATCATTGTGGCAAGATAGGCATTGTTCGACGGCAGCATCGACCAGATCGTAGCTATGGGCAGGATGACAACTGTTGCACTGCAGTTCCGTACCATGGGACTCGGCTTTCATCGGCAGGCGCGCCAGTGCCGGTGTCATTGCCGGTAGGCCAACCTGTAGGCGCATGCCGTGTTTGCCGCGTTTAAAGTGTTTTACTTCGGCACCGTGACATTGAGTGCAGGCATTTAGTTCAGGCTGGTTAGTCCAGTTGGCTGCGCCACCATCTTCATTGAGAGGGATATGACAGGCGCTGCAATTGGCACCCATTTTGGCGTGAGCTGAGCGAGCCCAGTCCTGTTTGATTTGATCTGAAGTCTCGACCGTTAGTGGTTTATCAATATCACTCAGGCTCAATGCCTGCACGGGATAACGATCATGGGGGTAGTTCGCTACCTCATCCAGTACGTCAGCAAACACACGTTTGGGTAGAGTTCTGGAGCTCAGTAATTCGGGTTCATCACGATGCTTGATCAGGAAATCGGTATAGAGAGCACGATTGTTGTGATAGTTGTGGCAACCGGCACTGGCACAAGTATCGAAGGCCATGCCCTCATGGCTGGGTCGTTCGTCGGCTATACCGGCATGGCAATGAACACAGAAATCCCGCGCCTGGGTTAAGCCATTTTTCTGGGTAATCGCAGGCTGGTGTTCACTGTGACAGCTGATGCAGTTAAGGGCGTTAATTTTGACCAGTCGATCAGCGTTTCTAGGGTCCTTGAATTTACTCCTGGGATGAGAATCAAATGGCTTTTGACGGTTATCACCATGACATTCGATACAACTTTCAAGAATTTGATCCTGATTATCATAAGCATTCTTGTGACAACTGTCACAGCTCATACCAATCTGATGATGGCCATTGCTCAGCTCGCCAGGCATAAAAACAGTTTTGTCATTGTCGAACCACAACTTGTGACTGAAGTAAGCCAGGCTGATTAGGATAAGAAGGGTCCAGATTAACCAGTAGGTTTTGTTATCAGAAGTGAACATAATTAAAAGTAATATGTCTTCAGTATATGGAAGCCGAGTAGTGCCGGTAATGGCCATAAAATGAGAATGTGGCTCCAGGTGGAAAATTGTCGCAGTCGTTTTGACATCTGCCGTGACAGTTGGTGTTCACTGGCAATGGCGATGCCGGCAATTGCACCGGTAAATAGCAGACTACTGAAGGTAAGCATCAGGTACAGGTTTAGGTTGTCTCCAAAGCGGAAACCGGTATGGGCAAACAGGATAAAGATAACCAGTAGTGCAATGACAGTATGGGCAACTCGCCAGTCTGCATAATCTCCTAGTTGATGCAGTTTACGTGTGCGTTTTTTGATTGAGAGCACGGATATAATGAGAGCAAATACAAGGATGCCAAAGCCACTGATTTGTTTGAATAGGCTGGTACGCCAGAATGTGTCCAGGCTGATGGACTGTACTGATGCGGCATAATCCATACCGGGAAAGGAAAAAATAGTTAATGCAATGAGAATGCTGATTAAAGAACTCAGCAACAATAGATGAGAGCCTTTTACCGGTTCAGGTGTCGATTCTGAATTGGCAAAGTCTATGAGTAAGGGTTTGCATGAGCCGCAGACAGTCGAAGCACCGGTGATACGTGCAAGGTCTATAACTGACTCTGCACCAGATTGTTGTGCCTGGCTGAGCTGGCCCCGGGTGACTCCGGTACAGTTGCAAACGGTAGCCGTTGCTGGCCATTCACAGATATTGTCATGAGTCTTGTCAGGCCAGAGGTAGCCATGTTGTTTGAAGCGTCTGATCTGCCAGGGCCAGACACGTTGTTTACGGGCAATGGCTTCACGTAATCGATTGATACCCTGCATTTCACCAACAGCAATGGCACCCTGGAGCCGACCATTGATGATGATGAGTTTACGATAAATATGCTGGCCACTGTCATGGAAAATGGCGAGTTCTCTGGAACGTGCTGATTCGCCAGTGTTGCCCATACTAAAAACAGGATAGTCAATTACTTTCAGGTTGGTTGCGGTAATGCTGCCCAGATATTGTGCCTGTTTACCGTTAATTCGATGCGCACAAACTGCAGCCTGTTCATAACCGGGGGAGACCAGGCCATAAATCTGATTGTTGTGTTCAGCGCACTCACCAATGGCAAAGATATTCTGGTCGTTCGTTTGCAACTGGTTGTTAACACGAATGCCTCGGCCAATTTTAATACCGGAATTTCGTATCAGTTCAATATTAGGTTCAATGCCAGTAGCGATGATCAAGGTATCGCACTCAATAACTTCATCGTTACCTAGCAGGACAGCTGCCACTTTGTCGTCGCCAATAATACGCTTAACCGGGCTGTTTAAGCGTATGTTGATACCTGACTGTTCAAGCTGGTACTTTAAGTAGCTACCTGCGTGTTGGTCGAGTTGTCTGAACAATAGCCACATGCTGTGTTCGATAACCGTTACCTGTGTGTTGAAGCGCTGCATGGCCCGAGCGGCCTCAAGGCCCAGGAGACCACCGCCAATGACCACTGTGTGTCGAGTACGGGTGCTACGACTCATTAAGGTCTGCGCATCATTCAGATTGCGTAAGGTAAAGATATTTTTGAGTGCAATACCTTCGATATTTGGGATATGTGGACGTGAGCCTGTTGCCAGAATCAGTTGTTTATAACTGTGAGTGATACCCTGGCTATCGGTGACTTCTTTCGAATAGCGATTGATATCAATAATAGGATTATTAAAGAAGGTATTGATATTGGGTTTATGTAATATATCCAGGCTGTTATAAAGTGATGCGTGTTTTACTTCACCGGCCACAAGGGCGGAGAGCTGGATTCGGTTATAGGGCTCCCAGGGCTCAGCACCAAAAATTGCAATGCGGGTATCTGGGTTTAACTGACATAATTCATAGACTGCACGGACACCTACAGGGCCAGAGCCGATAATGATAATATCGTGTGCCTGTTTCACAAATGTGTTATCGATTGTCAGTGTTTCAGCCAACATAAACTATCCAAAAAAAACGCCATGAAAAGAAACCAGCCAGTTTCTTTTCATGGCGCCGTTGCCATATAAATTAACTTAGTGATTTATTAGCAGCATGTATGCCAATTGAATAAAATGATAACAAAACACAGTAAACATCAGTGTTTGCGTAGGTGTGGTTAACTGGTGGGGTGTGTTAATGATGGAGCTGTTGTCCAGTGTTGCACTAGAATAGACCCTCATTGCACAGTTACTGAACAATATGTGCTAAACAATGCACAATGAACAAACTTAAGTATTCACTGAATACAGGCTGAAGAGCACTTGCTGCTATCGGGTGGCAACAATGTCATAGGTGAAAAACGCGCGCATAATGATGTTTTGCGCGCGAGTGGGGATAAGTATCCTCCATAATCTGGAAATGATTATAGAGGGTAAAGTTCAATATCAGGCTTCGGCTGCTGCTGATTTCATGGTGCCAGCGACCAGACTATAGGTTTCCAGCCATGCCGATTTGACATCATTAGTGAAGTTTTCTTGCAGGCCCTGCTCCAGGGTCCAGATCAGAGCAGATCCTACAGTGTCATAGTGTTCATTTTTAACGCCGTAATCGAGATGACGTTTACCCATTTGTGCCAAAACTGGAGTCAATGTGTCCAGTTTATCGATAGAATTCACGGCAATATTTAAAGTCGCCATCAGTTTCTGTCCCTGTTCCTGCATGTTGCCTTTGAATAGCGGCCTGACTTCAGGATCGAGTTCAAACAGTTTGTCGTAAAAAAGTTCAGCAGCTTTGTCTGCAATAGGCACTACCTGGGCCCATGAGTCTTTAACAAGCTGAATCTGTTCGGGTGTCATATTGCATTTCTCAAATGTTTGGTTGAAATGTGATATTAATTTGTAGCTAAATTTGTGTGCTGTAATCAATATTGCTTTAAGGTGAGTGAGGCATAAAAGCTATAGTTATATTGGCATTCAGTACGGTTTATTTATGATAGGCATAAATGCATCGAATTTGATCCAATAGTTTATCAGGGGTTTATCGACTATTTTTTTCAAGTCTATAAGCTGTAATGAATGTAGATTCTAAAAGGCACGCTGATCAAACCAGTCTATTGATATGTGTTGTTTATCTAAGAGGCGTTCATGCCATTGTCAGGGGTATCAGTCTCTTCTAAAGGGTAAGACATCAGCTTTTTCATCATTTATGATTTCGGAAAGTTGCTCGCCCAGCATTAAATCCATGGCTTCCAGTGTGCGTCTGAGAATCATACTGGCAGCAAAGTGAAATATACGAACTTCGCATTGAATGGCCTCTTGTAGTGAGTCACGGCCTTCGATTTGAAAGTCGGTCCAGGCAAGAATAGGAAAGTCATTCAATGCTCTGTCAACAACAATCCATGCATCCTTTTGCAGTATTAGATCCAGGTGTTTTAATTTGGGTATAGGAAATCGTATTTGTCTGCCAAATCTTTTTAAAGCGATTTGAACTTCGTTGTAATAAACAGCCTCAACCTTTCCTTCACGGTTATGAAGTAAAGGGACTTCGTTATGTCGAGTATAGAGCTGTGTAGGATTCAATGGTTTCCACCCGGTAAAGCTTTACTCTTATTGTAATACAGTGAGCATAAAAAAAAGCCCGATTTTAAGTCGGGCTTTTTTAAAAGAGCTGAAGTCTTTATGATGTTAGTGAAGCGAATAGTGTTGGTAGCTTTTCTGGCAAACGGTCAACGTTATCAATTACGGTGTAATTATTTTCACCAAAGATACGCTTCACATAAGCATCAGCATGAGGATCCAGTGTTAAGCAGTATGTAAGAACTCCTGTAGAATAAAGTTCCTCTACTGCTTTCTTGGTATCATGACGTAAATGCTGTGGGTCGCGTTCATCAATATCAGCCGGTTCACCATCGGTGACCAGAAGAATTAACTTACGACGTTCAGGCTGCTTTAACAGATGATGACCTGCATGTCGTAATGCTGCCCCCATGCGTGTAGATAAACCGCCTTTCATACCCGCCAGGCGACCTTTAACATCATCATCTAATTTTTGATTAAAGTCCTTGAAGCGATAATACTGCACGTCATGACGGCCATCAGATGCAAAGCCATGCAGTGCAAATGGATCACCGATACCATTAATTGCTGTAGCAACTAAAGTCGCCGCCTCTCGCGTTAACTGAAGCACTGTTTTTTCTGAACCACCCATAGGTTCATTGGTTGATTCAGACAGGTCCATTAATACGACGATAGACAGGTCACGTGTGTTCAACACATTACGCATGGTAATACGTGGGTTGGGCTGTTCGCCCATACGTATAGCAATCATCGCATCTACCGCGGCATTAATATCCAGCTCATCACCGTCTTCTAAACCGCGCTTACGTTGAACGCCTTCTGGGGTTAACAAATCAATGATTTGTTTAATGCGATGCGCAACAGGTTTGTACTCATCCAGAATCAGCTTAATATCTTCCGGATCGCCTAACGGTTGACGTCGCTCGTATACAGTTGCCCAGTCAGGACGGTGTAATTGAATCTGGTAATCCCATTCCTGGTAATGGAAAGGATCGGAAACAGGTTCCTTACCCCACATGTCGTTGAAACTGACTTGCTCATCGGTCAGGTCGTCTTCATAGGGACGCATGTTTGTTGAACATGTCCAGATTTCCTGAGCGTCATCACCCGCCAGCTCACAGTCAACTTCGTTAGCCATTTCAATAACACTAACTTGTTTACGAACCTGGCGCTGACTAGCCGCAACATATTCAAACTCAACATCTGAATCAAATTCTTCAAATTCCCAGACATAGCGATTATCATCGCGGTAAGGGATACGAATACGTTCAAGGATACGTAAACTCGGGACATTCTTGCGGCCAGAGAACAGGTTAAACAGTTCCATACCCATATGCCATGAGTAATTGTTATCATCCTGTTTGTCTTCTATTTCGGCGTGGAAACGTTGAACAAACTCGGCAACCTGCTCATCATCCGTCGTTATGGAATCATCAAGCAGCATGTGTGCGATATGTTCCAGCTCTTTCATTGCCGGATGTTCTAACTCTTCATCCTCATCGGCAATTTTCAGGAGTTCTGCCCACAGTTTTTTCAAGCCGGGAAAATCCTTAGCCGCTTTATATTCAACGCGTGCGTCTTCCATAAAGCCGATGAAGAACATCTGTGCCGGACTAAGCTGCTCTGCAGAAATAGCTGAGTCTGAATAACACATGTGTGCGGCCATATGAGCTGCCGTAGCACGATACAGTTCCAGGCCTGGGATCTTGTTATCATCAGGACCGACATCATCAACCGCATCAGGCATATGCACAATACGGTGTTCAATATAGGGTCGGAAATCTGTGTAGTCTGCACCGGTAGGACGCAGGAAGAAATCACGACCCCACAAGGCACGCAGATAAAAATTCAGTTTGCGCTGTACTTTAATGAACAGAACACCACGACGTTCTTTCTGTAACATCGCCTTTGAGTCTGCTGATTCCAGGTTAAAGTAGGTCGTCAGGTTATCAAAATCACGACGGTATGCCTGGGCGCCAAAATTGGCCCAGCGACGTAAGCCACTTAAGGTCAGTTTATCCAGCAGCTGATCAATGTGATTTAACATTGGGCGCAAACCACGTGCCGCAGTTGATGCAAACTGGTGGATAAAGGTCAGATAGCCACGTACCAGTTCAGCATCACCCAGGTGACGGGCTGCAGATGGCAAACTAGCAAAGAGTAAAGAGATAACTTCACCTGATGTCATGGAAGACAATTTCATGGCTGCAGTGATACAGTCATCAATGATGTCTTCACCACATTCCTTGGCAACCAGCGGCATTTCCTGGAGGTAAGTTATGACCAGGTCAGAACCACGGCCCAGGTTAGACATAGCTTTGGCACCACTCAGGTAAGCTTCCAGTCCAGTTGGCGACATAATACGTGCCGCCTCATGAAAAGTGCCATTCAGTACATCACGTACTTCAGGAGCTACATCTTGTAACTGTTCTTCGTAATCTTCTAGATTGATCGACATTTTTTTACCTAACCATAAATATAAGGTTATTGCTTATATGCCATACCTGAAAGTTGAACAGGTATAGCACGTCTTTACTTTATCGGTAAAAAATTAACCAAAGAATGTCTGTACGGCAGCATTCAGCGTATCACGCATATCCGGGTCATCTGTTAATGGTGTGACCATGGTCATGCTACAGGCGGCTTCGGCATCAATGCCTTTGCTAATCAGTTGTCCTGCGTAAACCAGTAGACGGGTTGAAATGCCTTCATCCAGACCGTGACCTTTCAGGTTACGCGCACGGTGTGCAATCTGGACCAGTTTTTCTGCAGTAGCTTTATCAACACCCGATTCTTTTGAAACAATCGAAACTTCAATTTCTTCAACTGGATAATCAAAATCCAGACCACCGAATCGCTGCTTGGTAGATTGCTTAAGATCTTTCATCAAGCTCTGGTAGCCAGGGTTATAAGAGATAACCAGCTGGAAATCAGGATGGGCTTCGATGAGCTCACCTTTCTTATCTAATGGCAGAGTGCGACGGTGGTCAGTTAACGGGTGAATAACTACCGTTGTATCCTGGCGTGCTTCAACCACTTCGTCCAGGTAACAGATTGCACCAATACGTGCGGCTGTTGCTAATGGACCATCCTGCCATTTGGTACCATCTTTATCCAGCAGGAAGCGACCTACCAGGTCAGATGCAGTCATATCTTCATTACATGCAACTGTGATCAATGGACGACCCAGTTTATAAGCCATATATTCAACAAAGCGAGATTTACCACAACCTGTTGGGCCTTTCAGCATCATTGGCATACGTGCGTTATACGCGGCTTCGTATAGCTCAATTTCATTAGCAACTGGCTCAAAGTATGGTTCTTCTTTAATAATGTATTGTTGTGGATCAACAGTATTTTCTGACATGACACACCCTTTCTTGATGTTTCGGTTTAATTTTTAAAATCTTCAAAACCTTCTTGTATAAGCCTATACAAGAATAATGAAATCAAATATTGATTCGCCCTGCTAAACAACGTGCTTATAGCTCGCTGTAAATCTCATATTCACCATCCCATCCAAGTTCACGTGCTTTTTTTACCGCTTCATCGTGGATGCGTTGATGACGTTCAAATAAATCTTCTGGTAACCGGCTGACTAAACAACCGTATTTATCCCACTCGGCATTAACCTTATCTTGTAAAGCGTCAATCCCGGCTAGGTTCCAGCCCTTACAGGTTTCAGTTTCTTCAATAATGCCAAACACACGTGCATCGCGAACCAGTTTTCCGATTGTGGTCATACCCCCGAACAGGTCTTCATCGATTCCGACATAACGATCGTTCTGTGCTGATTTTGATGGTTGTCTTGGCATAAAAACACTTACCTATTATTAAAAATTACTTTATCTACAGAGATAAAAAAGCCCCTGTGCTGCAGATGCAGACCAGGGGCTTTTTCAGGTATAAACCCCGGATCTGCTTATACAGCTTCGCCGCGGAAGATAACCATAGATGCACCAGCACACTGTGCAAAGTTGTCCAGACCTAACAGGCGAACGTGGTTGCCTGGGTGAGCTTTTTTACAAGCTTCACATTCAGCCAGGATAGCATCAACGTCAGTTTCACCGAACATTGGCAGCTTCCACATGTACCAGTAAGAACCACTGGCGTTTTGAGGCTCAGTGTGTTCAATTGATGGGTTCCAACCTTTGCCTACGATGTACTCGATTTGAGCGCGGATCTGATCAGCGTCCATAGATGGCAGGTAAGAGAAAGTTTCAAACTTACGGCTGTTAGCGTCGCCTAAGCTTGATGCGTAATCTTGCATATCACTCATTGTGAATACTCCAAATTAAATTTCGTTTGTAAGAGCAACTCTTAAGAGCTGCTCCTACGCAGCATTAGCTATATCGCTATTACTTGTGAGAAACGTCCAGCTTATCAACTGTGTCGAATTCGAACTTGATTTCTTTCCAAGTTTCCATCGCAGCTTTAAGCTCTGGGCTGCTCTTAGCAGCGTTAGTAAGGATGTCCTTACCTTCTTTCTCAAGCTCACGACCAGTGTTACGTGCTTCAACACAAGCTTCAACAGCAACACGGTTAGCAGCTGCACCCGCAGCGTTGCCCCATGGGTGACCTAATGTACCGCCACCGAACTGCAGTACAGAGTCATCACCAAAGATGTTAACCAGCGCAGGCATGTGCCATACATGGATACCACCAGAAGCTACTGGGATAACGCCAGGCATTGAACCCCAGTCCTGATCAAAGAAGATACCGCGTGAACGATCTTCTTTGATGAATGAATC
Organism: Gammaproteobacteria bacterium; assembly: GCA_041572275.1. Taxonomy (GTDB): domain Bacteria; phylum Pseudomonadota; class Gammaproteobacteria; order SZUA-229; family SZUA-229; genus JBFFSQ01. Next base: position 11,182 of record JBFFSQ010000003.1, read on the forward strand.
ACGCATGATGTCGATCCAGCCCAGAGTTGCTTCACGATCGCCTTCCAGCTTACCAACAACAGTACCTGAATGCAGGTGGTCACCACCAGACAGACGTAATACTTTAGTTAACACACGGAAGTGGATACCGTGGTGTGGGTTACGGTCAAGTACCGCGTGCATTGCACGGTGAATGTGCAGCAGCATGCCGTTGTCCTGACACCATTGAGCCAGCTGAGTGTTCGCTGACAGACCACCAGTCAGGTAGTCATGCATGATGATAGGTGCGCCGATTTCTTTCGCGTATTCTGCACGCTTCATCATTTCATCAGATGTAGGAGCAGTAACGTTCAGGTAATGACCTTTACGCTCACCAGTCTCAGCTTCAGCTTTCAGGATAGCTTCCATTACGAAATCGAAACGGTGCTTCCAACGCATGAATGGCTGTGAGTTAACGTTTTCGTCGTCTTTAGTGAAGTCAAGACCGCCACGCAGACCTTCGTAACATGCACGACCGTAGTTCTTGGCAGACAGACCCAGTTTAGGTTTGATAGTACAACCCAGCATAGGACGACCGTACTTGTTCATGATGTCACGTTCAACCTGGATACCCTGCGGTGGTCCATTACAAGTCATAACGTAAGCAACTGGGAAGCGGATATCTTCTAAACGAAGTGCACGCAGAGCTTTGAAACCAAATACGTTACCAACCAGTGAAGTCAGTACGTTTACAACTGAACCTTCTTCGAACAGGTCAATTGGGTATGCGATGAACGCGTAGAAACAAGTGTCATCACCTGGTACGTCTTCGATCGCATATGCGCGACCTTTGTAGTAGTCCAGATCAGTTAACAGGTCAGTCCATACAGTAGTCCATGTACCTGTTGAAGATTCAGCAGCTACCGCAGCAGCAACTTCTTCACGAGGAACACCTTCCTGTGGAGTAACTTTAAAACAAGCCAGAATATCAGTCTCTAATGGAGTGTATTCGGGCATCCAATAAGTTTCGCGGTATTCTTTAACACCAGCGTCGTACTTTTTAGCCATTATAGGCCTCCTAGTAATTAACAAGGTTTTTAAATTCTTTCCTAGCCAGCAGATTGAATCTCTATTCCGTTGGCGTTTAAATCATGGGTAAATAATCACCCATGACTCAGTGGGAATGGAAGTATATGCGAAGCAAACTATAAAGATATTCAGTATTTTTGATTGTTATCATAAATAAATGCTTATACTATTAATATTTCATACATACTATTATTAAAGTTGATAGATCATGCATGTGACATTACGTCAATTAGAGGTATTCGAGGCAGTGGCTCGCTTAAATAGCTATACCAAAGCGGCCGAGGAATTGCACCTGAGTCAGCCTGGTGTTTCTATGCAAATCAAACAGTTAGAAGAAAGTATCGGCCTGCCGCTGTTTGAGCATGTTGGTAAGAAAATTTTTATAACTACCGCTGGTCGGGAAATGTACAGCTATAGCCAGACTATCAGTCATTTGTTAGATGAGGCGGATACGGTCATTGAAGAATTGAAAGGTGTACAAAGCGGTCGTCTGGCGATTTCCGTAGCCACTACTGCCAGTCATTTTGCCACTCGCCTGTTGGCTGCCTTTTCGCAGCGTTATGAGGGTGTCACCATCAGTCTGGATATCACCAACCGGGAAAGCCTGCGTCGCCAGCTGGAGCATAATGAGCCGGATCTGGTTATCATGGGTCAACCACCAGAAGGTGTGGATACAGAATCCGAGATCTTCATGGAAAATCCGCTGGTAATGATAGCACCACCTGATCATCCTCTTGTCGAAGAAAAAAATATTCCATTAGAACAATTTGAGCATGAGCATTTTGTGGTGCGTGAGGGAGGCTCCGGTACGCGCAGTGCAATTCAGCGTTTTTTTGAAGATCACGGCGTGAGTTTTCATACCGGTATTGAGATGAGCAGTAACGAAGCCATCAAGCAGGCGGTTGAGGCCGGGCTGGGCCTGGGGATAGTGTCCATCCATACTCTGGAGCTGGAGCTGGCAACTAATACCCTGGTGACGCTGGATGTGGAGGATTTTCCAATCATGCGTCATTGGCACATTGTGCAGCGATCGGGAAAACGTTTATCTCCTGTTGCCCAGACGTTCAAGCAGTTTGTACTCGACGAAGCGAAGCAGTTTATTCGGCTGGAAAAATAATATTAAAAAAAATATGGTTTTTGTTCGCATTTCATTTTTTTCATGCTATATAAGCAGTCCGTCTAAGTTTTTATCCAAGATGTAGCATTGAATAATTATAATAATGTCCAGAAATCCGGTCCTGACCGGTTTGTCAAAGAACCCATCGTTATTAGCTCTGTATTACTCCTGATTAGCTGGACCTTGTTAACCGGCTATTCTCTCTACTGGAATATTACCAATCTGTATCAGAGGCAAGTGGATCTTGCCGCTTCGGAGGCGCGTGCCAACTGGAATAAAGATCGTGCGTTTCGTGACTGGACCACTCGACAGGGTGGTGTCTATGTCAAAACCAGTGATCAGGTTCGACCCAATGAAAACCTGGCGCATTTAAAGAATCGGGATTTGCACACCCTGGAAGGAGTCCAGCTTACATTGTTGAATCCAGCGTTTATTTTGCGGGAAATGACTGCTGAGTTTGAGCAGGCAACAGGAATTAAGGGACGCCTCACTGCGAAACAGGTCTTTAATCTTGAAAATAAGGCCGATGCCTGGGAGCAGGCTGCTATTGCGCGGTTTGAGCAAGGGATCGAAGAAGTAATTGAAGAGACAGAAATCGATGGTGCACCTTATTTGCGTTTCATGAAACCGGTATACGTCAATAAGGAGTGTATTCATTGCCATGGTGATCTGGGATTTAAAGAAGGCGATTTACGTGGTGGTATGAGCGTGTCTGTGCCTTTAACGCCCTACCTGACAAGTGCTGCCCAGACCGTGAATTCCATGGTCTTGACCCACGCCAGTGTCTGGTTGCTAGGATTTCTGGGGATTGTGGCATTTGCCTGGATGGCCCGTGTTCGAGAAAAAGACCGTTTTGTTTTGCAGGCGCAGCTGGCCCATGATGCCCTGCACGATGTCCTCACTGATCTACCTAACCGTACGCTGTTTACCGATCGACTGAATACCGCGATTCGCATGAAACAGCGAGATCCTGGCTATCAGTTTGCCATTTGTTTTCTCGACCTGGATCGTTTCAAGAACCTGAATGATAGCTACGGTCATAAACTGGGTGATGAAATGCTCAAGCAGGTGGCAGAGCGTTTTAGTGAAATTACCCGGCCTATGGACACGGTTGCGCGTATGGGCGGCGATGAGTTTACGTTCCTGCTGGAAAATTATGCGAATGACAAGGAAGCAGTATCGATTATTGAGCGTTTACTGGCTACCTTGAAGGAGCCCTTTGATATAGCCGGTACGCTAATTTATACCAATGCCAGTATCGGTGTGTGCTTTGGCGATAGTAACTATAAGCGTGCCGATGACATGATACGAGATGCAGATATTGCCATGTACCAGGCCAAGTCTTCGGGCAAAGGCCAGGCCTATATCTTTGATCCACATATGCATCGTCAGGCGGTGGTGGCTATGCAAATTGAAAATGATCTCCGCCATGCTCTGATCAATGAGCAATTTGAAGTCTATTACCAGCCAATCATCAATCTGCAGGAAAACAGGATTGATGGCTTTGAGGCCTTGTTACGATGGCACCACCCGCAATTAGGGGATGTACCGCCGGATGATTTTATTCCGGTGGCGGAAGATATGGGGGTGATTGGTGAAATTGGTGAATGGGTGCTCAGACAGGCATGTGCCCAGGTTCAGCAGTGGAGTGATCAGTATCGACCTGAGGAGGGCTTTTTTGTCTCGGTAAACCTGTCGGGTCGGCAGATCATTGACAGTGGGCTCAAGCAGACAATTGCAGCTATCCTTGAGTCAACAGGTATGGATCCAGCTCGCTTGCATTGTGAGATTACCGAGACCATGCTAATCCAGCATAAGGAATTGGCCGCAGTAGTAATGGATGATATTCAGGCGATGGGGGTGCATATCAGTATTGATGATTTCGGTAAGGGCTATTGTTCCCTGACGTATCTGCATCGATTCAAGTTCAATACCCTGAAAATTGATAAATCATTCGTCCAGGATATGAGTAACTATGGTAAGGGACTATCATTGGTACGCACAATCATGGTGCTGGCTCGAGATTTCGGTACTGCAGTTGTTGCCGAGGGCGTTGAAGATAAAGATCAGCTTGATCGCCTACTGTCACTTAAGTGTCGATGGGCACAGGGCTACTATTTCTATAAGCCGTCACCTGCAGACGCTCTGAGTCACTGCCTGCAGGCGGGTTGTCACCAGTTGCTTGGCAAACTGGGCTGCTGTCAATGAGCGGGTTTGGAACAGGAGCCGTTTTTTAGTTCGAAACGACCAGTTCGTCACCAAACCATGCGTGTAGAGCTTGTGAAATACTCGTGACCTGTGCGGCCGAATAGGGCTGTTTTTCGGTCCTGCCCCAGACGACGCCAGGCCAGCAGTAATCCTCTTCATGGCGGCCAATCACATGGATATGTAATTGTTGCACAATGTTACCGATGGTTGCGGTATTCAGTTTGGATACGCTGAATTCCGATTGAATAAACCTGGAAATGGCATTGATGTTTGTCTGTAGTGCCTGCTGCTGTGCAACATCCAGTTCATGAAATTCGGTAATGTCTGTTTCTGGTACCAGAATGAACCAGGGGACCAGGGCATTATTCAGCAGTAATAAATGACAGGCATTGAGTTTACCCATCCAGTGGCAATCATGTTTAAGCTGTTTGGCTAGTTTGAAGGTTGTCATAGGCTGTTTACGCTTCAGGCGTCTCCCCGCATGGCATAGTCGAGTTTAATAATGGGGGCTGAGTTGTTGATTGGCCAGATTGGCTGGTTGAGCAATAAGCCCAGGGTAACCATGATATGTATGCCCTCGATATCAGCATATTCCATCAGGTTTTTGCGCATTTCTTCAAATACATCACCATCGACTGGTAGCTTGCAGTCCAGTCTGTTCGGTAGGCGTGTTATTTCTCCCAGGATCAGCTGTCCTTCGGGTCCCCTGGAATAGCTGGGGATGTCGTCGACCTGATAAAAATTAATGTAAATATCTGTGTCCTGATTGTCGAGAAAATTCTGTTTTCTCAGGGTGCCCTGGATAGTGAGGTTTTGACCTGTAGCATCGAGTGCTCGGTTAATCGCCTGTTCCAGGGAGTAGAGGTGGCTCCAGTTATTGATAGAGAACTGAATGAGGGTGGGATCGGCTGTTGGCATGGGTAATCCACGGAATACTGTTCGCAAGTTGTCGTCATTATAACGAGTCAGTTCTCAAAGCGGGAGCCTGTCTGGCGGTTGTTAGAAACAGTAGTTCTGATGTGGGGATTTCCGACAAAGGGGGGAGAAAAGAGTGACTGGATCATTATAATAAATATGGTACTTCTGTTATCGGCCAGTTCCGGGGAGGTCCGTTATGGTGTACCGGCACAGTAAACGGCATGCATTTAGAGGCCAGGAGCGTCGAACCGACATTGAACGCCGTGTCGTATCTGATCGACGCAACCTGTATCGGTTTGAGGCTTGGGGCTCAGAGCGCCGTGAAAGTCCACTGCGACGTCGTAAAGATGGTATCTGGATGACGACTCAGTTAGATAGTTAACGCTTGATACCGTCGGCTATGAATGAAGTAGTGGTTGTGAGTTCAGCTGGCGGTTTTCTTCTGTTTATACATTTCAATGAAGTAACTGTATTTGCTCGGGTCGATCGGGTGCTTGACGTGAGGAGTCAGCGCGGCAATTTGCGCCTCATTGACTGACCAGCAGTGGTATAGATTGTTCCAGAATGGGGCGTCAAAAATTTTCAGGATGTCTTCTACGGTGAGATCCTTGATGGTTTCCTCACCGATCAGGTTTGTGCCCTGGATCTCATACCAGTTCAGCTTCAGTGCTATATCCCCGGAATCCGGCACAGTGTTTTCCTCGCGTTTAGAACGAATGTGGTCAGTACTGAACCAACCTTGTCTCGGTTCAGGTTACTGGATAATTATGAGCATGAAATACTACGAAACTTGGTAAAATAGTTTGTTGATAATAATCAAAGACAGTGTGACTGCGTTTGCTAGTGTGTGAGGTGATCAGTGCTGAGATGGCTTTATTTGCCTCCTATTTGAAATAGATCAAAACCGCATTTTTGAATTGAAGACGGCAAGGAATCACATGCACGAACTTGGGGCGGTGGTGATCGCTTGTGGCTATGCATGGCTTGGTATAAGCTGGCCAGCCACTTTTTGACCAGGACAATTCGTTGTATAAATTAGCGGAACGACGACTGAAATTACTACTGGATTCAGGCCAGAAACGAATTCTGGAAGGCCGTCAGATTGGCCTGGAAAAAGAAAGCCTACGGGTGTCTCCAGATGGTGGTATTTCACAATTAGCTCATCCAGGTTCTCTGGGTTCGGCCCTGACTCATCCTTATATTACGACTGATTACTCCGAAGCCTTGATGGAGTTTATTACGCCACCATTCGAACATACTGAAGATGCGCTGGCTTTTTTACGTGATACCCAGACTTTTGTTTATGGCGAGCTGGAGAATGAAATTCTCTGGGCCACCAGTATGCCTTGTGTGGTGGCCGGCGAAAGCAGTATTCCCCTGGCGCGATATGGCACGTCGAATGCCGGCACTATGAAAACGGTGTATCGCAGGGGGTTAGGACATCGTTATGGTCGGGTTATGCAGGTCATTGCTGGTGTGCATTTTAATTATTCCTTACCCGACAGTTTCTGGCGTCTGTATCAGGAAATCGAAGAAGATACCCAGCCGCTGCAGGATTTTATTTCTGAGCAGTATTTTGCCCTGATCCGTAATTTACAGCGTTTTGGCTGGCTGGTGCCCTATCTGTTTGGGGCATCCCCCGCTGTGTGTAAGTCATTTCTCGGTGGTAAGCCGACCGATCTGCATGAATTTGATGCCAGTACCTATTACGAGCCCTATGCAACATCTCTACGTATGGGGGACATTGGTTATCAGAATAACAAGGAAAATGAAATTGGCATCAAGGCCTGCTATCGCAATGTTGATGCCTATATCCGTTCCCTGGAATATGCCACTGAGACTCGTTATAAAGGCTATGAGAAAATTGGTGTCAAGGTGAATGGCCGCTACGAGCAGCTCAATGCCAACATCCTGCAGATCGAGAATGAATATTACAGTACAGTCAGACCCAAACAGATACTACAGGGTAATGAAAAGCCGATGATGGCCCTCAAGCAACGAGGCGTGAAATATGTTGAGTTGCGTTCATTGGATGTGAATGCTTTTGACCCGCTAGGTATCAACGAAGAACAAATTCGTTTTCTGGAAGCATTTCTGGTTTTTTGTCTGATTCAGGATAGTCAGCAGATCTGTTTTAGTGAACGCGAGGAAATAGATAACAATGAACTGGTCGTGGCTCATCGGGGACGTGAACCTGGCTTGAAATTACAACGAGATGCCGTTAGTTGTGAGTTGAAAGAATGGGCGTTGGAAATCTGCGGCGCAATGGAGGGTATTTGCGAGCTACTGGACAAGCCCTATGCTACGCGTCCCTATGCCAATGCGTTGGCCAAACAGCTTGAAAAAGTTCAGGATCCAGAGTTGACTCCATCCGCGCTGATGCTGAACAGCATGCGAGAGAATGGAGAGGGTTTCTACCATTTCGCCCGTCGCATGTCGCAACAACATTACGATTTCTTCAAGAACGTTAAACTCGATGCTGAACGCAATGCTTTATTTAGGCAGGCGGCCCAGACCTCAATCGAAGCGCAGAGAGAACTTGAGGCGAACGATCAGGTATCGTTTGATGAATACCTGGCAGCTTATTTTGCACAAAAATAGCCTTGTGTAGGCATTAGGGCGGAGATATCTATTTAGGTTTGTGTCTCAGCAAGGGTTATTACATGTCTGATGGGTACCAGAGTGGAATATCCTGAATTCTTGGTATAGATCAATTTAAATTATGGAGCAGAGGGCTAGAGTATTAACAGGTGCTAATAAACCCCCGGTAAGGAGAGATCATGAAGAAAGAAGAGAAGCAGGCACTGGCTGAGCAGGCCTATGAAAAAGCAGTCAACTACGAGTTGGAATATGGTTGCTGTCCACAGTGCGTGCTGGCTACCGTCCAGGAAACCATTGGCATCATTGATGACCAGACCATAAAGGCCAGTCATGGTCTATCTGGTGGCGGCGGCTTATTGGGGCAGGGGGCCTGTGGGGCGCTAACGGGAGGCTTGATGGCGTTGAGTGCCAAGCGAGGCCGAGACAGGGATAAGCTGGATAAAGGTCGCTTCATTAATAATTTCAAGAAAGGCAAAGAACTGGTCGAGCGTTTTCGTGAGGAGTTTGGCGGTATTACCTGCGAAGAGCTACAAAAGCAATTTACCGGTCGGACTTATGATATGTGGGATGCAGAGCAATATCAGCAGTTTGATCAGGACCGGGGCAAACAGTGTGCAAACGCCACCGGTACTGTCACCAAGTGGTTAATTGAAATGCTTTAAGTCCTGAATATAGGCGCTCATCGATACCCGTCGTTTTATCGCTCCACCTGAATGAGCCGCTCCTGTCGGGGCGGCATAAATCCCTAATTTACTCTCCCTCTTATCCCCGCTTGTGTTTAAATCTCCCTGTTTGTAAACAAGGTAGGTGAGTTTATGCAAGACGAGGTGGCAGCACAGAAGCTAGAAGCTCATCTCACGATCGATACGGTGGCTACGAGTGTGGTTGACCGTTTGGCGGTTGAAACAGGCCTGTCGAGGCAGGCCATCAAGCGTGCCATGCAGAAAGGCGCTGTCTGGTTCAGCCGCGGCAAAAAAACACAACGACTCAGGCGCTCAAAACGAGCATTACAGCCCGGTGATGAGGTGCATCTCTATTACGACACTCTTGTGCTGAACGAACAGCCGCCCAAGCCAGAACTGATTGCGGATGAAGGTCACTATAGTATCTGGTATAAGCCTTATGGTCTGCGCTCACAGGGATCGAAATGGGGTGATCATTGTACGATTAATCGGCAGGTAGAGCAGTTACTGCAACCGCAGCGGCCCGCATTTGTTGTCCATCGACTGGATCGGGCGGCGACTGGGCTGATTATCATTGCCCATAGTCGGAAAATGGCAGCGGCATTTTCCCGTATGTTTCGTGAGCGTCGTATCGTGAAACAATACCGGGTGGTGGTTCATGGGCAGTTTCAGCAGAGTGAGACACCTCTGACAGTGACAGAGCCTCTGGATGGTAAATTGGCCCGTAGCCATTTTTCGTTGATCGATTATGACCCTGGTTTACAGCGTTCGGTGCTGGATGTGAGTATTGAAACCGGACGTAAACACCAGATTCGGCGACATCTGGCTGCGTTGGGATATCCCGTGGTTGGAGATCGGTTATACGGTGAACCGGGAGATCATGAAAATCTGCAGCTGGTGGCATGCTTGCTGGCTTTTGAGTGCCCGCTGACGGGTGCAGCCAAACAGTATCAACTGGAAATAAATAAAGACAGAGATATAACGGTGCATTGATAGCATCTGATAGTCGCCATTGCCAGTATCGGTAATGGCGACCATCGTAAGCTGGATGTAGCGCCTAGACCAGGTCCAGGTGGAGTATGCCTTCCATTTTTTCAGCGGTTTCAGATTTGCCCGTGCGGCTATCGCCCACCAGGGCAATGGTGATGCTGACTTCATCGGCGTGGCCGCCCAAACGCTGACGTTTTTCCAGAGCGCTGGTTTTAATCTCCTCGATGAGGTCTTCTGCCAGTCGCACCGGGCCTTCCTGTTCAACACATTCGCGTGAGGTATAACCGCAACGTTCGATATCCTCATCGCTATTGCCTTCATAGGCTCCCGCCATCAGCTGGCTGTAGGCGACACCGACTTTCAGTTCACCGCGATTAATGAGGATGTTCATGTCACCGACGAAGCCTTTTTCATTTTCGGAGAATTTGTCATACAGGTCCGGGTGCAGGATGGTGCCGTCATTGTCTTTCAGCAAAGGGAAGGGATTGGCCCAGTAGCTGCTTTCCTTGGCACCACGATGGGTCTGGGTAGAGCCTGCTGCTACACGTTCACCTAAACGGAAATGTTCCAGTGCTGTCTCGATGTGCATATCTGCATGTATGGTAGTGGTGCCCAGTTCAATAACGGTGAAGTTATTCATATACAGCAGCATATCCAAGGGATCATCGCGGAATAGCTCATCAACATCAGTGACCGGTACGATCTGGCGTGCGTTGGAGCCAGTATGTTTATTGTAGCCAACTTCGCGGCCGGCCATTTGTAGCTTGGCCTGATCGCTGAAACCATCGAGACAGGCAAAGGCACCGGTTTCTGTGCCGGTAAATACGGGACGGGTCAGTTTGTCTTCTGCTTTGATTAGGCTGATTTTACCCATATCATCGGCCTTGATCAGCATCTCGGCGATATAAGGCTCATCTTTAGTATTGAAACGGACAACATAGCGGGTACAGCCACAGTGTAATGGTAAGTCACCGTTGAGAATGGCCAAAACATTGTGCAGCGTCAGAATAGGTTTCTTGGCATAGCCGAAATATTTCAGTTCATCGATATTGGGTACGACACCGATGAGCAGTTTATTGTTTTCGTCATAGTAGTAACCCAGGTCTGACTCCTCAGCATCGGGCATGCCAAAGAAGAAGATGCCATCAGCCTGACGATTACTGGTGATATCCTCAATACGGGCGAATGGAAACAGGTTGAGAAGACCGGGTTCCATTTCAATGCAGCCACGAGACTTATGAATAAACGCAATAATAAGTGATGTGCCGACCTGTAGAGGCACAGAGACCCAGTCCTCGACGTTGAAACCCCTGAGGCGAAGCGGGTTGTGATCGAGTTGATAAAAGGGTTTGGCACGTTTGTTTGATGGCGTGGAATAATCGACACCGGTTTTCATGTCGGCTGCAATGGTCAGCGGTATATGGGCCAGCAGTGAATAGTCGGCTGGGTAATTGAAATAATGGCCCGAGATTTCACCCGCTGTGACATTGGGCGAGGGATCCATGCCCGGTGTCCGGCGCACTCCTTGATCAAGATTGACCTTGTTTAATAGTTCACGACGAGTATCCAGGATCAGATCAGCCAGATCCTGAGCTTTATCGGTGACCATTTCTTTTACCGTGGCTGGAGTCTCCAGGCCTGTTGAGACCACGTCGTTCTGTAAACGAACCAGGCGGGAATAGGCTGAACCTCGATAATGATGGAAGGCACCGTCGATGAAGCGAATCAGATCGCGGGCATGTTCTTTGTCCATATGGCTCGACAAATTCTCGGATTCTAAAATATTAATTAAATCTCGGGTCCGTACCTTTTTGATAAAGTCGACTTTCTGAGAGGCTTCATTTTGCTGTTTGTCGGGCCGATTTTGCAAATCAGCGATGAATGCTGCTTTGTAAATTTTCAGATAGCGGGCAAATGCGAGACTTCTGAGTAACTGGCCGGGCGTAGTACAGCCATCGCGTATTTCGAGTATTTGTTCCATAGCAACTTTATCAATGGTTAGGGCAATAATAAGCCTGACTGTGGCTGCGGGCCATTCAGTCAGGCGCAAGTATCAGTTGCCGAAAAGCATAATCAATAAATTGAATAATTGATTTGATTTGTCACAATTTGTCATTATTCATCAGGTCGTTGCAGGAATTTAAGCACGGTATTGCCATATTCGAAGCATAGATTATTCAACAGGACACCGAAAGCGGTGTTGTTGAATGAAACGATGAGGATATGACAATGAATAAAACACGATTAAATATCGCGATGGCGATGATATTACCTGCGTGTGTCACTGTTGGCTGCGGTAGTAATGAAACCCGGACTGCGGTGGATGATGTGATTGTTCCAGAGCAACAACTGGTTCAGGAGCTTGAGCACAAGGAGAATACGGTGCCCGTTACTGAGTCAGTGGTATTGGCAGAGCAGATTGAAAATGAGTTTGAGGCGATTGTTGAGACTGAGCCGGTGGTTGATGAAGTGATGACATCGCAGCCAGAACAGCGTGTGTTTTATTTCGATAGTAACAGCAGCGACATTCGGCAGGATGATTTTGAGCGTCTGATTGCCCATGCTGAATATCTGATTAAGCACCCACAAATCAAACTGAAAATCAGCGGCCACGCAGATATCAGTGGTGATTCGCTCTATAACCAGCAGCTGGCGCAGAAACGTGCGGAATCAACTGCGCGCATCTTAATGGATTATGGCGTGCTGGCGGCTCAGATTGATATGCAAAGCCTGGGCGAAGACAGTCCGGTAGCTGGTTTTGAGCATGCGATTGAGGATCGACGTGTTGAGCTTGAGTATGTCATTGATACTCAGCTGAGTGAGGTCAACAATTTCTAGGCGATGTAGGGAGGTGGTCTGCCGTTCCGTGTCGCTGTTCCTTGCGGTGGCCGGACGGCTTTATGGGGTTTTGCCGAAAGATAGGCTGAGCTGTGTGAGCATAGATCAGGCGAGTGGCAGGCGAATGATGAACTCAACACCACTGTCATCGTCACGGTTGTGGGCACTAATCTGACCTCCATGAGCCTGGGTAATGAGTTTGGCAATATATAAACCCAGTCCCAGATGACTTGAGTTTGTGGATTCTCTACGCAGGCTGACCATGGAATCGAATAACTGTGATTGCATGTCGGTGGGTAACAGTGGCCCTGAGTTGCTTAGCGATAAACATAAATCGCGTTGATCTTGATTGAGGTTTAGTTGAATGTCGCTGTCATTTGGGCTGAAGTCCACTGCATTTGAAATTAATTTGTCCAGCAGTTGCACCATGAGTTCAGGTGATCCATTTATTATTGTATCGGTCGTCTCGATATGGAGCTTGAAGTCATGTTCGGGGTAGATATCACGATAGGCTTCAATGCTACTGCGGAGAACCTGGCCGAGGTCAAAATCTTCCAGTTCAGACGCCTGGATGCTCTGCTCGACTCGGGTTGCTTCGCTCATGGCGGTAATGATATTGGCGAGACGATCACTGCCTTCTCGGGCTCGCTGGGCGTAAATTCTACTTTGTTCGGATAGATCTGCGTTGCTGAGATTGTCCAGTGATGATTGCACTACCGCCAGTGGTGTACGCAATTCATGGGACAGTTTAGAGGCCAGGCTGCGCAGGTACAGTGTGTATTGTTGCAGGCGTTTGTGCATGGTAGACATGCTGCGGGATAAATCGCCGAGTTCATCACGGCTGTTTGATGTTCGGTAGTCACTGCTAAGTTGGCCATCGGCACTGATCATGTCTTCAGCGGCATTGCGTAACTTGCGAATACGGAATGACAACAGCGTGGCATAACCAAGTAATGCGAATGCGGCTATCAGGATGGCAATGGAGCTGAGTGTAATGAGTCGACTCAGCGCTCGATTAGTCAGGGAGAGGATGGCTTCACTGCTCTGATCAGCAACGACCACCGCTACTACTCTATTATCAATTATGACCGGAAAGCTGGCGGAAACGATGGCGCGGTTGGATGTTTCCGGTTTATACCATGAGGTCATTTCCTGTTTGTTTAAAGCTGCTTCGATTAACGGCCCCTGGATACGACCTTGTTGCAGGCTAACTGCCTGCGTTGTTGATTCAGCTACGTTCATGATGAAGTGATAAAGCTGGTTGAGAATGTCCAGCAGCGTTTCATTGAGGTCGAGACCCTGAGATGAATCCGCTGGCCGTTCAATACTGCCAATACTGCTGAGTAACCAGCCCTGGCTGTCGGCGACTCTGAGTCGGGCTCTATCCTGGTTGAAGCGTTGCAGCAGTGTTTCCAGTTTTGGTGAGGTTTGAATCAATAGGCCATTACTTTGTGAATCAGCTTTGTCCCAAGTGCCATACCAGCCATTGATGGTGTCTGATGACGGAGTGTCGATATCAACAATGGCCATATTGATATTCGATGTGAGCAGTTTCAGTGGGATGCGCAGCTCGATGTTGTAGCCTGTGGCGGTATCTTGCCACTGACCGGAAATGCGACGTTCGTATCGTAGTCGTGGATTAAGACTATCGCCATCAATAAGATATTGAGCTTCCAGTTTGCCCGGTGCACTGGTCTGAATGAAATAGCGCCGGGGCTGACCGTTTTTATTTCGCAGAAGTAGTTGCAGGCGATCACCATTAACCAGCTGTTGCGATGGCCGGTGGTAAATAACCTGGTCATCCTTAACACTAAAAAACAGATACAGATAACTTTTGTAGGTGGCGGCAATAGCACTGACCGGTTGCTGGTTATTCGGGGCTGACGTCATTTGATTGCGGAATGACCTGAAATTTTCGTCGGATTGTCCCCAGTCATCGACATAGCCGTCAAGCTGGATTTGACTGTTTAGCCTGAAGGCATAGGTATTATCTGTGCTGTGATTAGTTTCGTCAGTTAATCGATCGAAATTGAACAGCTGTGGATTTTCATAGGTTAATAGATGAGCAATCGTTCGGGTGGTTGTGAGCAGGCTCTGTTCCTGGCCATCGCGTAAGGTGTTTTCCATTTCGCGGATATACTCACAACCGGCCCAGGGTAAGGCGAGAGTTAGTAGACTGAGAACGAAGAGTTGGTTACGTAATTTCACGATGATTGGCTAGTGTCTGTCGTTCCAGCGATAGCCGAAGCCATAGACGGTTTCAATGGCATTAAACGCTGAGTCGATATTGGTGAATTTTTTACGTATGCGTTTGATGTGGGAGGTGATGGTGTTGTCATCCAGTACCACATTGGCGGCGTCCATGAGTTGCTGACGATTTTTTACATGGCCGGGGTGTTGTGCCAGAGCATGCAGGAGCCAGAATTCGGTGAGTGTAAGTGGTATCGCCTGTGTTTGCCAGGTCGCGGACATTCTGTCCATATCCATGCTGAGTTCACCTTGTGTCAGTGTGTTGGTTTGAGGTGTCGAGCGTTGCATGGCGTCAATGCGGCGTAATAGTGCAACGATACGGGCGACCAGATGAGGTAGGCTGATGTTTTTGGTTAAATAATCATCAGCGCCCAGGCGCAGGCCTGAAATGGCATCCAGTTCACTGTCCCGTGCAGTAAGGAAAATAATCGGTAATTGGGGTGCCATGGCGCGAAGATCGCGACAGAGTTCAAAGCCGCCTTCAATTTCATCTTCAAGTCCGACATCGATGATTGCCAGATCCGGCAGTTGTTTATTGAATGCCTGCATGGCGTCAGGCCGGTTGCTATACAGGCTAACCTGATAACCATGATGTTGTAACACGTCGCGATAATTTTCGCGAATGGCGGGTTCATCTTCTACGATGGCAATGTGGTGACTCATCAACCTGTCCTGTATCTGCTCTTGTGTCAGCTTCGATTATGTATGACTGAATGATAGCTGGATTCGGAGCAGAAATGTACGTTTGCCATAATTCATCATTATTGCACCTGACATTGCCATTTTTCACATCCGATATTGCCCGATTGTTTTGATTTACTGATCTAAAAGAAAGGGGAATCAGGCAATGATCAGAACAAACTATCGTGCAGTAATTAAACGCAATCATAGCGGTGAGTGCCGGGTCGTTACACAAAGGCATTATCTATGGCAAGCATCTAGTCATCATGTATCACCACACTGGCGATTGGTATCTGTAAGTAGTCAGCGCCACAGAAATTTTTTTCAGGGTCTGTTGTTGTTGATACTGCTGGGTCTGTTGCCCGGTATGGTATGGGCAAGTGAAATCGCATTGCCGGCAGAGATTAAGGCCGGTAGTTTTTTTGTTCGTGGTGATTCAGGTGTAACGCAGGAAGCGTTACGCCTGAATAGTGAAGCAGACTTTAATATCAGTGGCATGATTGCCCGTGTTCGTTTGCAGCAGCAGTTCAAAAATACTTCAGCTGAATGGATGGAAGGTGTCTACGTGTTTCCATTGCCGGAACAGGCGGCGGTGGATCGATTGAATATACAGGTGGGTGAACGACGTATCGAAGGTGTGATAAAAGAACGTGCCGAAGCAAAGGCCATGTATCAACGGGCGAAAAGCAGTGGTCAACGCACCGCACTGGTGGAACAGGAACGGCCTAATTTATTCACCACCTCGGTGGCAAATATTGCCCCGGGTGAAACGGTAGTGGTGGAGATCAGCTACCAGCAAATGCTGCATTATCAACGAGGTCGTTTCAGTCTGCGTTTTCCAATGACACTGACGCCCCGTTATATACCGGGTGAACAGATAATTGATGCTGATGAGCCGATCAGTATTAAAGGTTCAGGCTGGTCATTTAATACCGACCAGGTCAGGGATGCCAGTCGTATTACACCACCGGTTCGACTCAGTCATGAGACAGAGGACAGTCGTATGCGGATAAAGGTAACACTGGATGCTGGCATGGAGTTGAGTCGGATTAACAGTCTTTACCATGACATTGAGTTCAATCGTCAGGGTCAGGTCTATAGTGTCGAGCTGTTAAACGGTGCTGTAGCCAT
Organism: Gammaproteobacteria bacterium; assembly: GCA_041572275.1. Classification (GTDB taxonomy): domain Bacteria; phylum Pseudomonadota; class Gammaproteobacteria; order SZUA-229; family SZUA-229; genus JBFFSQ01. The sequence continues at coordinate 27,646 of JBFFSQ010000003.1, forward strand.
GGATCGAGATTTTGAACTGGTCTGGCAACCCGCGTTGGGGGCTGAACCCGAGGCGGCGTTGTTCAAGGAAACAATTGCCGGTGAGGATTATGCCCTGATTATGTTGATGCCGCCGGTGGCGGAGTCATTCCCGGTCGCACAGCAGTCACTGCCTCGCGAAGTGGTATTTATTATTGATACGTCCGGCTCGATGGCCGGTGTCTCCATGCAACAGGCCAGAGCCGCTCTGTTGATGGCCTTGAAAACACTGCAGCCCGTTGATCGTTTTAATATCATTGAGTTTAATTCAGTTACCCGGCGTCTATTCAGTCAGTCAGTGCAGGCTGATCAACAATCGCTAGATGTCGCTCAACGGTTTGTACAAAATCTGCGCGCCGATGGCGGCACCGAAATGAAACCGGCTATCGAGGCGGCACTGGATAGTGATGCGCTAGAGGGATATGTTCGGCAGGTGGTGTTCATGACCGATGGCAGTGTCGGCAATGAAACAGCACTGTTTGCTTTGATAGAAAATAAACTTCAACACAGTCGTTTATTTACAGTGGGTATAGGCTCGGCACCGAACAGTTATTTTATGCGTAAAGCGGCAGAGTTTGGTCGTGGTAGCTATACCTATATCCGTTCTCAGGATGAAGTATATGGCCGTATGCAGGCACTGTTTGCGCAGCTGCAGTCACCGCAGTTGAGTCATATCCAGCTGAACTGGTCGGGGGAGTCGACCCCACAACTGTGGCCACAACGTTTGCCGGATCTATATCGTGACCAGCCTTTATTGATTAGTGCGAAACTCGACGTAGCCAATACCCATTTAACCGTCAGCGGCAGAATGGGTGGTCAGGTATGGCAACGCCGACTGGCACTTGATAGTCATCAGCAGCATAGTGGCGTTGCTGTGCTGTGGGCACGCAATCAGATTGCTGACTGGATGGATCAGGTTGTGAGAGGTGGTCAGCAGGCGAAGCTGCGACAGCAGATTGTTGACCTGGCCTTGAAGCATCAAATGGTGAGTAAGTATACCAGTCTGGTCGTTGTCGATCCGGTTCAAGCCAGAGCCAGGCATGAGGGCTTGAAAACGGCAGCTGTTGCCAACCGTTTACCCCTTGGTTCCCAGCAGCGTGTTCAAGGCTATGGTTTTCCACAAACTGCCACGGCATCTGAATTACAGTTACTACTGGGTTTTGGTTGCATTGCGCTAGCCATGATTCTAATACTATTCAGGGCACGATATGAAAAATGAACAGCAGAAAACTGACCCTCAGCATTATCCTACTCTGTGCCATTTCTGCCTGGCAATTCGGCTCTGTGGCTTACCTGCATGTCAAAGCCCGGCTGGCACAGTACCTTGTCGCCGAGGCCTGGACAAAAGTAAAACAGGGCGAGGCAAAAGCTAAGCCCTGGCCCTGGGCAGACACCTGGCCGGTGGCGCAATTACGGGTACCGCGGTATCAGGTGGAGCAATGGGTGTTGGCCGGTGCCAGCGGTCGTACCCTGGCGTTTGGGCCTGGCTGGATGAAGGCCAGTGCAGAGCTCGGCAGCGCCGGTGTGGTGGTATTGGCGGGGCATCGAGATACGCACTTTGGGTTTCTGGCAGAGCTGGCTATTGGTGATGTTATTGAAATAGATGCAGTGAATGGCCCTATGCAATATCAGGTTGATAGCATGGATGTAGTTGATAGTACTGTGTATCAGTTATCATTGCACGCCACAGAGTCGATGCTGGTGTTGATTACCTGTTATCCCTTTGATGGCATTGATCCAGGTACGCCCTTGCGGTACGTTGTGTCGGCATCAAGAATATTGGAGACAAATACGTGACTGTCAGTAGTCATCGGATATACATCGTCGGTTGTGGTTATATGGGGTTGCAAATTGCTGGCCGTATCAAATCACGACAACAGGTCATCGGCATTGTGCGCAGCGAACAGAGTAAATATTCATGCATAAAAAAAGGCATCGATTGTATTCGCCTGGATTTAGATCAGCTCGAAGATGTGACTGAACATGCTATCGATGTGGAGCAGCACAGTATTCTTTATCTGGCACCTCCGCCAAAACAGGGCGAGAAGGATACCCGCCTGCAACATTTTTTACAGGCGTTAGGCTCGCAGCGACCGAAAAAAATTGTCCTGATTAGCACCACCGGTGTTTATGGTAATTGTGAAGGCCGCTGGGTCGATGAGAATACACCGGTTAATCCTCAGGTTGATCGAGCAAAGCGTCGACTGGATGCAGAGCAACAATTACAAAGCTGGTGTCAAAGACATCAGGTGTCCTGTGTGATCCTGCGTGTGCCGGGTATTTATGGTCCGGGCAAGTTGCCTTTGAAACGGATTAGTAGTGGTGAGCCCATTGTCAGACAGGAAGATTCTCCCTATAGCAACCGCATTCATGCTTATGACCTGGCCAGTATCTGTATTCAGGCTGTTGTGGATGAGACGATTACCGGTATTTATAATTGTGCCGATGGCCATCCATCAACCATGTATGACTATTTTATGAATGTGGCTGAGGCGACAGGGTTGCCGGCTCCCGAAGCAATCAGTTTACAGCAGGCCAGTACGCGTTTGTCTAAAGGCATGTTGTCCTATATGGCTGAGTCACGACGGATAGGCAATGAAAAATTACGTCGTGACTTCAAACTCGAATTACGCTATCCGGATTTGAAAGCGGGGCTGGCCGATATTTCGCAAGCTTAGTTTTTTGTCCGCACTACGATGACAGGAATACGACACCATGAGTGAAATCAAAATTGAACGTCAACCGACACCGCAACGATTACAGGAGCTGGGAATCACAGACTGGTCTATCTGGACCAAGGAGGCTTCTGAATTTCCCTGGTATTATGATGCAGAAGAAATATGTTACTTTCTTGAAGGTGATGTCATTGTGACGCCGGAACAAGGTCAGGCAGTGTCAATGGGTGTGGGTGATCTGGTGACGTTTCCCAAGGGCATGTCATGCCACTGGTTAATTAAGCAAGCGGTAAAAAAACACTATCGTTTTAGTTAAAGCTGTTGCGACGTGTATGAGGGATATGCGCTTTCAAGAAATCCATCTGGTCGACAAGAATGCGACGATTCGACAGGATCATTGCTTCGGCGTGATTGGGGGCATAGGGTAAAGCCAGTAAAGGCATATGAGCTTCACTGGGTGTGCGACAGGCTTTTGAAACATTACAGGCTTTACAGGCCGTCACCACATTATTCCAGTTATCCTTGCCCCCTTTGGCTCGAGGTTTGACATGGTCACGGGTCAATAAGGCTGTTTTAAAACGATTGCCACAATACATGCAGGTATGGTGGTCGCGATTAAACAGGGCACGATTGGTCAGTGTCGGCGTTGCAAATTTATATTTACTGGCATTGGCTCCACGTATGGCGATGATGGTGTTGAGGTCGATAAACGAGCGTCGTCCAGTGAGTTGACTGGTGCCACCATAAATACGAATGGTGGTTTCGCTGGCTGTCCAGGCGATCTGTTGACGAACATATAAATTAACCACGTCTTGCCAGTGTAGCCAGTCGATGGGAATGCCGGCATGATCCAGGGTCAGGATTAAAGGCGTTAGCTGCGACTGCGGCATGCGTTCCTCCAATGACGTTAAGTTCGCTAACACAAAGGGTGCCTGTTATTCAGTATAATCGCTACCCCTCGAAATACCAGTTTACAAGCTAAGCAATAGCCATGAATGCGATGGTATCGACAGTTTTTAATGCCATGTATTTTTAACGTTGAATGAAAACGTTTTTATGAAGTCTAAGTGACAACTTTGTAACAGGGAGTATATTTTTTGCCCGGTAGCTTCATTCGATGTTGCTGGACAAATGATTCCAGCAGTTCATCCAGTGGCTGTAAAATGGACTTGTCACCCCGAATTTCAAAGTTACCGTGTTCTTCAATCGAACGAATGCCATCAGCCTTCACATTTCCTGCCACTATGCCAGAGAATGCACGTCTTAAATTCGCGGCCAGTAAATGGTTATCCTGGTCCTTGTGCAGCTCCAGTTTTGACATGTTTTCATGACTGGGAATAAAGGGTTTCTGGAATTCATTTTCAATGGTCAGGATCCAGTTGTAATAATAAGCGTCAGAGTTACTCTTCCTGAAGTCCATGACTTTATTCATGCCAGCCTTCATTTCGCGGGCAACCAGGGCCGGGTCATCGATAATGATTTTGTATTTTTGCTGGGCTTCAAAACCCAGTGTTTGTTCTATGAAATGATGGATCTGTCTGAAATATGCCTCACTGCTTTTTGGACCGGTAAAAATTAGTGGAAAGGGAATTTCGGCATTATCCGGGTGTAACAGTATGCCGAGTATATAGAGGATTTCTTCTGCTGTACCCGCACCACCTGGGAACACGACAATACCATGGCCAGAGCGAACGAAGCCTTCCAGTCGTTTTTCGATATCCGGCATGATGACCAGGTCGTTAACAATCGGGTTGGGTGATTCAGCTGCAATAATGCCGGGCTCAGACATGCCAATGTAGCGACCATCATAGATGCGTTGTTTGTTATGGCCAATGGTGGCGCCTTTCATTGGGCCTTTCATGGCTCCAGGGCCGCAGCCAGTGCAGATGTTTAAGCCGCGTAGGCCAAGTTCGTGGCCAACTTCCTTGGTGTAATCATATTCGACCCGGCTGATGGAGTGCCCGCCCCAGCAGACCACCAGGTCAGGTTCGCGGTTTGTTTTCAAAATATTGGCATTACGTAAAATGTGGAAAACTGCGTTGGTGATGCCATGCTGGCTGTTGAGGTCAAAATTGCCGCTCAGCTCAACCACGTTTTTCGCATAAACAATATCGCGCAGTACGGTGAACAAATGTTCCTGTATGCCGGTAATCATTTCACCATCAACGAATGCACTGGCTGGTGGGTTAGAGACTTCCAGTTTGACGCCGCGTTCCTGTTCAATAACACGAATGTCAAAATCCTTGTAGGCTTCCAGAACTTCCCGGGCATCATCAACCTGGCTGCCAACATTCAATACTGCCAGTGAACAACGACGGAATATATCGTAACAGCCGCCCACCTCGCTGGCCTGTTTGAGCTGATTTACTTCCTGTTGTGAGAGAATATCTAGACGGCCTTTGGGTGTGATACGAAATGAAGTATTGTGTTTGTTCATGGACCTTTACTTTATAGTTATGATGTCAGGCATCTCTGATTGATAGTTATCAGGGATATTTTAATTTTATAATATTTACTTAGGCAGATGCTGTCTTATAATTAATTATGTTCAGCTTTTATTGCTTTTGCACAAAAAAACATGTTTTTATGCGCTATAAGGCTGAAATACAGGTGTAATGTGACAGACATTGGATCAATTTAAAGGGTGTGTAATGGCTGACGAACTGTTTGAAGTGGCGTTTAGTGGTGGTATCGCTGATGGTGCGGACCCGGCACAGGTGAGAGCAAGCATTGGTAAAATGTTCAAAGCAGATAATGCCAAGCTTGAGCAATTGTTTTCAGGAAAACGCGTTGTCATTAAAAAAAATATCGACCAGCAGACAGCCATGAAATACCAGACAGCAATGAGTCGAGCAGGTGCTGTCTGTGAAATAAAGAACCTGTCCACACCAGAACCTGTTGCGTCTCCGACTACAGAGACAGCATCAGCACCAGCGCGGGTAGCCGTTGATCATGATGTGCCGCCAGCGCCGGAAACGGAACCCTTGCATATTACAGGTGATCAAATTGCCGACCTGGCTGCGACGCTGGCGCCTGTAGGTAGTGATGTTCAGGATGCCAGGCAGGCGATTCCTGAGCCCCAGCTTGATTTGTCCGGGCTTGATATGGCTCCAGTAGGGGCAGATCTGGTTGATCCGGTTGAGAGAAAAGTGCCGCCACCGCCCAATACCGATGGCCTGAGTTTGAAAGATTGATACATGTCATGATAGTGATTTAACGAGTGGCGTTATTGCCATTCCTGAACTAATAGTATGAATATCAGTCTGAGTTTTTATTCACCTTAATATGAGCACCAGTATGACAGTTAATGGTTTCAGCCAAGCCCGGATTAGACGCATTGGACGTGTGCTCCTGGCTGTGTTTATGCTGTCGTGGTTGAATTTGGCATTTCAGGTGCCTGTGCATGCTGCCATGGTTGAGTCGCAGTCATTGTCGCAGGAAATGGTGATGAACTGTCAATGTCCACCTTCCTTAAATGAAGCCGTGCTGTCGGCAGAGAACCAGTCGCTTGATGGCGTGCAGCTTATTAGTTTAAGTGTGCTGACTTTTCAGGCAGTGTTTTCAGATACAATAGACTCCTCACTGGTTGATCATCAGTTGATGCAGAAAGCCCTGCATTCAGACCAGACCTTTCGTGATACACGTCCACCCCCTCTCCTGTTAAATACCCGATTACTTATCTAAGAGTTTCTTCCAAAGCTGTGTCCTCTTGAGGACGTTTGACTGCGTGCATGTTTGCACGCCTATGTAATTGCTGAGGAAGTTGGGTATGAACCCCAGAATATTGATTAAATGTGTATGGTTGTCGGTTGCTTTGCATCCGGGAATGTTAATGGCTGACACAGGTTTAAGTCTGTCTGCAGCTGAACAGCTGGCCCTGCAGCAGGATTCCCTGATTCAGGGTTATTCTGAAAGCGCGGAAGCCCTTGATGAGCAGGCAGTGGCGGCCGGACAGTGGCCGGACCCAAAACTTAAGTTTGGGTTTCTATCTTTACCAACAGATACCTTTGAGCTTGATCAGGAGCCAATGACGCAGGTGATTCTAGGTTATAACCAGATGTTACCTCGTGGAGACAGTCTTGATGTGAGCACCCGCAAAATGCAGGCAGGTGCCAGGATGCAGCGTGCTGATCTGGAGTTACGTAAACGTGAAGTATTACTGAAGGTACGTAAAGCCTGGTGGATGGTGTATTTGCAGGAGCAGACCGGTGTCATTGTTGAGCAGACACGAGCCCTGTTTGAGCAGCAACGGCGAGTCAGTGAGTCGCTCTATGCGGCTGGCCGCAAACAACAGCAGGATGTCTTGCAGGCAGAGTTGGAATTGTCATTGCTGGATGATCGTTTACAGCAGAACGATGCGATGCAGCAAGAAAGTCGGGTGGTTCTGGCTCAATGGTTGGGTAGTCAGGCAGCGAGCCGTCAGCTGCATCTATCTGAGTCAGTATTCAGCGTGCAGCTTGGACCAACGATCGATGTACTGGTTGAGGCGTTGGATACACATCCGATGCTAACAAAGCGGAATGAAAAGATTGTGGTCAGTCAACAGGATATTGAACTGGCACGTCAGAAATATAAGTCACAGTGGGGTTTTGATCTGACCTACGGCAAGCGCTCTGGTCAGAACATGGATGGCAGTGATCGTGCAGATTTTTTCAGTGCCATGGTTAGTCTTGATCTGCCGGTCTTCACTGAAGATCGCCAGGATCGTGTGCTGTCTGCACGCAAAAAACAGTTGCAGGTTAGTCGCTATGAAAAGCAGGATCAGCGGTTGAAGCTGGTCTCTCAGTTAAAGCAAAAACATGTGCGTTGGCAACAGCTCAAGCAACGAATGCAACTCTATGATCATGAGGTGTTACCTCGGGCCAGGCAAAATTCGAAAGCAGCACTTAATGGTTATCAGTCAGGTGTGGTGACATTTAATGCTTTAACACGTGCACGTAGCGCTGAACTCAAGGCCGCCTTGCAACGTTTACAGCTGGCGGTTGATCAGGCCATAGCTTATGCCGAAATCCGGTATCTTATTGGGGAAGATGTGAAATGAAAGTAAAACAAATCGTTATTGGATTGAGCCTGGTGGTATTTGTTCTCACTGTTGGTTTTGGTGGTTGGTGGCTGGCCCAGCAAAGCCAGTCGCCTGACGTTCAGGAGACAGCCCTAGAGCATGCTGAAAAACATCTGGACCCTAATTATGTTTGTCCTATGCATCCGCAGATTGTACGCAATGAACCCTCAACCTGTCCGATTTGTGGCATGGATTTGGTGGAAGTCAAACAGGATGAGCCGCAAGCAATGAAAGAAAGGGAAATTCTGTACTGGGTTGCACCCATGGACCCAAATTACCGGCGAGATGAGCCGGGTAAATCACCGATGGGTATGGATTTGATTCCCGTGTATGACGAAGGTGATGAAGCCGTAGATGATGGACCTGTGGTTAAAGTTTCGCCTGCGGTCGTGAATAATCTTGGCGTACGTACAGCAGTTGTCGAGCGAGGACGGTTATGGCGCAAAATTGATACCGTGGGTTATGTTGATTTTGATGAATCAAAAGTGAGTCATGTGCACCTGCGTACCGATGGCTGGATCGAAAATCTGGTGGTGAAATCTGAAGGTGATCGTGTCAAAAAAGGACAGCGCTTGTTCGATGTGTATTCACCAACGCTGGTGAATGCCATGGAAGAATATCTGCAGTCATTATCCTCAAATAGTAAGCGACTGATTCGTGCATCAAATGATCGCCTGCTTGCGCTGGGAATTTCCAAGTCTCAGATTAAGCAGCTGACCAGCTCTGGCAAGGTGCCACAAACCGTCAGTATCTATGCAACACAGGATGGTATTGTTGCCACGCTGAAAGTGCGTGAAGGCATGTATGTGAAACCGGCGATGGAAGTGTTAAGTCTGGCTGATTTGTCGCGAGTGTGGTTGCTGGCTGAAGTATTTGAAAGTCAGTCCAACTGGGTGAAGGTTGGCCAGAGTGCGGACGTCAAATTGTCCTTTGTACCTGGTCGAGAGTGGGAAGGGACAGTGGAATATATTTATCCCCGTCTTGATACCAAAACACGGACATTGAAAGTGCGATTGCAGTTTGATAATCCCGATGAAACTCTAAAGCCGAACATGTTTGCCAGCGTAAGTATTTATGGCGGAGCGAAAAATAATGTTCTCAATATACCCCGTGAGGCACTTATTCGTACCGGCCAACAGGAACGGGTCATTCTTGATAAAGGCAAAGGTCGTTATGTGCAGCGTAATGTGGTGGCGGGTATGGAAACCGGTGACTGGGTAGAAATTGTTGAAGGTTTAGATGAGGGTGAGCAGGTTGTTATATCAGGTCAGTTCCTGATTGATTCTGAAGCCAGTCTAAAGGCAAGTTTGATGCGCATGAGTGAGCCAGCTAGCAAGCAAGCGGCTGAAACACAACCGAAGATGCCAGTTGCACGAGCGGTCGTTAGAGAGCTTATGCCGGAGCAGATGAAAGTTAGCCTGGAGCATGATCCAATTCCTGAACTGGGTTGGCCAGCCATGGTAATGGATTTTGAATTACATACCGGTGTATCTGTGGAAGGGCTGAACATTGGTGATACGGTACAAATAAAGCTGGTGCAAGGTAAAAATGGTTACTTGATTAGCGATATTAAACCGATGATGGATCAGTAGGAGCACCCAATATGATTGCAAAAATAATTGACTGGTCGATACAAAATCGGTTCATGGTGTTGTTACTGACCTTTGTGCTTACTGGCTGGGGTGTGTATGCGGTGAAAAATACACCGCTGGATGCCATCCCCGATTTGTCGGATGTACAGGTTATTATCAAAACCATTTATCCATGACAGGCGCCACGAGTGGTGGAAGATCAGGTGACCTATCCATTGACCACTGCCATGTTATCTGTGCCTAAAGCTACTAATGTGAGAGGTTATTCTTTCTTTGGTGATTCCTATGTCTATGTGATTTTTGA
>JBFFSQ010000004.1:0-36037 GCA_041572275.1 Gammaproteobacteria bacterium
CTTTTTTAATCCAGCACATGGGATACCAGTCCATCAGCCAGCTTCGGTTCAAACCAGGTAGACTTGGGTGGCATCACTTCATTGGCATCTGCCACTGCCATCAATGCCTCCATACTGGTCGGGTATAAGGAAAATGCTACGGCCATCTCACCGGAATCCACACGTTTTTCCAGCCCGGCAAGACCTCGTATCCCACCAACAAAATCGATGCGTGGATCGGTACGCGGGTCAGCAACTCCGAGCACAGGTTCCAGTAAATTATCAGCCAGCAATGCCACATCCAGACTGGCAACTGGGTCATCTGGAATCAAGCTGGCCTGGATATTTAATCGATACCATTCACCCGCAAGGTACATACCAAACTCAGTCGCTTTTGAGGGTTTCACTGGTGCATTTTCTTTACTGCACTCAAAACGCTCTGCAATTTTATTTAAAAACTCATCCTGACTCAGGCCATTCAGGTCAGTCACCACACGATTGTAATCGAATATTTTCATCTGATTATGAGGAAAAATCACTGATAGAAAATAATGACTCATCTGCTCATCGGAGCCTCCAATGGCTTTAGCCACCCGTGATGCCGAGGCCGAACGATGATGACCATCGGCAATATAAATCGCCGGCATGGCATCGAAACCGGCGCTTAGTTTCTCGATCGTCATTGTATCATCCACCACCCAGAAGGTATGTCCAATACCATCATCCGCCTGCAAGTCATAGACAGGTGCTGACTCAGTCACCTGTTCCAGTATTGCATCAATTTCAGCATCTGATTTATAGGCCAGCAACACAGGGCCGGTCTGCGCATTTAAGGCTTCGATCTGACGGACGCGATCATCTTCCTTCGCTGGACGGGTAAATTCATGTTTACGAATACGATTGCTATCATAATCCTTCACTGACGCGGCGGCCACCAGGCCTGTTTGCACATGGTCACCCATGGTGAGCCGATACACATAATAACGCGGCTCAGGATCACGCATTAATACACCATTGGTAACCAGTGTATCCAGGTTCTCAGCCGCCTTGGCATACACAGCTGGATCATAGGGATCGGTACCTTCTGGCAAATCAATTTCTGCTTTTGAAATATGCAGAAAACTCATGGGTTTGCCGGCGGCACGCTCTCGTGCCTCAGCGCTATTAAGCACATCATAAGGTGGCGCAACCACATCTTCAGCATGTTCGGGGACAGGACGTAATCCAGCAAATGGGCGTATCAATGGCATGGCTTGTCTCTTTGTGTTTGATCTAATGGATAATATATTCTGACGCCATTATCTACCACAGAGCAGAGACAGATACAGGACTTAAATCAATCCTCTTCTAAAAACACTGCACTGACATTAATTACTAACTCGCTTAATCATATCTAGCTTGATCGTCCATCGACCTTGTTTTGTGTCACCCCAATCTACTATTTTTTCTCCAGTGGCCAGCCATACATGTAAAATATGTCTACACTTCTATAAATTGATAATTTTTTTGCACGTGAAAGCCACATCATGCCACATCAGAACGATCTCAGACTCCCCCTCAACACGCTCCGGGCTCTCGGTGAACTTAGTACCGCACTCACCAATCACACCATCTGGACCAAGAGCATTCACCGGACACTAATCTGTGGTAGCAAACCTGCATCCAAAAACCTGTGCAGCTCAGCACATCATTTGTGTCAATTCGGACAATGGTATTACGGCAATGTCGATGCAATACTTAAAAAAATGGAGCTATTTTCAGTTATCGGCGAATTACATGTCAGCTTACACGACAAAGCCCGTGATCTGCTCGAGATCAAAATGCAACATCGAGAAATCACACCCCAGCAATATGATGACTTTATCAATTCAGTCCACAGCTTCCGCATGGCCATACAGGACCTGGAACTCGACTTAATCAACAAAGCCTGCTCCATTGACCAGTTAACCGGTGTCTGGAACCGTTATGCGATGTATAACAAGCTGGCTCATGAACATGAACGCCTGCGACGCCATGGCAACCCGTGCGTCATTGCCTTACTAGATTTTGACCACTTCAAGGAGATCAACGACGCACACGGACATTTGGCCGGCGACCACGTCTTAAAAGCCAGCATGCAATTTATTCGTGAGAATATCCGTAGCAATGACATGATCTTTCGCTACGGTGGTGAAGAGTTTCTGATGGTATTGCCTGAAGCGAACCTCAGTGAGGCCACTGACTTGATGAACAGACTACGGACAGATCTCAAACAGTTAGCAGTGGTATACAAAGACAAGACGATTCATTTTACTGTTTCAGTTGGACTCGCTGCTATGAGTGCCGATATCGATGAGCATGACACTATTGAGCTGGCAGATCACGCCATGTTCAAAGCCAAGATGGCCGGCCGCGACTGTGTTGAAGTGGCCGAAACAGTGATTTAGAAAAGCCCCTGAGCCTGCAAATCGGCATGATATGACGAGCGAACCATGGGGCCACTGGCCACATGACTGAAACCCATTTTCTTGCCGACTTCGGCCAGATGGTCGAATTCTTCCGGTTTAACATAGCGTGCCACTGGCAGATGATGCACACTGGGCTGCAAATACTGGCCCAGTGTCAACATATTGACCTGATGCGCCCGCAGGTCTTTCATAACCTGAATAACTTCCTCCATTTCCTCGCCCAAGCCCAGCATAATACCTGACTTGGTTGCCACATCGGGGCATTGAGCCTTGTACGCCTGCAGCAACTCCAAAGACCCTATATAGTCCGCACCCGGTCGGGCCTGGGCATATAAACGCGGTACCGTTTCCAGGTTATGATTAAACACATTGGGTGGAGTCTGTTTCAACAGTTCAATCGCTGTGTCGACCCGTCCCCGAAAATCTGGCACCAATATTTCCACCTGAATATCAGGATTGAACGCCCGGGTTTTTTCAATACATTGCACAAAATGGCCAGCCCCACCATCGCGTAGATCATCACGATCAACCGAGGTAATGACGACATATTTAAGTCCCATAGCCTGAATGGTACGGGCCAGGTTATCGGGCTCCTGTTCATCCAGTGGCAATGGACGACCATGACCAACATCGCAGAACGGGCAACGCCGGGTACAGATTTCTCCCATAATCATGAAAGTAGCTGTGCCATGTCCAAAACATTCACCCAGATTCGGGCAGGCCGCTTCCTCGCATACAGTAAACAGCTTATTGTCACGCAATACCTGTTTCAGGCGCTTAACTTCCGGGTGGCTCGGCGTTTTCGCACGTATCCACTCAGGCTTACGCAGCAGCTTTTCTGTTTTCGCTACTTTCACCGGAATGCGGGCCACTTTTTCAGCGCCGCGCAGTTTTTCACCCGCTACAACTTTCTGTTTTTCACTCATGAATATGGTTTATCTCATCAATTCCAAATTGCTGGCACAAATAAGGCAAATACAGTACCTCGACCTGCGCAGTCGTCAATTGTTGCCCCAGTTTAGCCATACTGGTGGCTTTTAAACCCTCGTAACCACAAGGATTAATACGCTCGAAGGGCTGCAGATCGAGATCGACGTTCAGGCTCAGACCATGGTAGCTGCCACCCTGTTTCACACGCAGCCCCAGGGCCGCTATCTTTTCTTCATCCACATACACGCCTGGTGCCTGACGTTTTGACTCAGCTACTATGCCCTGGTCCGCCAGGAAATCAACCACCGACTGCTCCAGGCGTGTAACCATCTCGCGCACACCCAGTTTACGGCGTTTGATATCGAATAACAGATAGGCAATTAACTGGCCCGGGCCATGGTAGGTTACCTGTCCACCCCGATCTGTTTCTACCAGGGGGATAGTGCCAATATCGAGCAGGTGTTCACGCTTGCCATTGAGACCCAGGGTAAAAACCGATGGATGTTGCAGTAACCAGATTTCGTCCGCTGTGGTTTTATTACGGTTCTGGTTGAATTGCTGCATCTGCTGCCAGGTCTGCCGGTAGTCCTGCACACCCAGGTGACGAATGTTGACGCGCATTATAACCCGGTGATTAGCTAGATGGCATAAAGCACATGTTCACACTGGGTCAGCTCCATGTAGATACCGTCCAGGTGAGATTTGCTCTGCGCCGTGATCGTGATTGTAATACTGGTATAGTTACCACCCTTGCTCGCATTCAGCCTGATAGCACCTTCCGTCAGGTCCGGTACATGGCGGTTGATAATCTCCAGAACAGCCAGCTCCAGAGCAGGACCTGACTTTCCCATTGCCTTAATAGGAAACTCACAGGGGAACTCAAACAGGGTTTCGTCTTCAGGATTCTGTTCACTCATAATTGCTCGCCCTGCCTCAGCTTAACTTTATAGGCCTGATATATATCGATCATAGTTTCCCATATGGGGCCGGATTGACCATTTCCAACCGGTTCGCCATCCAGTTCGACCACTGGCACGATCTCCCGGGTTGAACTGGTAATCCAGATTTCATCTGCCGCCTTCAATTCTGCAACTGAGATATCCCGTTCCAGGCAGTCAATATCCTGATTACGTGCCAGCTCCAGTACCAGATCACGGGTCACTCCTGGTAGCAGCAATGGACTGACCGGGGGTGTAATCAATTGCGATCCCTGTACTACAAACAGGTTGCTTGCGGTCCCCTCTGTCACCTGGCCATCTCTTACCAACAAGGCCTCTGCCGCGCCTTCATCCTTGGCCTGCTGCTTTAACAGGCTATTCACCAGCAACGTGGTCGCCTTGATATGACAGGCACGCCAGCGAATATCTTCCAGGGTGATAGCCGACACCCCCTTCTCAAGCGCTTGTCTGGATACCGATAACAAAGGACTCACCATGACAAACACCGTCGCCGTCGCATCATCACTGAACGTGTGCTCACGTTCAGCCACCACCCCTCTGGAAATGTGCAAATAAACACACTGATCTTCTGCCGGATTTTGTTCCAGCAACTGTTGCATGATATCCAGCCATTGTGACTGGTTCAGTGGGTTATTCAGGCGAATGCCGTCCAGACTGTTCTGCAGACGTTGAAGATGCTCAAACGGACGTAACAAATGACCACCATAGGCCGGGATCACTTCGTAGACGCCATCACCAAATAGAAAACCTCGATCCAGCACAGAAATGTGTGCCTGGCTAACGGGTAAAATTTGACCATTCAGATATACGATGGGTTCAGACATAAATACCAAAATATAAAGCCGGGCTAAGCCCGGCTTTTTTATCCTGAGAAAAGACAATCACAGCCTGATTACTGAAACAGCTGGATGACATGGTCCCGAGTTCGCTGCCACAGACTGCCTTCATCAATGGACTGCAAAGCAACCAGCGGCTTGCTCAAAATTTCTTCCCCGTTCAGCATCACACGGACAGCCCCCATTTCCTGACCTTTCTTCACAGGTGCAGAAATTTCCTGGTTCACTTCCATAACGGCATCCAGGTACTTGTACTGACCACGAGGAATGGTGACATGGAGGTCATCCACCAAACCCAGATTCAGATTCTCTTTCTCACCCAGCCAGATCCGTGCTTCGTTCAGCGACTCACCTGCAGCATACAAACGATTACTTTCATAAAAACGAAAACCATAACTCAGCAATGACTGGCTGATATCCGCACGCGCTTTTTCGCTACGTGTACCCAACACTACAGCGATCAGGCGCATATCTTCGCGCAAAGCCGAAGATACCAGGCAATAACCCGCAGACTCCGTGTGCCCCGTCTTCAGGCCATCCACTGTTTTATCACGCCAGAGCAGCTTGTTTCGGTTGTACTGTTTTATGCCGTTGTATGAATACTCCTTCTGCGCATACAACTTGTAATGATCAGGGAATTCCCTGATCACCGCTTTAGCCAGGGTGGCAATATCTCGAGCCGTGGTTAAATGATTTTCACTGGGCCAGCCGGTGCAGTTCTCAAAATTCGTACCGCTCATACCCAGAGTCGTGGCGTACTGGTTCATATAATCAGCAAACACGGCTTCACTACCGGCGATATGCTCAGCCAGCGCCACACTGGCATCATTACCGGACTGGATAATCAAACCTTTCAGCAAGTCTTCCACGGTGGCCTGCTTACCGACCTCAATGAACATTTTCGAGCCTTTCATACGCCAGGCTTTTTTACTGATGGTGACCTTTTCATCCATCGTCAGACGACCTGCTTCGATTTCCTTATACACCACGTAAGCAGTCATTAACTTGGTAATGCTGGCCGGTTCGATTTTCTTGTCGATATTTTTTTCAGCCAGTACTCGGCCACTATGAAAATCAATCAGCAAATAACTCTCGGCAGCCAATTTTGGCGGCGCAGGAACCGGTGTCATCGCCGCCTGGGCTGAAAACATGAAAACAGCACTAAAAAACAGGAAAAGTAACTGGAAATTTTTACTCATAGACATAAACAAACACCAACTCCGTCATTTACTCAACAACTACACGGGCATAGTCATGCCCGATATCATTCAAATCTTTCAATACACGGTAGGCCAGATCCACATTCGGGATCGGGCCAATTCGCACCCGATACAGCTTTCGGCCATCGGACTCGATCACATGTACACGCACGCTATTGAAACGCTTATCCCGCAAGGCCACAGCCATTTTTTCTGCACTATCCGCCAGCCCAAATGCTGCGACCTGCACGTGTATTTCACCCTCACCATTCGCTGGTTGCGGCAAGATAACAGAATCGGTATCCAGGTCCAGGTCGCCGGTATTGATGGCACGGATCTCGACCGGACCAGTTCCTGTCCCTGCAATACCCAGTTTATGAGCCGCCGCATAGGATAAATCAATAATACGGCCTTCATGAAAAGGACCACGATCATTCACTTTCACAATCACAGACCTGCCATTTTCCCGGTGTTTCACCTCAACATACGTGGGCAACGGTAGAGTTTTGTGGGCAGCGGTCATTTCATACATATTGTAAGGCTCACCACTGGAGGTCCGTTTGCCATGGAATTTTGTGCCATACCAGGAAGCATCTCCCTGCTGGACAAATCCGCGGCTGGATTTTCTAACATGATAGGTTTTACCCATCACCGTGTAAGACTCCGGGTTACCGTATCGGCTCAGGGGTTCATTGCTTGGCACAGCGTTGTTAATGTCCGCAACGTTCAATTTGAAGTCAGCAGGGGGGCCATCCTTGATTGCACAGGATGACAACAGCAAAATCACGGTTATAGAAAGTACTTTATCTATCATTCCACTTAACGACTTGCATAGTATTCGTTTGCCACCGCCTGACCCAGTTGATAGACCGCCATGGCATACAGGGGGCTGTGATTATAACGGGTGATAACATAAAAGTTATCCAGACCCAGCCAGTACTCCTGCCCTTTCTTACCTTCCAGCTTGAGCAGGGTCGCTTTCTTGTCCTTGCTAAAGGCCTGTAAGGGCGTCACCCCTACGGATCGGTATTCTCCTACCGCCTTATGAGGACGCATTTCTTTACTGGCCAGTTTAATAGCCTCTTTTTTGACCGATGCTCGACTGATAATAGGCTCACCCGATTGCCAGCCATGACGACTGAAATAGTTGGCCACACTACCAATAGCATCCGCTGTGCTATGCCATAAATCTCGCTTACCATCACCGTCGAAATCCACCGCATACGCCCTGAAACTGCTGGAAATGAACTGCGGCATACCCATGGCACCGGCATAAGAGCCTTTTAAGGTACGTGGATCAAAGCTTTCTTCACGGCTCATCAGCAGAAACTGCTCCAGTTCTTTGCGGAAAAAAGCGCCACGTGGCTGGTAGTCAAACCCTAAAGTTATTAGTGCATCCAGCACCGGATAGGTTCCACTGCGCTTACCATAAAATGTTTCCACCCCAATGATGGCCACTATAATTTCAGCAGGCACGCCATACTGTTTCTGCGCCCGAGCCAGCGTCTCAGCATGCTCACGCCAGAAGCGGACACCATTTTTAATACGTTTGGAAGTAATAAAAATGGGACGATAGTCTTTCCATGGCTTACTTTCAGCTGGGCGGGCTATGGCTTCCAACGCGGTCTTTTGCTGTTTGGCGCCCTGCATCCAGTACATCAGCATCTGCTCATCAAAACCGTGCTTTTTGACCATATCTCCGACGAACAGACGAACATCTTCACGTTGACTATAATTTGCCAGGCTTATACCGGGCACCATGATGCACATGGTAAGAACAATAAATTGAATGTGTCGCAACATCTAAATTTCCCAAACGATTATTGATTTGCCACTCGTTATTTCGACCATAAACGCCGATGCGAGTTGATTGACATTAAAATTCCAAATCCAGCCATCAAGGTTACCATTGAGGTACCACCGTAGCTAATCAGGGGCAATGGTACTCCAACCACAGGTAAAATGCCTGAGACCATGCCCACATTAACAAATAAATAAACAAAAAACGTCAAACTCAGGCTACCACCCAGCAAGCGGCCATAGGTATCCTGTGCTAAAGCGGCGATCATCAAACCGCGTAATATAATGAAGCCATATAAACTCAGGAGCAATATACCGCCAATCAGCCCAAACTCTTCAGCAAATACCGCAAAGATGAAATCCGTCGACTGCTCAGGTAAAAAATCCAGATGAGACTGACTACCATTGAGCCAACCACGGCCGTAGGCACCACCGGAACCGATTGCAATCTGAGACTGAATGATATGATAACCCGAACCCAATGGATCACGCTCAGGATCCAGAAAGGTCAACACACGGCTACGCTGATAATCATGCATAACATGCCAGAGCACTGGCAACAGCGCAGCGCCACTGACTAACATACCTGCAATCAGCTTCCAGCTCATACCCGCCAGGAAAATCACAAAAAAGCCCGCTGCAAATATAAGCAGCGCAGTCCCCAGATCAGGCTGTTTTGCAATCAGTAAGGTCGGTAGCATGATAAGTACAGCTGCCACCAGCAACGATTTAAACGAAGGCGGCAATGCACGGTCAGAAAAAAACCAGGCGATCATCATAGGCGTCGCCAGCTTCATCATTTCCGAGGGCTGGAAACGCACAAAACCGAGATCCAGCCAACGCTGAGCCCCCTTGCCCATATCACCTGCTACCAGCACCAGAATTAACAACACAACACCCAGGCCATAAATCCAGGGTGACCAGAACCGAATACCATTGGATGGCACATGGGCCAGTATCATCATCACCATAAATGCCAGTAACAGACGCGTGGTCTGGCGATTAATCAGATCAATGGATTGATCGCCAGCGCTATACAGCACACCCAGTCCTGTTGCTGTTAACAGCAAAATCCCAAATAACAACAACGGATCCATATGCAGAACCTGCAACACCCGCAAGGACAGACTCAGACTACCCTGATCGCGTTTGAAGCCACCATCACCAATCATTCAGCCTCTCCCCTGTTCAGCCAGGCGTCGATCACCTTACGTGCAATCGGCGCCGCCACACCACTACCATGACCTCCATTCTCCGCAATCACTGCAACGGCAATTTCAGGATTCTCATAGGGTGCAAAAGCGACAAACAAGGCGTGATCACGTAGTTTTCGTGCCACTGTTTCTTCATCATACTCGGCATCCTGGGCAATACCGAACACCTGCGCAGTACCGGTCTTACCAGCCATCCGGTACTTCAGTCCATAACCCGTGCTACGAGCGGTTCCCCGAGGGCCATGAACTACACTGTACATGCCTTTAAATATATGCTGCCAGTTACCCGTACGATTCAGTTTGATTTGTTTACCGGGTCGGGCAGTCCATAGCTGACTCTCACTACGACCTGGACTGCGTAACTCATTGAGCAGATGAGGTGTCATTATCTGCCCCCGCATCGACAAGGTAGCTGTTGCCGACGCCAGCTGCATAGGTGTCGTCAGCATATAGCCCTGGCCAATACCGGAAATAAGGGTTTCACCTGGAAACCAGATTTTATGCCGCGTGCGTTTTTTCCATTCCCGCGACGGCAACAATCCTGTTTGCTCGCCCACAGTATCCAGTCCTGTACGCTGACCAAAGCCAAACTGGCCGAGGAACTTATGCATATGATCAATACCCAGACGATAGGCTATTTCATAAAAGTACACATCGCAGGACTGAGCCAGAGCCTCTTCCAGATTCGTTTCGCCATGCCCCTCTTTTTTCCAGTCGCGGTATCTGCGTTCCTCATTTGGCAACAAATAATAACCTTCGCAATCGATTTGCTCCCGGTGGCCCATAGTTTTGTACTCCAGACCTGCTAGAGCGACAAAAGGCTTCATGGTCGAACCCGGCGGGTACTGCCCGGCCAGTGCACGATTAAACAAGGGGCGATTATCGGAATCACGCAGGCGCGTGTAATCTTTCACACTGATACCATGCACAAACAGATTGGGATCATAGGTTGGCATACTGGCCATTGCCAGTATCTCACCGGTTTCCGGCACCATGGCCACCACAGCACCGTTGTAATCCTCCATGGCATTCTCAGCCACTGCCTGCAACTCGGCATCCAGCGACAGCACCAGATTCTGTCCCGGCTCCGGTTTCTTTTCCTCTAGCACGCGCAGTATGCGGCCCTGCACATTGACTTCGACACTTTGGTGCCCAACCTGACCATGCAGCTCATCTTCATAGAATTTCTCCAGGCCAACCTTGCCGATATGACTAGTACCGGAGTAATTCGCCGCATCCACTTTCTTCAGCTCATCTTCATCGATACGGCCAACATAGCCAATGACATGTACCGCCCGCTCACCCAGCGGGTAGTAGCGACTCAAGCGAGCAGTTATATCCATACCCGGGAACCTGTGCCGGTTGACTGCCAACCGAGCCACTTCATCTTCCGATAGCTTGGTGCGTAAGGGAATGCCTTCGAAAGGATGGCTGCGTTTGACGGCTTTGCGGAATCGTTTCAGTGTCGGTTCATCCAGTGCCACTAGCTCGGCCAAGCCCTCAATGGTGGCATCCATGTCTTCCACCTGCTCCGGGGTGATCTCCAAACGATAAGAAGGAATGTTTTCAGCCAGTACCACACCATTGCGGTCGTAAATCAAACCACGATTAGGTGCGATGGCCATTAGCCTGACCCGGTTATTTTCCGACAGGGTTTTGAAATGAGCATGCTCAATCAGCTGCAAATAGACTAGGCGACTCAGCAGTACACCAATGAATAGTACACTCAGGAACGCGGCCACTAGTGCCCGCCGCTTAAACAGCAGAGCTTCCTGAAAATGATCTTTTATGAGTGAACGATAAGCCATCAGTTAATAGCAGGTATTGCACAACCAATAATCATACCGTGATCAGACATCTGGAAATTTGCACCGCTTCTCGTCTTCACCACAAACTGCTTACCACCTAAAATGCTATTGATTGAAACGTCCAATGCTATCCAATATTTCCTGTTCGGCTTCCTCTACACCCACCCAGCTCTCAACCTTAACCCATTTACCGGACTCCAGTGCCTTGTACTGCTCAAAGAAGTGGGTGATCTGCCCCAGAATACCGTCATGCAGATCAAAGGGTGATTTCACATCATCATACAGCTTGGTCAGTTGATGAACCGGAACCGCCAGAATCTTATGATCCTCACCGGCCTCATCAATCATCTTCAACATTCCCACTGGTCGACAACGGATCACCGAACCACTGATCAGAGGAACCGGGGTCACTACTAACACATCGACCGGATCACCATCCTCTGACAAGGTGTGAGGCATAAACCCATAATTACAGGGATAAAACATCGCCGTACCCATGAAACGATCCACGGTCAGCGTACCACTGTCTTTATCCACTTCATATTTTACCGGCGAACCATGGGAGGGTATTTCAATTACGACATTAATATCATGAGGAACGTCTTCTCCCAGGGGGAGGTTATCAAGGTTCATAGCATTCTTCTTTCTTTAAAAATCCACACAATTACATGAAGTCAGTCTGGGCAGACCCAGGAAACACGCTGATTATATCAACAACTGTGCAGAGAATACTCGACATTATCTGAGCATTGATTACAATCCAGAAAACCTACGAACTGGTTCTGGACATTTTAGGGGAAACTTCAGCCATGAGAATCGTTTTATTAGGAGCACCCGGCTCCGGCAAAGGCACACAGGCAAAACTGCTTGTTGAAAAATATAATGTACCTCAGATCTCCACTGGCGATCTGCTTCGCGCAGCGGTGACAGCACAAACCCCACTGGGCAGACAGGCCAAAGCGATTATGGATGCCGGTCAGCTGGTACCCAATGAAATTGTCCTTGGCATGATCCGCGAACGCCTGAACAATCCGGATGCCCGAAATGGCTTCATCCTTGATGGTTTCCCTCGCAACGTTGAGCAGGCTGAAGAACTCAATACTCTGCTCAGCAACATGGACAAACCCATCGAAAAAGCGATTCTCATTGATGTCGACTTTGATGTCCTCATGCAGCGTCTCACCGGTCGACTATCCTGTGAGAAGTGTGGCGCCGTCTACAACACCTTCACCAACCCACCGGCTCTGGAAGATGAATGTGATGAATGTGGCAGTGATCTACACCACCGCTCTGATGACAATGAAGAAACCATCGGTAAACGTCTACGTGTCTATGAACAGCAAACACAGCCTGTGGCTGATTATTACAAGGCACAGAACAAGCTTGCCAGTATTGATGGCATGGGCGACATCAACGATATTTTCAAGGCAATAAAAGTCGCACTGCAAACACCTTCATCTGCCTTGCCCGTCAAAAAGACACCGGCACCCCTGCCGATTGTAAAGCAGGTTGAAGCTGAAGTTGCCGCTGCAGAAACCAAACCTGCACCCGAAAAGCCTGCCGAAACGAAAGCGGAAGCCCCAAAACCGGCCCCAGCTAAGACTGAAGCTGCACCGACACCCACTGTCGCCAAAACAGTAGAAAAACCAGCACCGACAAAGGCCCCGGCCAGTAAGCCTGCTGCCGCGAAAAAACCCGACGTGGAGAAAAAGGCCGCGGCTCAAAAACCCACTACAGCTAAAAAAGCAGCAGTGAAAAAGGCCACTACTAAAAAGCCTGCCGCCGCCAAAAAAGCGGCCGTGAAAAAAGAAGCTGCTAAGAAACCTGCTGCTGCCAAAAAAGCAGCCGTGAAAAAAACTGCTGCTAAAAAGCCTGTCTCCGCCAAAAAAGCGGCCGTAAAAAAAGCCGTCGCCAAGAAACCAGCTGTTGCAAAAAAAGCAGCTGCGAAAAAAGCCAGGACAACAGCTAGCACCAACCCCATGCAGCAACTACGTGACCAGCTCAAAGCCATGCAGGACGAGCTCAAACAAGTCAATGCTGAACTGAAACAGGCTGAAAGCCGCAATCAGGCACTGTTATCGGTGGAGAATCAGAAAGATGGCTTACGTAGCCGCTTCTCCAGTCAATGGGAAAAAGATCTGATGAAAATGCTGAAAAAGATTAAATAAAATTTTAGAGGCCACTCTAAAAACCAGCATGCACAAAAAAGGCCGGGACATCCCGGCCTTTTTTGTTTCATTCGCTGTATCCAGTGAGGATTAGCGAGTGCACGAACCCACAAAAGCCCAATGAAAATGACTAATGGCGTTTATACACAAACACCTTAGGAACTGGCGTTAGCCTGTTCAGCAGCCTGTGCCTCAGCAATTTCTGCACGGACTTTGTCCATATCCAGCGTTTTGATCTGACCTATCATGTCATCTAGTTGTGGCCCTGGAACCATGCCGGCTTCAGCAAAGATAATAATCTGTTCACGGAAGACCATCAGGGTGGGGATTGAACGAATCTGAAAATGGGCAGCTATTGCCTGCTCTTCTTCAGTGTTGATCTTGCCAAAGACAATATCAGGGTGTTTTTCTGATACTTCTTCGTAAATTGGACCAAATGACTTACAGGGACCGCACCAGGGCGCCCAAAAATCAATCAGAACGATATCGTTCTCATTTACTGTGGACTCAAGATTTTGCTCGTTCAGTTCGATAGTTGCCACATTCTTCTCCTGTTGTGAGTTTTCAGGAATACTCCTGTCAAACTCGGAGTATACAGTATTACTAAATACTAATATATGGCCGTAAGCCGGGTTTTCAACCCTGGCGCACTCCATAGAGTTGACGATACAGACCGTCTCGATTCACCAGCTCGTTATGACTGCCTTCGTCAATGACTTTTCCGCCATCGAACACATAGACCCGATCTGCCTGTTTCACAGCACTCAGTCGATGAGCGATAATTAGAGTCGTTCGGTTACGTAAGAAGCCCTGCAATGCCTGGTGGAGCTGATATTCAGTCTCGGCATCCAGGGCAGATGTCGCCTCATCAAGTATCACTATTTTAGGATCCATCAACACCATTCGCGCGACCGCCAGGCGCTGACGTTGGCCACCAGACAAACGCACACCGTTGCGCCCCACGATGGTATCCAGACCTTCAGGCATATCCAAGATTACCGACTTAAGCTGGGCTATTTCCAGCGCCTGCCACAGGGACGCCTCATCGATATCACGTCCCAAACAAAGATTATTCCGTACGCTGTCATTGAATAGCGCCGGATGCTGCAATACCGTCGCCACATTTTCGCGCACCACATCCAGTCCAATCTCTGTCACCGGCACCTCATCAAAATACAGTTGCCCAGATGCAGGTGGATAAAGCCCGAGAATTACCTGTACCAAGGTCGATTTACCACCACCACTGGCACCTACCAGGGCAATTTTTTCACCGGCCTGAATGGTTAGCGAAACATCATCCAGCACGGGATCACCGGGAGTATAGGCAAAGTGGATATGCTCAAGACGCATACCCACGGTGTGTTGATGTTCAAAGGGATTCTGTCTATTGGGGTACTGGGGTTCCTGTTTCAGGTGCAGCAAGCGATTAATCCGACCTAATGCGGCATTGGCCGAAAAATAGCTATACTGGATCGACAAAATTTCCTGGACAGGCGTCATCATAAACCACAGATAGGCATAGACGGCAAACATCTGGCCGATACTGAGACTGGAAAATACCACCATCAACATACTCACGGCCCGAAACATCTCAAAGCCCATCAGAAATACAAAGAATGACAGTTTATTGGCCGCATCACTTTTCCAGCTAAACGCAGCAGAATGGTGCTTGATACCCCGGGCCCGGTCGATCACCCGTAACAGATAATGACGTTCCCGGTTACTGGCACGGATTTCCTGTATACCGTCCAGAGTTTCACTCAAGGATTGCTGAAACAGCTCAAACGCCGAATTTTCCTTTTTTTTCAGCTGTTTAACTTTCTTACCTAGCACCGTAGTGAAATAAATCACCAGCGGGTTCATCACCAGAATAAACAGGCCCAGTGGCCAGTGGATCAATAACAGTATCACCGCCACACCAGTGATCGTCAGCACAGCTACGATAAATTTACTCAAGGCCGTACCGATAAATATATCGATGGCTTCAACATCAGTAACCATATGTGATGCCACCGTGCCACTACCCAGGGTTTCATACTCCGCCATGGAGACTCGTTGTAGCCGCTCCAGCAGGCCTCTGCGAATGCGATAGGTAATTTCCTTGGCCACCTGGGTAAAGGTACGTGTCTGCCAGACAGCCAGGGTGATGGCCAGCGCCCGTAACAACATGGTTACCAGCATCATGACAAGAATATACAGTACGGCACTATGCCAGCTGTCAGGAAACACCGCATTCATCGTTGCCACCAGCGTCCCTGGCTGCTGTAGCAACACCTCATCAACTAACAAAGGCATCAGCAGGGGAACTGGCGCACTCACCAGTGCCGCAAAAATCGCAATGATATTGGCATACCACAGGGTTCGCTTATGCTGCAGTGCAATCTGTCGAATATAAGACCAGCTATATTGGAGTGTATGTTCAGACATAATGGTATTCGGGCTGGCTCCTGCAGTTTGCTGTCAGACGACTAACATTAATCATACACTGTCAAAGCAAAATTTCGGTAGCTGTGGCAACTGCCAACTCATCTATACTTTAATCAATAACATTTTGGGCAAACAATTTTCCCCAACCAGTCAGGACAAACAGCCGGGTATCATCATGTCATCTATTCTGGTAATCGATCAGGGCACCCATGCCAGTCGGGCAATGCTGTTTTCTGGTGATGGCCAGGTACTGGCCCAGGCTGAACAGACCATTGCCCTGCAGCGGCGTAGCCCAGAAGAGATCGAACAGGACCCTGCTGAAATACTGGCCTCAGTCCAGCAGGTTATACAACGACTGCCCCAAAACTTACTCAGACAGGCACAACATTGCTGCCTGACCAGCCAGCGCTCGACTGTACTGGCCTGGCATGCACAGACCGGTAAGGCCCTGTCCCCAGCCCTCAGTTGGCAGGACCGACGCAGTCTGCACGACCTGCAACAATTTCATCCCCTGAACAGCCGCATCAGGGCGATTACCGGGCTACCCCTGTCTCCGCATTATGGGGCTGGCAAGTTCCGCTGGTTACTGCAACACTGCCCGCCGGTTCAACAGGCCCTTGAGGATGGACAGTTACATCTGGGTATGCTGGTCAGCTACCTGCTACATCACCTGCTCGAGCAACCTCGGCACCTGATTGACCACAGCAATGCCCACCGCAGCCTGCTGTTTGATCTGCATCGTCTGGACTGGTCAGCGGAACTCTGTCAGCTATTTGCAATTCCCCAACATTGCCTGCCTGAATGCCTGCCCATGCAATATGATTACGGGCAACTGAAAGACTATGGCATTCCAATCACCACGGTCTGTGGCGACCAGAGTGCGGCCCTGTTCGCTCAGGGCCCAATATCATCCGGGGTCGCTCATATCAATATTGGTACAGGTGCATTTATTCTCGCACCTTGCGAAGCCCCCATCACCGAGACTGATCTGCTATGCGGGATTGCCCTCAGTGATCAACACCAGCACGGTTATCTGCTGGAAGGCACCGTCAATGGCGCCGGTGCCGCATTGAGCTGGGCCCAGCAGCAGTTCCCGGTCGAACAACTCTTCCAGCACTTGCCAGGCTGGCTCGCCAATACCGACACGGTTCCCTTGTTCGTCAATACCATCGGTGGTCTTGGCTCACCCTGGTGGAAAGATGGTGGACCGGCCCATTTCACGGATGATTGCCCGTTATCGACACCACAACGCTATGTCGCCATCGTGGAAAGCGTAGTCTTTTTACTGCAGCACAACCTTGAACAGATGCAACAGCAGCTCGACATTCAGCACATCCAGGTCGGTGGTGGCCTGTCAAAACTTGATGGCCTGTGTCAGAAACTAGCCGATCTCAGCGCACTACCGGTTCAGCGCCCACGGCAAACCGAGGCCACGGCACGAGGTGCCGCCTGGCTGGCAGCTGGTCGTCCGCAACACTGGTTCTCTCAAGCCATGCCCACAACATTTACGCCACACCAGCAGCCCGGTCTGCAACAACGTTACCGGAACTTTATCGACGTCATTCGCGATTTACCATAGATTCACTACAATCATAATAAGAATCAAAAACAATAAAGAGATAAAAAAATGACGATACCGCATCTGGTTGCCCATCGTGGACAGATGGAACACTACCCAGAAAACACCCTGGTGGGACTGGAAGCCGCCCTCCAGTGTGGCGCCTGCTATATCGAGTTCGATATACAGGCCACCGCAGACGGTGAACTCGTGGTATTCCACGACACGGAACTGGAGCGCACCACCGGCATCAAGGGTCGGCTCTTCGACAGTCAGCTGAGTGATTTACAAAATATACGGGCTCACGAACCGCAGCGATTTTCACTGGCTTTTTTCAAACAGCATATTCCGCAACTGTGCGAAGTGGTTCAGCTGTTGCAACGCTATCCCAAAGCTACCGCGTTTGTCGAAATCAAGGAAGAAAGCCTGGAACATTTCGGCATCGAAGCCATCACTTCCAAACTACTTCGGGAACTGGATATCGTACAGCAGCAATGCATCATCATTTCCTTCCTGCCCGAAGCCATTCGCTACCTGCAAAACCATAGTTCGGTACCGACGGGCTGGGTGCTACATGCCTATGACGAGAACAGTCATCAAATGGCAGAACAGCTCAAGCCCGATTACCTGATAATCAACCATCGGAAAATTCCAGTCAATGAAGAACCCTGGCCCGGTCATTGGCACTGGATGGTCTATGATGTGACCGATCCAGAACTGGCCCTGCACTATGCCAGCTACAACATCCCTCTCATTGAAACCCGCAACATCTGTAGCATGCTTGAGCACCCAGTTCTCACACTCAACGCCTGCGACCATGATCTATGACCTGATCATTCTCGGCGCTGGCATCCACGGCGCCGCCTGCGCCCAGGCGGCGGCAGCCCAGGGCTATTCCGTACTGGTACTGGAAAAAAAACCTCAGCCGGGACTGGCCACATCAAGTAAGTCGAGCAAACTGATTCACGGCGGTTTGCGCTATCTGGAATCCGGGCAGTTCAGGCTGGTTCGGGAATGCCTTAACGAACGCCGCTATCTGTTACGCAATGCACCGGCACTGGTCAAACTGGTGCCATTCCATATTCCCATCTATCGTAGCACCCATCGGCGTCCCTGGTTAATTCATCTTGGGCTCATAATCTACAGTCTGTTCAGTGGTACCTCATTTCGACGTCTTTACCGTCACAACTGGGGCCCATTAGATGGTTTAAACCAGCAGCAACTACAAACTGTATTTCGCTATTTCGATGCCCAGACCGATGACCAGCGCCTGACACAGGCGGTGATGGCATCTGCCGAGTCGCTAGGAGCCACCTGCCTGACCCAGGCCGAGTTTATTCACGCTGACTGTACGGCCGAAATCTGCCAACTCCAGTATCGACAGCACAGCGAGACTCATACCGTGAGTGGACGACTACTAATCAATGCAACCGGCCCCTGGGCCAATGAAGTACTGCAACATATCAGCCCGTCCCCTGTACCGCTGTCCATGCAACAGGTACTCGGCAGCCATATCCTGGTACCACGAACACTGCAGCAGGGCATGTACTACCTGGAAGCGCCTCAGGATCAACGCGCTGTGTTTATCATGCCATGGGGTGAACAAACGCTAATCGGCACAACGGAAACACCATTCAATGGCTCCCCCGACCATATCGATGTCCCCGAGACAGATATCGACTATCTGCTCGCGGTCTACAACCATTATTTTGAACATAGACTCACCCGAGCTGATGTCATCAACGCTTTCGCCGGCCTCAGGGTGCTACCATCGAGCCCAGGCAGGGCCTTTTCTCGCCCTCGGGATACCATTATCCATCAACATGAAGGTGCTGCTGGCGTGTTTACACTCTATGGCGGCAAACTCACCGCCCATCGAGCCACCGCCGAACAGCTCATGGCTCGAATCCATCCCCTGCTACCCTCTCGCAACGCCATTGCCGACACCCGCTATCTGAAACTACCGGTATAACGTCTGTCCAAAGAACGCCACATTCGATAAAATAGTGTGTTTTGACCCCCCCAAACTGAAAGCGGAACACATGAATACACTTCAAGCACTGATATTTGATGTAGATGGCACTCTTGCTGACACTGAACGTGACGGCCACCGCGTGGCATTCAACATGGCCTTTGAAGAATTTGGCCTGGACTGGTACTGGGATGAGGACCTCTACGAAAAACTACTGGACGTCACCGGTGGTAAAGAACGTATGGCGTACTACCTGGACAAGTTCAATAACGAATACCCTCAGGATGACAATACTCCAGAACTCATCAAACAGCTACACCAGGCCAAAACCCGCCATTACACTGAATTACTGGCCAAGGGTGCAATACCACTTCGCCCGGGTGTAAAACGCCTACTGGAAGAAGCCCGTGGAAAGGGCATACGCCTCGCTGTAGCCACCACGACGACCCCGGAAAACGTCACTGCGCTGCTCGAACATGCCCTGGCTCCCGGCTCAAGCGACTGGTTTGAGGTCATTGCAGCCGGCGATATTGTCCCTGCAAAAAAGCCCGCACCGGACATTTACGACTATGCACTGGAAAAAATGAACCTGCCCGCGGACGCCTGCCTGGCCTTCGAGGATTCTGAAAATGGCATCAAATCATCCATGGGTGCAAACTTAAAAACCATCGTAACCGTCAATGGCTACACTGAAAATCACAACTTTGAGGGTGCAGCCTTAGTACTGGATAACATGGGCGAACCCGAACACGGTTTTAACACCCTAAGCGGGAATAATTTTGGCCACAATTACATCAACCTCGACATGCTAGAGGATATATTCAGGTCAGCATAAATGGTATTCCAGCACACCTTAACCCTGTCCACTCTTGGTCGTGGCACCTCGAATATCACACGCCAGGTCGAGGAAGTGATTGACCAGTCCGGTATTAGCACCGGGCTGGTCAATATCTTTGTTCACCATACCAGTGCATCGTTAATTCTGTGCGAAAATGCCGATCCGGATGTACGCCATGATCTGGAATCCTTCATGAAAAAAATCACCCCGGATGGTGACCCCATGTACCGCCATCAGGATGAAGGTCCCGACGATATGTCGGCCCATGTTCGCACGATACTCACGGATAGCAGCCTGACCATCCCGATTAATCAGGGCCGCACCCTGTTGGGCACCTGGCAGGGCCTTTATTTTTGGGAGCATCGCACCCACCCGCATAACCGCCGCATCACAGTCACTATCTACGGTGATTAGAGAATTCCCTGTTTTGTGCCATAATTAGGTCACACTAAAAACAACAGGGATCATCCATGACAAACAAGACTCCCGAAATAAAAGACTGCCCCATGTATCGTCTTCTCAGAGAGGGCAATATCAAAGACTTCAATGCCAAGAAAGCGGCAGGAGCCAGCTGTGACCTGACCGGTGCCGACTTTCGAAGCGTTAGCCTGGTCGGGATCGATGCCGAGGGACTGGATTTCAGCAATTGCTACTTCCGCATGTGCAATTTACGCGGCGTTGACCTAAGAAATGCCAATTTACGTGGTGCCAGCATTCACGGTGCCCAGATTTCCGGCGCTTATTTCCCTGACGAACTGAGTGCCCAGGAAATAGAGCTTTCCCTGGAACACGGCACCCGCATGCGCTATTCCAGCTGAGCGATCCAATCGACACCCGGCAGACGGTCACTACAACCGCCTGCCTTTCAGCTTGCGTCTAGCTTCTAGCCATGCCCGTTAAACTCATTCAGATTACTGACACCCACATCCACGACCTGCCGACAACCGAGTTTTACCAGGGCAGGCCCGATCAATCGCTACAACGCATCGTCCGTCATGCCAAACACTGTGCTCCCGATATTGATGCGGTGATTGTCACCGGTGACCTCACCCATGATGGTGGCGCACAGGCCTGCCAACATTTACAAACCCTGCTGGCCGATTTTGACTGTCCGGTCTATGTTACCCTCGGTAACCATGATGTCGGCACAACCATCCGGCAGCATCTGCTAAACCAGCAGATCAGTCAGCCGACTTCGGTAACAATTGGACACTGGCAACTCCTGTTTGCCGACAGCCATGTTGATCATCAGGTTAGCGGCTGGGTAGACCCTGCACGTCTTGATGAGATCAATCAGCATCTACTCCACTCGCCACAACCGGCGATGCTGTTCACCCATCACCCACCGGTCAATATCCAGTGTCAGTGGCTGGATCGTATAGGCCTCGATAACGGTGATGTTCTCGTGCAACAGCTGCTACCCTTCAAACAGCTTAAAGCCATTGTGTTTGGTCATATTCACCAGGCCTTCTCTGCTAATATCGAACACCTGCAGCTGCTGGGCACGCCCTCGTCCTGTATCCAGTTCAAGCCCAACAGTAAGAACTTTGCACTGGATACCCGTGATCCGGGCTACCGGATCATCGAACTGGAAGACAATGGTGACTGGCATAGCCAGGTCCAGCGTTGTCCGAACCAGCTAAAGAAAATTATCTCCGGTGGACAGACTGGCGTTGACCGCGCCGCACTGGACATCGCCATCGAACTGGCCATTCCCCATGGCGGCTGGTGTCCACAGGGACGCCGAGCCGTTGATGGTGTCATCGATGAAAAATACCAACTCATGGAAACTGAATCAGCAGATTATCCTGTGCGTACCGAATGGAATGTCCGCGATGCAAATGGCACACTGGTGCTCAGCTGGGGTCAGCCAGATGGTGGCACCGCCCTCACTATCCGCATCGCTGAACGTCTGCAAAAACCCGTGCTGGTGATCAACCTCCTTGACCCTGTCGACGCCGAGAGCTTCTGGCAATGGTTACAACAACATAATATTGAAATTCTCAACATAGCCGGCCCCCGACATAGCAAAGCCGAAGCTCTCACCTCTACAGCTCAATCCTGCCTGCTAAAATTACTCTGCCACAACGCTTGAAAACCACGCATTTCTCTACCAGACTCCTAGCAATAAAAATATTTTTTCAGTGGTGATGAATTTATGGATACGCAGTTCAAATCAGAATTTGAACAGCTCATCAATCAGCCTGACACCAGCATCAACCTGGCGGAAGCGGCTCTGATGATCGCACGTCTGGAGTACCCGGAACTCAACATTGCCATCTACCTGGAACAGATTGAGACACTGGCCGAGGAAATACGCAACCGACTACCGGCGCAACCAACAGCCAGCGAGATTCTGCATCGACTGAATCAGGTGCTCTTCATTGAAAAAGGCTTTGAAGGCAACGCTGACCATTACTATGACCCACGTAACAGCTTTCTCAACGATGTTCTCGATCGCAAGCAGGGCATACCCATCAGTCTGTCCATACTCTATATCGAACTGGGTAAACAGCTAGGTCTACCACTGTCCGGTGTTTCCTTCCCCGGCCACTTTCTGGTCAAGCTGGATATCCATGATGGAGCCATCGTCCTCGACCCCTATTTTGGTGGTATTTCACTGTCAGAGCAGGATCTGGAACAACGGCTACTGGATTATTATGGTGATACGCTCAGGAAACAACACCTCATAAGCATGCTCGACAGCAGCAGTAACCGTGACATCATTTTGCGCGTGCTACGGAATCTACGAAATCTGTACATGCAAGATGATGACTGGTACAAAGCGCTGGAAATGGCAGACTGCATCCTCGAAATCGAGCCGGAAACAACTGAGGCAATCAAGGCCCGAGCCGTCATCTATGACAAGCTGGAATGTCACACCCCTGCGCTGCACGATTATCAGCGTTACCTGTTATTAAAACCCGGGGCCAGGGACATCCATTCCATTCGTAAACGGATCATGGACTTGTCTCAACTCTGTCGACAGATTAACTAAGCCTGTGCTGGCGACAGTCTGTGTGACAGAGTAAGATGTCGCCATGAACGACAAGCAAGACCTTATTCGCCATTATCACTGGCTCAGACAATACGGCTATAACGATTCCCACAGTGGCAACGCCTCAATCAGAGAACAACAGCGTTTCTGGGTGACGCCCACTGGGGCCTGTGCTGATCTATTAAACGCTGACCAGTTAATCCCCTGTGCTGTTGATGGTGAGCTGGGTACAGGTGCATCACTGGATGCCGGTCTGCATCAACTGGTGTACCAGAAAAACCCCAAAGCCAACGCCATACTCCACAGCCATGGTGCCTACAGTGTGGCGCTGACAATGGACGGCAATGATTTCCAGCCGATGGATTTTGAAGGCCAGTACTACTTTAACACCATTCCGGTCATTAGCATTCCCTATGAGCGCTACCTGGAACAGGCCGCCACAGCAGTGTCCGATGCACTGGCCAAGCATCCTGTGGTCGTGGTGCGTGGCCACGGCGTCTATGTCCAGGCTGAAAGCCTGAACCTGGCCTACAAATGGACCTGTTCATTTGAACTTTCGGCCAAGACCTGTTTTATTGCCCGCCAGGCTGGCACCCTGAAATGAAACCAGTAGTGTTATGCTTTTCAGGCCTGGACCCAACCGGTGGTGCCGGTATCCAGGCGGACATTGAAGCCATCGCGGCTCAGGGTGGGCATGCGGCCAGTATTATCACGGCTGTTACCGTGCAGGATAGCCATAACGTCAAAAGCTTCCAGACCCTGGCTCCCTCCCTTATCACCGCCCAGGCCCAGACCGTTCTTGATGACATGGCAGTAGCTGCCATCAAGATTGGTATGCTGGGTAGTGTTGATGTGGCCACTGCTATCGCCGCCATCATTCAGGCGCGACCATCCATTCCGGTTATTTTCGACCCGGTTCTGGCTGCTGGCGGTGGCACTGACCTGGCGGGGGACATGCTTGTAGATACCATCAAGACGAATATAATCCCCAACTGTCGACTGATTACCCCAAACATCCCGGAAGCTGAACGCCTGTGTGCTCAGCCTGCACCTTCCAGCACAGCCCTGCTCAATCTGGGCGCCGATGCCATCCT
The DNA here is from genome assembly GCA_041572275.1 of Gammaproteobacteria bacterium. Taxonomy (GTDB): domain Bacteria; phylum Pseudomonadota; class Gammaproteobacteria; order SZUA-229; family SZUA-229; genus JBFFSQ01. The sequence goes on from JBFFSQ010000004.1 coordinate 24,228, forward strand.
GCTCACCGGCACCCATGCCGACACCGAACAGGTTGAACACCAGCTGATCGATTCATCTCAACCGCTGCAACGGTTCCATTACCAGCGTCTGCCCCATGATTACCACGGCTCAGGCTGTACCCTCAGCGCCAGTATTGCCGCCTTGATCGCAACCGGCTTACCCCTATTAGATGCTGTACAACAAGGACTGGATTACACCTACCAAACATTACAGCAGGCCCAAGCTCTGGGGCAGGGCCAGCTCATTCCCAACCGATTCCCCGCTAGCCAGCCGAGCACTTCATCATGAAACGTCTGCACGGTCTGTACGCCATTAGCCACAGTCAACTGATCCCAGATGATGATTTTACCAATGTCATTGAACAGGCCCTGATGGGCGGCGCCCGCATCATCCAGTACCGTGACAAAAGCGATGATCACAACCGTCGCCTGCAGCAGGCCCGCATAGTGGCACAACTATGCAATCGTTATGCGGCTATCAGCATTATCAATGATGATATCGAGCTCGCTATAAACGTCGATGCCGATGGCGTACACATTGGTATGGATGATATTCCCCTTCACCAGGCTCGCCGCGCACTGGGTAGCAACAAACTCATCGGTGTATCGTGCTACAACCGCTTTGAACTGGCACAACAGGCCAGTTCAGAGGGTGCTGATTACATTGCCTTCGGTAGTTTTTTCCCCTCCAGTATCAAACCCGATGCCCCACGAGCACAACCCGATCTGTTACCACGGGCGAAACAGGAACTGGATATCCCCGTCTGTGCAATTGGCGGTATCAACGCCAACAATGCCGCTCAACTAATTACAGCGGGCAGCGATATGCTGGCGGTCATCAGCGAAGTATTTGCCAGTAAAGATATTCAAGCGGCCAGCCGTAAACTCAGCCAGCTATTTTAAAATCCCTTCTATTTTTTCGTAATTAAGCCAGGTCGAGCTTATTACCCATTTTGCATTAAGCTCATTTTCATCGACTATACTTTCTAAAAAACAGGGTGAGAAAACCACATGGAATCCCTTTCTGATCAGCAAACACTGGATGAGGTCGAGAAAACCATTTTGCTGGTAGATGATGAACCCAATATCATCAAAGCACTTAAACGGCTGTTGCGTCGAGACGGCTATACCATACTCACAGCCACTGATGGACGCACTGGGCTAGACATGCTCGCGCATAACAAGGTTGGCGTTATCCTGTCGGACCAGCGCATGCCTGAAATGTCCGGTGTCGAATTTCTCAGCCAGGTCAAAGAACTGTACCCGGATACGGTGCGAATGGTCCTGAGTGGTTACACCGACCTGAATACAGTCACTGATGCAATCAACCAGGGGGCGATTTACAAGTTCCTAACCAAACCCTGGGAAGATGGGCTGCTAAGAGCAAACATCAAAGATGCCTTCCAGCATTTCAGACTGGTCAGAGAAAACAGACGCCTGCATGCAGAACTTAAGAAACTCAATCAGCTCCTGGAAAATCGTCTTGATGAACAGAATCGTCTATCCAAGATTGAGTTGCACATGCTCCAGCTAAACCAGGCTGTTCTCGATAACCAGCCGGTAGCAGTTCTTGGTATCGGGGATGATCAAATGATTGCTGTCGCCAATAATCGAGCCCATGAACTTCTAAATGTTCAAGCCGGCAGCCTGCTCACGGCCTTTGCCAACCAGGTCTTGCCACAGGAGATCCAGGATGCCTACACCAGGATTGACGATGACACTGAGGAAGTCTGCACAGTCATTCGTTTGAACAAAATTGATTACCAGATCATATGCCGACGATTAACAGCTCCTTCAGGCCCACAGGGCTTAGTCATCACACTATTCCCCCGCTACGCAAGCCAAATCAGGCAACTGGACACATAACATGAAACATAAAATAACAATTGAGTTGCCATCGGCCATTGAAGGCATGCAACTGGCCACTGATGCCATCGACGATAAAGGCGTTTGCCTCATAGTTGCCGGTGCCACTCTGACAGAAGCATCAATACAAGGTCTAGCCAAGCGCAACATTAAGAGCATTGAAATTTATCAACAGGAACAGCTCACACCCAAGCAGGCACAACAACGTCGTGCAGAAATCAAAACCCAACTTGACTATTGCTTCAGCAAAACACAAAGCAAGCCATTAATGAGCGATTTAAAACAAATTTTTTACAATTACAGAACTCTGGACCTTTAACATGCTCAGCCAACAGGAACTCGAACAGGGCATCAAAGACATCCCCCCTCTATCACCTGCCATAGTTGATATTCTCAACATGTTGAATGCAGATACTGATGTGGATTTCAGGCTACTGGAGAAAAAACTCCTTCAAGATCCAGGACTGACTGGGCGCGTGCTGGCACTGGCAAACTCACCTTTCTTCGGTATGGCGGGAGAAGTGAGCCGCGTTAAAGATGCCTGCCTGATTTTAGGGATTAATGCCATCCGAAACCTGGTCATCTCGACTGCCATGATGAAACAATTTTCATCAAGCTCGGCCAGCAACCTGGATATACAAGGACTCTGGCGTCATTCTATTGCCAGCGCCTCTGCGGCTATAAGCCTGTCACGACACACCAAAATTGACCAGGACCAGGCATTTACCGCCGCCCTGCTCCATGACATCGGTAAAATGGTGCTCGATATACACTTTCCAGAACATTACCTGCAGGTCATTAAATATCAACAGGAACAGCAATGCCTCATTCGTGAAGCTGAAGAACACATACTGGGCTGTGACCATAGCGAAGTCGGTGCTCTGGTGGCCCAGAAATGGAAATTACCCAACGAAATCATTAACACCATCAGAGACCATCATGACCGCGCCGATCCAGAAACAACCGTATTATCAGACCTTGTTAATTTATCCGACATTGTCAGCCGTGGCCTCGCCCTCGGTAATCCAGGCGATGGTTTTATACCTGAGTTAAACGTGAATATACCGCTCAGACTAAATATTAGCTTAGAGGACATTGCAGACAGCCTGGCCGAAATTGAAGCACTGTATGACAGCTTCGTCAGCCTGATTGAATAAGAGAAAATATTGACCTATACATTAATTAATGATGTGTGCATAAACCCGATCAGTTAGGCCGTAATCATGATGATATCTTCCACACTCCTAATCAGGCGAACTCGAACATGAACACCCCGGATATCACACAATGCATGAGTAATTTAAAAGCGGCAATTAACAGCATGCATCACGCCGGCACTTCAGCGCCAGAGTCAATCGCTGAACAGATTGATGCTGAACTAGATAGTTTAACCAGGGCTGTAGATGATGCGTGTAAACAATCTAAACTGGAATCCTCGTCACTAAGCCGAGCCAATGTCAGCATGGTCTTACTTATCGATGCCATGGCTGAATGGCAAACCGCCGACATCGAACGCCAGAAGTCAACTGATAGCCAAAACCTTGAGCTGTTTAAACCAGCACTGGTCGATTTAATGAATGCCACAGATGCACAATTCTCAGTGCTTAAATTCTATTCCGACAATCACGAAACAAACGGTTTCTATGGCGTTGACACCAGCACAGGCACAACCAAGACTATTACTGACGAATCGGAATTAAGAGGCCTTGTGCAGTTACATCTGAACTCAACGGTAGTCGAGAAAATTAACGATCTAAGCCACAATGCTCGCACCTGTGATCGGATCGATAGTCTTCAAGGTATTCATAACCTGCTCAGCCTGCCACTCATATCAGGCCCCACCATCAAAGGGAAAATATTCATTGCCAATAAAAAAAATGGCCAGGTATTTGATGAGAATGATGTGATTATTTGCCGACTATTTAAAACGGCCATATCCCATATCATGGAACGTGACGACCTGCTCATTCAGATCAACCAGGAAAAGGAAGAGCACAAATTATTAACCGAAAAAATACACAAGGCTCAAAACCAACTCCTGCAATCTGAAAAAATGGCTTCTATTGGCTCCTTGGCGGCTGGTGTCGCCCATGAAATAAATAACCCGGTGGGATACATCAACTCGAATATCAGCAGCCTTAAAAATTATATTGCCGATGTATTTCAGATCCTGAATAAATACAATGAACTCGAACCCTCACTAAGCAACCAACAAATAAAAGACATAAAAGAACTAAAAGACCAATTAGATATTGATTTCATAAAAGACGACATTATCGAATTGGTCAGCGAATCAGAAGAAGGCGTAAAGCGAGTCAAGCAAATTGTCCAGGACCTCAAAGACTTCTCTCATGTCGATGAAGCTGAATGGCAATGGACAAATATACATAACGGTATAAACAGCACATTAAATATTGCGCATAACGAAACCAAATACAAAGCTGAGGTTATCAAGGAATTTGGCGACATACCCGACATAGAATGCATTATTTCACAACTTAATCAGGTATTCATGAACCTGATCGTTAATGCCGCCCAGGCAATAGATGACAAAGGCACCATTACCATAAAAACAGAAGCCATCGACACAAACAGGATTCGAATTACAATCTCAGACACTGGCAAAGGAATATCAGAAGACAATCTAAATCGAGTATTCGATCCATTCTACACCACCAAACCAGTAGGTAAGGGCACCGGCCTTGGCCTTTCACTATCTTTTAGCATCATAGAGAAACATCATGGCACAATTGACTTAACCAGCCAGGTAGGCAAAGGAACCATATTCACCATCGAACTTCCCATCCAGCAACCCGAACCTGCTGCCTGACACGCACTTAAACACATGAACCATCATGACCACAAACAACCCAGCATCTACCATTGAAAAAGCCAGCTTGCTTTTCGTCGACGATGAAAAAAATATATTATCGTCATTAAAACGACTGTTCCGCAGCGAAGGTTACACTATACACCTGGCCAACAGCGGAGCCGAAGGATTGGACATCCTTACAACACATAAAATCAATCTGGTCATATCAGACATGCGCATGCCGGAGATGAATGGTGCCGAATTTCTGGAAAAAGTCGCTACCACATGGCCTGCCGTAACTCGAATACTACTAACCGGATATTCTGAAGTATCCTCAACTATTGACGCCGTAAACAAAGGCAACATCTACAAATACATTAGCAAGCCATGGGAAGACAATGACATTAAATTAACTGTCAAGCACGCACTCGAAGCCCAGGCAATTGAAATAGAACGCGACAAGTTACTCGCGCTAACCCAACGTCAAAATGAAGAACTTAAAGACTTCAATAGCAAACTAGAAGACATGGTCAAGACACGCACTGCAGAACTCGACCAGACCATGGCCATGCTGGAACGTGCTTATGAGACACTAAAGGATAGCTACTCGACCACTATACAAGTTTTCTCCAACCTCATTGAACTAAGAGAAGATAATCTTCAAAGCCATTCTAAACAGGTCGCCCAACAGGCCTATGATCTGGCATTAACCGTGGGCATGACTGACGACACTGCAAAACAGATTTCTTTTGCCGGACTGTTACGAAATATTGGAAAAATCGGATTCGCAGACAGCATAAACAGGAAATCTGTTGATGACATGACTCCTACCGAAGCAATTCAGTACAAAAAACACCCGATCCTAGGCTCAAGTATTCTTATGGCCTTAGAACCACTGCAAACTGCCGCCTCACTTATCCATGGCTACTGTGAACAATATGATGGCCATGGCTACCCCGATCAACTAGCTGGTGAGAACATCCCCCTTGGCTGCCGAATCCTCAACGTGGTTAGCGATTTTCATGCATTACAGACGGGCACTCTCATACCAAAAAAACTAGATACCGAGCAAGCAAGAGATTATTTATTATCACAACGCGGCAAACGCTACGACCCCAACATTGTCAATGCCTTTATCAATGAACTCATCAAAAATGAACAGCATGACAACATACAAAAGGAAACACTGATTTCTGCCCATCAGCTCAAAATCAACATGAAACTAGCAAGAGACCTTGTAACCAAAGATGGCATTCTATTGCTATCTGAAGGCCACTTGCTTGGTGAACATATGATTAAACAGATAAATAAACTTGAAAAATCACTGGATGAAACACTACAAATTTATATTCACTCTTAATATTGAGAACCACCATGTACCAAATAATGTTAGTAGATGATGAAGAAAACATTCTTAAAGCATTAAAACGTGTGCTCGCCGTCAAAAAAGACTGGAACATAGAAGCTTTTACCTGCGCAGAAGAAGCACTTGCACGTGCAACCAAAAAAACATTTGATCTCTATTTATCCGACTATCGAATGCCCAAAATCGATGGTATCAGCTTCCTCACTGCCACCAAAAGCATACATCCTAACGCTATGAGAATTGTCCTTAGCGGCTATACAGATTATGACGCTCTCATGGGCGCTATTAATCAAGCCGAAATATTTAGATTCATTACCAAACCCTGGAATGACGAGTACCTGATAAATGCAATAACTCAGGCACTGACCTATAAAGACACCTTAATTGAAAATCAGCGACTAGCTGACCAGGTCAGAGCCCAACAAGTTCAACTTAATAAACAAAAACAAATATTTGAAGACTATAAATCTAAACACCCTGACCTATTTAATGTTGAGTGGGCTGCCGATGGCTCAATAATTATTAACGATGATACAGATACAGACTAAGCTGCCATGGTAGTTTCTACCTAAGTCAAAACAAATTCACAATAACTCTTATCACAAGTTTTTCTATGAGATCTTAATATTGACAGTGAAAATCAACACCACATGGATCTATAACCTTTACCGACTCGGACAGAAGGCCGCTTCTGCTCATGCTAAAGAATCAGCAAGAGAAGATTTCCTAAGATATATCATTTCAGCCTTTAATGCTGACTCAGGATCATTAGCGCAATCATTGGCCGATGACAAAACTCTCATGATTGTTGCTGGCATTGACATCCCAAGACAGGCTATTGGTAGCACAATCAAATTCGGCTCAGCCGTTCTTGGCTGGGTTGCAGAAAACAAAAAACCCTTATTGATTAATGGCAAAATATCCAGTGATAGCGAATTCAGTAAGCAATTCAAGAACAAACAAGCCAACAAGGAAAAATCATCCATGTGCTGGCCTTTGTTGATCGACAAACAAGTAGTAGGAGTCATCAGCATCAATAAAAACATGGACAATGGACAATTCACTCAAGATGATCTCAATCGCGGCAATAACTTAATGCACTTCGTCGCACTCGCTGTAGAAACGGCACGATCCCATGATCAAACCGAACAATTACTTCAAGATCAAATCAAGCTAAATAAACGGCTTGAAGAGGCACAAAATCAGCTATTACAATCAGAAAAAATGGCCTCAATTGGTCAATTAGCTGCCGGCGTTGCTCATGAAATCAACAACCCTGTCGGCTACATAAACTCTAATCTTTCAACTCTTGCCAGCTATATCAACAGCATATCCAAAATGCTACAGTTGTATGCTGACACTGCTGATCCTGTACTTAAACAAACACCTGAGCATTACAAAAAAATAAAAGATCACAAAAATGATATTGACCTTGAATTCATTATGGAAGACCTGCAATCACTCATTGCAGAATCCATGGAAGGCGTTACCCGTGTTAAAAAAATTGTTCAGGACCTAAAGGACTTTTCCCACGTAGATGAATCAGAATTTAATTGGGCTGATATCCATGGTGGCATCGATAGCACGCTCAACATAGCCCATAATGAAATCAAATATAAAGCCAACGTTATCAAAGAATATGGTGACATACCGGAAGTTGAGTGCATTGCATCTCAAATTAACCAGGTATTTATGAATATTCTGGTTAATGCTGCCCATGCTATTGAAGACCAAGGAACCATTACCATAAAAACTGGCCGCGGTGATGACGACAATATCTGGATTATTATCCGTGATACTGGATCAGGCATACCCGAGAAGAATCTAAAGCGAATATTCGATCCTTTTTTTACATCTAAACCGGTTGGACACGGCACCGGCCTTGGGCTGTCCTTATCGTATAGCATTATCGAGAAACATAAAGGACGAATAGAAGTTGACAGTACACTTGGGCAAGGTACTGAATTTACAATCTGGCTGCCTATTCAACAACCATCATAAACCCATACATATTAATCTCCGACATATGATTCAACGTTATCCGGTTTTCGCTCTAACCAATTCAATTCATGTGGGTTAAAACCATGCTCAATGGTTAGTTTTACAATCTGGAAATAAGGTGAGACATCGAAATCCCGTGGCGTTATCAGGGTATGATGGCGAGGTAATAACGCTTCTTCATAACACTCCAGGCCTCCAGGCCCGGTTCCAGCATGCACTATTACATCAGGTAAAATCGGATACCCAACAGACTGGAAGGCCTCTGCAATCATGGACGAACAAATTGCCCGGGTCGGATCTCCACTACCCAGTGACAATAACTGGCGACGCCAGCGATTAGGAACAGGAGGTGTTTGAATTAGATAACGGACCAAATCAATAATATTTTTCAGATCATACTGATGCCCCATACGTGACATGGCGTGAGCTAGCAGGCGCTCGATTTCCGCTTCTTGCAAACCTACGGGACGACAGATACGGGTACCCATGGCAGCATAATGACTCAACGGCATCAATCGTACGCCCTCAACGACATCTGCCTCTATTAACCAGTGCCGATTTTCAGACTGGCCACTCAAGGCTCCAACATAGAGAGCAGCATGGGACCAATTGGACTGGGTGATAAATTTAATGGCCGCACTAATTCGACTGTTACCATCCACTAACAGCACATCACCCTTTTGAATAGTTGTGGACAACACCTCCAACCCACAACTAGAGGCTACCGACTCCGGTAATCGCGGCCTCGATAAATAGCGTGCCAGTAATCGCCCAACAGGTTCGAGTATCACAAGCGCTGATCCTGATCGTCATTGATACTACTATTGGACCATAACTGCAGCCATTGATTCTGCAGATCCCCCTGATCTACACTCCAGTCAGCACTGTAATCACCAGCTATGGCCAGTCACACCTGGAGCAAAGCACATCTAACACACCTTTACAGCTTAACGCTCCGTCTGACTACCATGGTATCTAAAGCATCCCTGGGTATGATCATTAACCAGGCCAACCGCTTGCATATAGGCATAACAGATCGTCGGCCCAACAAACTTGAAACCGCGTTGCTTTAAATCCCGACTCATCATCTCCGAGATAGGTGTTGAAACCGGTATCTCATTAATTGTCCGCCAGCGATTCAGTACCGGTTCACCATCGACAAATTGCCAGATATAGTCGGCAAATGTGGAATATTCATCCAGTACTTTCAAATAAGCGCGTGCATTGACCACTGCCGCATTGACTTTAAGTTTGTTGCGAATAATGCCGGGATTCTGTAACAGCTGATCAATTTTTTTGGGACCAAATCGTGCCATCTTTTCCGCAACAAAACCGGCATACGCTTTACGATAATTTTCACGTTTTTTAAGAACGGTCAGCCAGCTGAGTCCTGCCTGCGCCCCTTCCAGGACCAGCATCTCAAACAGATGTGCATCATCATAACTAGGCACACCCCACTCCTCATCATGATAGGTAATATACAGTGGCTCATCAGTCACCCATTCACAACGTTTTAGCTCATTCATCTCTTGGTCCTTGTCTCCACAACGACTGCTAGTACATCATTAAACACCAATGCCTGCCAATTAGCCTATCCTCACACACTCTACTCCCCTGTATTTTCGCGTGCCCCCATTTTAAGGTAAAATCCCCAGCCTTAATTCATAAGTAACATCAGGATCACCCCATGAGCCAAACTGAACAGTTCCAACAAGCCCAATCTGTCATTCCCGGCGGCGTTAACTCCCCAGTCCGGGCATTTAAGGGTGTCGGTGGTGATCCGGTGTTTATCGACAGGGCTGCAGGTGCTTATTTCTGGGATACCGATGGCAAACGTTATATCGATTATGTGGGCTCCTGGGGTCCAATGATTCTGGGCCATGCTCACCCGGATGTCATCCAGACCGTTAAGGATACTGCCGAAAAAGGCCTGAGTTTTGGTGCTCCAACAGTCATTGAAACTGAAATGGCTCGTAAAATTTGTGAGCTGGTGCCCTCGATTGAATTGGTACGCATGGTCAGTTCCGGCACTGAAGCCACCATGAGCGCGATACGTCTGGCACGCGGTTTCACCGGTCGTGACACGATCGTCAAGTTTGAAGGTTGTTACCATGGTCACTCTGATTCCCTGCTGGTCAAAGCCGGTTCTGGCGCCCTTACCCTGGGCGTTCCCAGCTCGCCAGGTGTACCCGCTGCGCTTGCTGAACAAACCCTGACACTGACCTATAACGACATCGACCAGGTCCGCGAGGTCTTTAAACAACAGGGGGAAAAAATTGCCTGCATTATCGTAGAACCGGTAGCAGGTAATATGAACTGTATTCCCCCCGTACCTGGCTTTCTTGAAGGGCTACGTGAAGTCTGTGATGAATACGGCAGCGTGCTGATTTTTGATGAAGTGATGACCGGCTTTCGTGTTGCCTTAGGCGGTGCCCAGTCTGTATACAACATTAAACCTGACCTCACCACACTGGGTAAAGTTGTTGGGGGTGGCATGCCAGTCGGCGCCTTCGGTGGACGCCGTGACATTATGGAGCACATTGCACCGCTGGGACCTGTGTACCAGGCTGGCACACTTTCCGGTAATCCAATAGCTATGGCTGCAGGCCTTAAAACCCTGGAACTGATCTCAGCCGACGGTTTTTATGATGCACTGGCCGCCAAGGTCAATACGCTAGTCGATGGCATCATGGCGAAAGCCAAAGAAGCCGGCATTCCCATGACCGCCAACACGGTTGGCGGCATGTTTGGTCTGTTCTTCACCGAGGCTGACACAGTAAGTAATTTCCAGCAAGTGACTGAATGTGATGTCGCGCGTTTCAATAGTTTCTTTCACGGCATGCTAGATGAGGGCATTTACCTCGCGCCCTCGGCCTATGAAGCCGGTTTTGTGACCAGCACCCACAGTGCCGAAGACATCCAGGCCACCATTGATGCCGCAGCCAAAGTACTGGAGACGCTGTCATGAGTCACGTCAACTGTTATATCTACCGTTGCTCAGCAAAACCTGACATGTACATTTACCTGGCTGAAAAAGATCAGTTCGATAAGATTCCTGACCAGTTATACAGCAAACTGGGGCGTATTGATTTTGCGATGGAGCTGGAACTGAACAAAGATAAAAAACTAGCCAAGGAAGATACTGCACAGGTAATGGAAAACCTGAAAACCCAGGGTTTTCATTTACAAATGCCCAGTAACACCTCTGTGGATGACTTACTTGAAAAAATTGCGGCCGATCAACTCAAACAATACCATGACTAAATTCCACCAGGCTGATTTTGTTGTAAAAATATTATAAAATCACCAGCTTAGCCATACAGGTTACTATAGACTTTAGGACAGCTTCACTTTTTTTACACACACGTCCTGTTTGGCCAAACTATAAAAAAACCTCAACAAACTAGAGGTTTATTTTTTCCATACTTATTTTTTAACAATTTACAGTGAGAAAATGACACCATGAACAAAGCCGTTATTATCCGTGGCCTTATTACAAGTACAATTATTTCAGTTATTGCAACCTACGTTTCTATTCAAATCCTAAAAACAACTGAGTTATCATCAACCGCCGGAATGGCAACACTGTTTGCTTTATTTATCACCACCGCCATGATTGCCGTATTAGTTTCTACTAATGCGATTACTGGGAATAGTTCACGAATTAACCAGCCAGGACCATTAATTGGGGACAATTCACGTGAAACTGGTACTGTTAAGTGGTTTAATACCAACAAGGGCTTTGGCTTCATTACTCGCGATAGC
>JBFFSQ010000005.1:0-35348 GCA_041572275.1 Gammaproteobacteria bacterium
CAGGTAGGGGCTGATAGCTTTAAGCAGATCACGGTCAGAAATTACACCAAGTAACTGGTTGTTCTCGACCACTAGTAAATGATGAATGCGGGCGTTGTTAAGCAGGTGTTGTACTGTCCTGAGATTATCATCCATGTCAACGGTGATAAGGTTTGTGTTCATGATGTTCTTGAGGCTCATGCTACCAAAATTTCCTTGTCCGTGTTTAATAGTGAGTATACGCTGGCTGTTATTCTTATTGGCGAACTGATACAAGTTTAGATGATTGCTGAAGAATATTTAACTAGAAGTAATAGGGTTTGTGGAAAAGGAAAGGCTACTGTAGTGCGTCCTGTTACTGGCTAGTAGAACTTTCTTCGAGTTCCTGTAATTTCTGAGTGACTTTTTTAGCTCGAGTAATGAGAGCAATGAGCTCATTGTTGTCCGGGTCAATGTTGAGCAGGTTTTCCCAGATTGCCAGTGCCTCAGAAATCTTGCCGCTACTGTACAGGGTTTTGCCCTGGTTGATGTCATGCTCGAGTAGAAACTGGATTTCTTTTTCCAGGTTAGCTTTTAGTTTCTGGATTTTTTTGTCATCCGGCTTAATGGTGCTAAGCATCTCCAGATTGTAGCGAGCATTGTGATAGTCTTTTTTGTCATAGGCCTGCTGATAGAGATTGAGTAGATGTTTGCTTTTGCGTTTGTCATCAATTGTTTTACGTTTGGCCAGGGTGGACTTGAGTAAATCGGTTTTTTGTCGAGTCTTGACCAGCTGATTAGACAGGCTCAGGCATTCAGCGGCCATGTAGTAGTCTCTGGTTTCAAGGGCGTGGTTGCTACAACTCATCAGTAGATCGGCAATTTCAGCACGGTCTTCATTGTAGTCATCAATCTCGCTCTTGGCTTCATAATCGTTGGGGATCAGTTGGCTCAGATTGTTATAAATGGGTTCGTACTGGATGAGTGCGCGGGCTTTGCGAATCAGCATATGTTTTCTCAGTTCATTGATTCTTATATCACGTTCACTGATCAGTGCGTCACGTTCTGTTAGCAGTTTCTTGTTAGTTGGAAGTTTGTCCAATGCCCCGTTGAGGCTTTCGAGTGCAGTTTGCCATTTGCCTGAGTCACGAAGTTTCTGGCTGGTGGCGAGTGTGGTTTTAATGTAGTTGTTTTTTTTGCGAGTTATTTCAGCTCGACGACGATCTATGATTTTGTATTCGGCATGCTTTGTGGAAATGTGTTCGAGGGTGTTTTCAATTTTCTGATATTCATGGGCTGCGAGCCAGCGATCAATCTGTTTATTGAGGTCACTGGAGAGCGCGTAAAAATGTGAGCAGCCACTAGCCGTGGCAAGGGTAAAACAGATCAGTAAAAAACGTAGCCAGTTCATGATAGCGAGGCTTCTTGTAGGATCTGATCGATTTGTTCATCCATGTGTTGGGTGTATTCAGCAGCCAGATCATCGACGGTGTAAGTGGATACCGGTTGCTGTTTACCACGGACACGAATGGTGGCATTGGGGTGGGCAATGATGCGGGACTGGATGTCATCACGCTGGTAAAACTCGTCCATGACGACGATCTCATCACTGTTGGCAACAGTGGATAGCCGTGAGGCCAGATTGACCGGATCACCGATGACCGTGTATTCCATACGGTCATGGGAGCCCATGTTACCGGCGACCATGTTGCCAGTATTGATGCCGATGCGGAAATGCACGGGTAGCTGGCTATTAATGAGACGTATGCTGTTGAGTCTTTTCACCAGTTTCTGGATCATGATGGCACAGGCTACTGAATTGAAGCAATGTTCAGGATCATTTTCCGGTACCCCGAAGACCACCATTGCGCAGTCACCCATGAACTTGTCGATATGTCCGTTATACATGGAGCTAATGCGTGAAATGTAGGTGAAGTATTCGTTCAGCAGGCTGGCGATTTCATCTGGGGGCAGAGTTTCTGAGATACTGGTAAAGCCGACAATGTCAGCGAATAACACAGATGCCTGTACATGCTTACCACCCAGTTCAACATCATCCAGATTCTCCATAATCTTTTTGGCGACGTTGTTGGAAACAAAACGGGAGAAAACGTTTTCGACCTGCGATTTTTTTAGCAGGCCATCGGCCATATCATTAAAGGCGATGGCAAGTTCGCCAATTTCATCATTGCGTCTTTCATTGAGTCGATAATAGAAGTCGCCTTCACCAATCGCCTTACTAGCATCAACCAGATTGTAAATGGGTTGTGAGAGCTGACGGCTCATGACAAAGGCCAGGATGATGGCAACCAGAGTCATGACCAGTGTCACCATGATGATGGTATTTTTCGCATCTTCCAGAGATTTCAGCATGGTGTGCTTGGTAAAGGTCACAATCGTATAACCGGCCAGCAGCTTATTGAAATAGATAGGGCTGATAAAGCTGGTGAGATTGAGGCCGTCATCGGCATTGTGGGCATGCCAGTCAAAATAATTAATCTGCTGTAACGGTTTGCTGTCATTCAGGTGGAGACGAATTTTGTTTTCTGTGGGTGATGTGCCACTGCTAACAATGGTAGCGCCGGTCTCAGAGAGAACGGTAGCTCCGAGGATATGATTACTGTTGAGCAGGTTGTTGATCAGGGTTTGTAGACCCAGGCTATCGTCGGATAACACCATTTCACGGGCACTGTCAGCCAGTTGTTCGGTGACGGTGGAACCCATGTCGATGACCTGTTTCGACATGATAGTTTTCTGGTTCTCAAGGATGGTAAGGCCGAGCAGGCTCATGCCGGCGACAATCAGCAGAGTGATGGATAGCGCCAGTTTGATAGCAATAGGAATACGGCTGGGTACCAGGCCCAGTATTCGTTGTTTGATCTGCCCCCGCAGTTGCGGGTTAGGGGTGTTATCGGTTTTTCCTGTCATTTTTGGGTTACGGAATTATCCATTTGGGTGGCATCATACCATGTGAGGCCAGAGGCTATATGTGAACTGCTTTCAGTGGAAGAGAATTATTCCTGATTTTCTACTCAATTCGCAATGGCATTCACATGGGTGAAAGACTCATTTATAGTCGCATCAGAACCTGAGACAAATAGAGAGCCCCTATGTCGCCCTTAGTGCAGATACATCAGCTTAGCCGTGACTATGGTCAGGTACAGGCGGTCAAGGGTATCAGTTTTTCCATCCAGAAGGGGATCTGCTTTGGCCTGCTTGGCCCTAATGGGGCGGGTAAGACCACAACGGTGGAGATGCTGGAAGGGATTTCGAAGCCTACAGCAGGGGAGATTCTATACAAAGGACAGCCGTTGGGACGGGAGTTCAGGAACCAGGCCGGTATCATGTTCCAGTCGACGGCGTTGCAGGAGTTTATCACTGTCAGGGAGACACTGGCACTGTTTCAGGAGTTCTACCCGACGACGCGGCCGATCGAAGAGCTGGTCGAAGTGTGTGCGCTAGGGGATTTTCTTGATCGTGATACACGCAAGTTAAGCGGTGGCCAACGCCAGCGCCTGCTACTGGCTATCGCGCTGGTGAATCAACCGGAAATCCTGTTTCTGGATGAGCCGACGACCGGTCTCGATCCCCAGGCCCGACATAATTTCTGGGATCTGGTGAAAAGCATTAAACAGCAGAACAAGACCATCGTGCTAACGACACATTATATGGAAGAGGCGTATATGCTGTGTGACGAGATTGCGATCATGGATCACGGCAAAATTATCGCCCAGGGCGCACCTGGTGACCTGTTATCCACGCATTTTAATGACGTGATTCTTCAGTTGCCGATGACGGATGTGCCAGATATGAGTCTTCTGGCGGACTGTAATATGCATCACCAGGATGGGGTGGTGGAACTGAGGACTGGCAATGTGACTGAAACGATACAGTTTCTGCTGGATCTGGGCCTGTCACTGGAAGGTATGCAGGTACGGGCGCGCACCCTCGAAGACCTGTTTCTTGAGCTCACTGGCAAGGCATTACGACCATGAGCTGGCGGCGATTACTGGCTGTACTGATTGCGCGAAATCGAGAATTTATCCGTGATCGTAGTGCTCTGGCCTGGAATATTCTATTTCCGGTGCTGATCATTATCGGTTTTGCATTTGCCTTTTCTGGCGACAGCATTGAGCAGTTCAAGGTCGGGGTGAAGGCGTCCAAAAGCCCGCCACAACTTGTGTTCATGGAGACACGTTATATCCAGTTTATAGAACTTCAGGATCTGGATGCCGCAATGCCCAAGGTGGAGCGGCATCAGCTGGATATGTTGCTGGATCTGGACCAGCAGCGTTTCTGGATCAACGATACCTCGCCAAAAGGTTATTTGCTGGAAAAAATCTTGCGTGGCGCTGGTGGTGAAGGATTTAGCCGGGCGACGGTGAGTGGGCAGGAAATCCGTTATGTCGACTGGTTGCTGCCCGGTGTGCTGGGGATGAATATCATGTTTAGCGCCCTGTTCGGTGTTGGCTATGTCATTGTTCGTTATCGCAAAAACGGCGTTCTCAAGCGTCTCAAGGCCACGCCACTCACGGCACTGGAATTCCTCACCGCCCAGGTCATTTCTCGGCTCTGGTTGATTATGGTGATCACTATACTGGTTTATCTGGGCATGAACCTGTTGGTTGATTTTAGTATGCATGGCAGTTATCTCAATCTCCTGTTAGTACTGGCTGTGGGCACCTTTAGTCTGATCAGCATGGGGCTGGTAATCGCTGCGCGGACGGCTTCTGAAGAGCTGGCCGGAGGCTTGTTGAATATGGTGTCATGGCCCATGATGTTCCTGTCCGGGGTGTGGTTCTCACTGGAAGGTCTGCATCCCTGGGTGCAGAAAATGGCGCTGATTTTCCCCCTGACTCACATTACAGAGGCCTCTCGTGCTATCATGATAGACGGTGTCGGCTTTGCCGGTATTGCCTCACACCTGCTGGTGCTGGTGTTGATGAGCATATGTTTTTTGTTTCTAGGTGCCTACAATTTCAGGTGGGAATGACCTTGAGACTCCCCCCCTACAGTTAAAGGTAAGACAATGTTTGGTTTTAGTGAAGAACGACAGATTTTAATGACCCAGAAGATTATGAAGAGTCTGGATGAATGGGGTCTATCTGCTGAAGAGCAGCTCAATGTGCTGGATTTGCCTGAAGGTACTCGCTCTCGAAAACTGCGAGCTTTCCATGAGGAAACCCCCTTTCCAGATACCCCTGATGTCGAGTTTCGTGTGGCTCGCCTGCTTGGAATTATCGATGCCTTGCGGACCAGTTATCCAAAAAATCCGGCTATGGGTGGCCGCTGGATGAAAACGCCACATAAACGCTTCCAGAATAGAACGCCAGTGCAGAAAATGGTCGATGATGGCGGCAATGGTGTAACGGCTGTGTTAGCCGAGCTGGATTGCACCTATGCCTGGGATCTGAGTGGTTCAACCCGCAAATAAGTGCCTCTCAGTGTGATCAGATAGTTACCGGTTATGTTCCGCTGGAACATAACCGGTAATGACTTTCGTTTATTATTTTATTGATGTTTGGTAGAGCTCGTCGGTACGGGCGGCCATAATACAATCATTTTTATGCAGGCCCTGGATGTTGTGGGACCACCAGCTAACGGTCACCTGGCCCCATTCAGTTAACAATGCGGGGTGATGGTTGGCGGTTTCTGCAATGGCAGCTACCCGGTTTGTAAACGCCAGCGCTTGCAGAAAGTTTTTGAAATGGAAGCTTCTTTCCAGTTTTTGTATACCATCCCGCTTGTGTAGTCGCCAGTCCGCAATCTGAGGCTGAAGCTGATTAAACTCCTGATCGCTTAAGCCCAGGTTGCTGGTCTCGCTAACATCAATAGGGGATTGTGATAACTGCGACATCATCATCTCCGATAGCGTGTCTGGCTGACAATCCATATAATTATCCATACCTTACAACAGATAGTAAGTCCATGAATCAGATGGCAGAAGAATTAGCAGCGGAACTTGCCCAATCGGGTGAAGACTATCGACTGCTGCAACGTTTTTCACCCACTTCAGTACACCTGCAATTTACCGGTGTGTTTCAGCAGCAGCTTGTAGTCTGGGATGCTGTAATTCAGACGCTGGATGATTATTTCAATCACAGTCTGGCAGTTAAACTGGTGCCGGGGCAGAGTGTTCAACTCAAACAATTCATTGAAATAAAACCCGATGAAAATGTTTTACATCTTCAGATCGCATTAAATTTGACTGAAATTGATGACGCTGCCATAAAGCGGTCTATAATCATGATTAGAAATTATAAGCGTTTACATATTGGGCGACATGAATATGGAGAGGCGCACACGTATTTATCAGGCTAATCCGGTTTAATGCACTATGCTGCGTATTGTTGTAATCAATACCAAGGGTGGTTGTGGCAAAACAACTATCTCTACCAATCTGGCCAGCTTTTATGCCTCTAAAGGTATGAATACCGCTTTATATGACTATGACCCCCAGGGGTCGAGTATGCGCTGGTTACGGTTGCGTGATGATGAGGATGCCGGTATTTATGGCGTCGTTGCACACCAGAACGCCAAGGCAGTGACCAAAAGCTGGCAGTTACGTATGCCGCCGGAAACCGAACGCGTGATCGTGGATACACCACCAGGTCTTAAAGGGACCGAATTGAGCGATCAGGTCAAGGGCGCCGATTGTATTCTGATCCCGGTGTTACCATCACCCATCGATATGTATGCAACCGCTGATTTTATTCGTGATCTCCTGCTTGGGGCAAAAGTTCGCACCAATAAAACACGCATTGCAATTGTGGCTAATCGGGTGAAAAAAAATACCCTGGCATTTCAGTCACTGGAGCGTTTTCTGCATACTTTGAGTATTCCTGTGGTGGCGCGTCTGCGTGATACTCAAAATTATGTACGGGCAACGGAGGTGGGGCAGGGTATTCATGAACTGAAAAACCAGCCCATTTATGTCGACAAGATGCACTGGTCATCGATTTATAACTGGCTGGAAGAATCCGCCGAGCAGTGAGTATTGGCTCTGCACTTTAATCACACTTTCCTGTTCGTGTCGCCATCATAGTTCCATTCCAGGCACTTGTTGAGTGCTTAACTGTAATCAGTTGCTTTCTGATGAATCACGCCCGGTGTGGTATTGGGATAATCGTGCAGCGCGGGTACGTCAGGCAGTGGCGCGTCGGGTTTCATATATTGCACAATAAATGACCAGTATCCTGCCAGTGACTGGGGATTATCTAAAGTTTCGACCAGGCAGATGACATGCTGGTTATGATTATTCACCAGTACCAGCCTGGATTTGCGTTTTCCAAGCAAACTTTTCAGATGTTCAATACGGCCCTGAAAGTCGTCATAGCTGTATTCGTGATAGTGAGCAAACAAACCTTTCTGAGGATAGCTGATGAGGTGATTCTGGCGATCGAAACATAGCCGGCGGGCCTGTTGGGCTCGATAAAATACATATAGCAGCGGTGGCGTTGCCAGTATGAGCAAGCTCGCCTGTGTATAACTGTTAGCCAGTGGTTGTGCCAGCAATAGCTCAAGTTGATTGAGTTGGTTCAAGGTGATGAGTGCATAAGATGACACGGCCAGAAGCAGCAGGCTGACAAACAGAAACAGGCTGGCACGAATGACTGGTTTTTCGTGGGGGAGTGTCAGGCAAAATTGCTTATCATCGAGAGAGGTGCACACGGGGTGCCAGAACGGTCGCATGAGTGTCTGTGGCATGTCGACGCTGCCCAGGTCGGGGTTGATTCGCCAGTAGATTGACATAAAGTAATTTGTCTCGTGTAAATCTGCGTTAGTTTATCAAAATAATAATAGCCCTTAATAAGTAAAATCGCCTGACAATTTTTGTTAAGTTGTTTACAGATTGAGAATATCAGATTGACCATTTCACATGGTAAATATCAGCTATTATTGAAACTAGCCTTTTAACCATCTGTGACTGATAGAGCTATGTCGGATAAAAATGATCCAGCGAGTGCTTCGCTGAAAATAAGGCGCACGAAAATCATTGCCACCCTGGGCCCTGTTTCCAGCAGTTATAAAAAAATCGAGAAACTGATTCGAGGTGGGGTGAGTCTATTTCGTATCAATATGTCTCACGGTGTTCATGAAGAGCACGCTAAAGTTGTCAAACGAATAAGAAAAGCGGCGCAACAACTTGATCGACACATTGGCATATTGATGGACCTGTGTGGTCCAAAAATAAGAGTCGGTCGATTTGCTGAAGGTGAGATCATGTTATTGCAGAATGACGAAGTCATTGTCAGCTGCGAGGATGTGCTTGGGACAGAAGGGCTGATTCCGTCCCAGTACCCTAATTTGTGCCGGGACATGAAGACGGGGGAGCGGATCTTTCTGGATGACGGTCAGCTGGAATTAAAAGTCCGTGAGATCAGAGGGAACGACTTAGTTTGTAAGGTGGTTTTTGGTGGTGTTCTGAAAGATCACAAGGGCATGAATCTGCCAGATTCAGACGTATCAGCCGAGAGTTTTACAGAAAAAGATCAGCGTGATGCAGAATTGGCGATCGCGCTGGGAGCTGATTTTCTGGCGCTTAGTTTTGTTCGTGACAGTGATGAGATTATCAACCTTAAGCAGTTTCTTCATGAGCGCAATGCCGATATACCCATCATTGCTAAAATAGAGAAGCTGGAAGCGGTTAATAATATCGATAAGATACTGTCAGAGGCCTATGGCATCATGGTGGCGCGGGGTGATCTGGGGGTTGAGTTGCCGGCACAGAAGGTACCCCTGATTCAAAAGGATTTGATTGACCGGGCACGCTGTTTCAACAAGCCAGTTATTGTGGCCACGCAGATGCTGGAATCAATGACGGCTCATTCCAGGCCGACTCGGGCCGAGGTAGGCGATGTGGCCAATGCGGCCTTGTCGAGTGCAGATGCTGTGATGTTATCGGCAGAAACCGCCAGCGGCAAACACCCAATTAAATCGGTACAGATGATGGACAGCGTGCTTCGGGAAATGGAGTGCTATATGTGGGAGCGGGGTAGTTTTGGTGACCGCATTGAAGGCTGTGAAAGTAGTCAGCTGATTCATCGACGTGCAGTGGCTCACGCAGTGTCTAGCCTGGCCAAGGAGTTAAAGTTACGAGCTATTGTGGTGCCGACTGAGCAAGGGACAACAGCGCGTGTATTGGCCGCTGACCGGCCATTGGCGCCTTTGCTGGGGGTGAGTCCGGATGTGCGCATCTGCCGGCGCCTGAGCCTGCACTGGGGCGTACTCCCGTTTGACTATGAAAACCGCGTTGATGGTGACTGGAAGCTGATGTGCAGGAGTATCGCCCCGCGTTGCGAGTTATCTAAACACAGTGAGGGTGATGTGGTGTTGCTGGTAGCTGGTTTCAATGATGACCCGGTTCTTAATGAGCCGGTCATGAAAGTGCTGAATGTTTAGTGTTTCGTTGCCAGCGATTGCTCAGAGCCTCTGGCTCAACTGGGCAATCGCTGGTCGTTTTGTTATTTAAGAGTTGCGCTGCTGAGCAGGTTGTCAAAGGGTGAGGTTGGGCCGATTTCGATGACAATGGTTTCATCTAGGGGAATTTCGTCTGTTTCAATATGTGGCAATAACTGTTCAGTAATTTGCAGAATCATCGTCATACCCTGTTGCGATGATGGGTCGGTCTCAGTCTGAATCTGGCTCTGTAAATGCTGCATATGATCACGAGCGCTCTGCACACGCGTACTGTGATCCTGGCTCTGGTATTCGTCGGTGAAGCTCAGGTGTAATTCACGTGTTTGAGTTTCAGAATTATCGACTACACGGATATTAAAGGGGCCTTCGATCTGCATGGGGACATGTTCATGGAATAGTTACAGGGAGAGACATTCTGTCGCCAGTCAGGCTGATTGTAAAGCCCGAACCGGTTTAATGGAGCTTGCGGGCCTTTTTAATCTGGTCATAGGCGGCCTTGATTTCCTGGGTTTTTTCAGTAGCCAGCTTGATCATTTCTTCGGGTAGTCCTTTCGACACCAGTTTATCCGGATGATGCTGGCTCATCTGCCGGCGGTAGGCTTTTTTGATATCCGCATCACTGGCATCAGCGGCAATTCCCAGCACGGAATAGGCATCGTCCAGGGTGGCAGCAGCGGTCGACGGCTCATCCACATAGTGTTGTTGAGCCGTCACCATCTGTATAAGCTGATCAACAGCGCTGGATGAAAACAGCAGTTGCTGGCCGATGTCGTAGATGGCTATGCGCTCGGCTTGATCCAGCACACCGTCGGCGAGACCGGTTGTAATCAGGATCTCCATAAACATCTGGATCAGGTTGCGTCGACGATGGCATTCACGCCGAAATTGCTGCAAAACTTCATGGAGAGGAAAGTCGGTTAGTTTACCCTGGTTGAACAGTTCAATAGCGGCCTTGCGCTGATCGGGTGACAGTTGCATCTGTGCCATGATGTGTTCAGCCATGCGGATTTCATCTTTGGAAACCTGGCCGTCGACTTTGGCAATATGCCCCATAACCGAGAATACAGCTGTAAAGAAAGCGGCCTGGGTACGCTCAGTATCGCCAGGATCTGTACCTTGCAAGTGTTCAAGCTGGTTAATGCCTTTGTCGAGCTGGTGCCCAAAGGCCGCGCCCAGGAGTGCCCCGATTGGGCCACCCATCAAGAATCCGAGGCCGCCACCAATTAACTTACCCCACCAGCCCATTGCTATCTCCAGTTTTAAAAAATCGCTTTTATTATAACGGTAAAGTTGGGGGCATATGTGTTGTATTCAATTGGCAGCAGAGGGTGTCGCGTGATTGTGCGGATTTCTTATACGATATTGTCTTTGCGTATGGCAGCGTCAAGGTCATGGTCGAGGACGCTAGAACCATTGAGTAGACTTAGCATTAATTTGCGTTGTTCATCGACCCGGGTATTTAGCTGTTTTTCAATGCGATTGTAGTGATGGTTGATCGCCTGAACGCATTGAGCGTGTAATTCTCGCCGGATTTGTAGCGGATTGAATCGGTTGTGACGATGAGTCTCGATACTTTTGATAACTCGCATCAGTGCCAGGCGTGACATCAGGCTGCGTGCCGAGTGAGTGTCAGCTAAAGCGTAGGCGGCATAATTTCGCAGAGCCTCACACAGAATGTTTCTGACGGTAACCGAGCAGTCAATCTGTATGTGTGCAGCCTGTCTCATAATGCGACCTTTTGCCGGGGTTTAGTTTGCGTTGATTCCAGGAAGCCTGTTTCCACATCCACTATTGAGCTCTCACTCGATCAAAGGCTGAAAAAATACATCGCAATAGTCACCAGCTAACAATGTGAGAGAAACAGTGCTGATGTAGATTTGTAATTTAAGAGAGTCATTTTTATCACCCTTGGTTTTTTTGTGGGTGACTTGTGTCGTGGCTTGTAAGATTATTTCCACAAGGTGATTAGTCTGTGCAGAATGGATTATTGGGTCAAGCAGGTGGTTATTTTAGTGTGCCTGAATGAGAGGGGAGTCACAGTTTTTGTGAGGCCAATAGAGGTTACGGGTTTTTAAATACCATCTCGCCGGTGCGGACCATTTCTGTGACCTGCAGTGTTTCTTCATCGGGAAACATTTCACGTAGATCGTCCATGGTGAGTGATTCACCTTTTTCATCAAAGCGTTGCCAGATCATCTCCCAGCGCTGGTCGTCAAAATAAAAGCCAGTGGGGAGTATACAGACTGGTTTATTGTTGAAATCAGTGATTACTTTGGGCTCTATCAGTTTTCCAGCCATATCTCAGTCCAGATTAATTGCTTGCGAGTTGCAGACTCTGCCAGTCCTGTTCATCAATCTCATAGATATGATCCTGGATTACTGCAGGGTCAAATTTTGATGCGCCAAGCAAAGCGTAATAGGGAAAGGGTTTGTCGGTTTTTTTATAATAGCGATAAACCTGGAAATAACCCTCGGCAATATTGCGCTTGTCTTCAGCGGTTAATTCATCAGGTGAACCATAGAGACTGGGTAGCGTTATGGTGCTTCCCATGCGCAGTTTGTTCGGGTTGCGTATGTTGCGATTGGCCTGATAGATGTGTGGCCAGTAAAAAGGGTTGGTATAACTTTTACGCGACAGGCGCCACAGGCTGTCGCCATTCACGAGTCGATGGCGACGTTTACTAAAAAAGGGAGTGGTCGGGTCAGTGGATACGGCGGCGACTGCGTCGTTTATTACAGTTACAGGTGAGCTTGAGCTGTCAGTAGTGATAGCGATTTCTGGCGCTGTATCGCTTTCTGTTTCCGTTGTTGTGATCTGTGAGTTTATTGCTGATGGATTACTGGTGCTGGTTGTTAGCACATGGCTGGCGGGTTCCGAAGGCATATCTGTGGTCTGTACTGTCGCCTGTTGTGACGGTGAGATGATGAAGTAACCAATAACAGCCGCAAACAGTACGGTTGCGGCTATGGCTGTCATTCGAGTATTTTGCGTCTGTGTCACTGTTGCTGGCTGTTTTGTCTGGCCAGGAGACTCAATGACGGTGATGTCAGACATCTCGCTGCGTACGACCGGCTCAGCAGTGATCGAAACGCTTGTTTCTGGCTCAGGAATGGCGACTTCATGTAGTTCAACAGTTTGTTCGGGTAGGTCAGTTTGTTCGCTATTGACCTTGTCTTTCAGTGCTTTGGCTGCAGTAAAGGTGATGCGCGGTTGAGCAGGAATAATCAGTGATTCGCCGGTTCGAGGGTGTTTGCCTTTACGCTCATTGCTCCATTTCAGTTTAAAACTGCCAAACTGATGGATGCGAACATGGCCGTCAAGAAGCAGGCCCTCGCGGAGCGTCTCGAACAGGGCGCTGGAGAATTCCTTCAGCAGCGGCTTGCTATCAGTGCTGTCACGGGCAATCTTTTCGCGGATGGCGCCTTCATAAATCGAGTCACTCATGATGGTCTCCAGGGTTTGACGAAGTCCTTGAATTTTTGTGAGGCTCTGAAAAAGATGTTCCTGGTCGTAACAGGCTGCTGTTGACTTGTGCGTGAATCACGCAGGCCAAAGGTGCCAAATCCACGGATGATCACGTGTTTGCCTTCACCCAGTTGTGTCGCGATCGCATCCATTTCCTGATACAGCATACGTCGAGCCTGTTTCTGGCTAATACTGAGTTTGTCTGCAAGCTGGATGACGAGATCGGTGGTATTCATAGATAGGCGAATGTTAGGTGATTGATATAACTATAGTCCCAAACGGTTGTGTAGAAAAGACCTCAATATGCAAGTGATTGATTATAAGGTATAAATTTTGTACCGGGTCACAGTGTTAGCGGCCACTGACATGCTGCTATAATTGGCGCTTTTTAGCGATGGTAGATACCAGCGATCATGACAGCCCAAAATCTACTGCTATCGATTGTCGAATTAGGCGGATATCCGGATTTTTCAGCGCTTTACCGGAGTAAAGGCTTTCAGCTTGAACGGGCCGATAGTATGCGTAAGGCCATTAAATTGCTGAAAAAAAGCCATCCGCGGGTGATTGTGGCCGAATTTAATTATCAGACAGATTTTCGTGACCGCACCAGTAGTCTGGAATCCCTGATGGCCCGCGTTGAGCGTATTCCCGGCGTCCGGGTGATCGTTTTTTATGAAAAAGAGCAACGGGATAAACTGGAACGTCTGCTTGCCGTGGCCCATGTGTTTGAGACTATACCCTTTCCGGTTGATGAAGCCCTGTTAAGCGTGGCCCTGGACCGGGCGCTGGAGGAAGATTGATGTTTAGTAGTAAGCCCGGTATGCGTGAGCGCCATCTGAGGCGTAAATACCAGAATCCGTTATTCGGTGATGTCACCATCACAGCGGCGGATATCGAACAGGCACAGCAACAGGATGAAGACGAAGTGAATCAGTTTATGAATCACTTTCGTGATCTGGTTCAGCAGTCGGTGGAACTGGACCCTAATGCGGACCCCGACGTGGTGTTGAAACTGAAGGAAATGCTCGATAAAAGCTATGAGCAATGTGCCGGGCTGGTGGGTGACCAGGAAGAGCTCAAGGGCATGATCAAGCGCCTGCTGCAGTCAATCATGCAGGCCATGTGGAAAGGCGTTGGAGAAGATGCTCAGGCGCATTCAAAACTACGTGATGAAGAACAGGCGCGACAGGCGCATTTTTCGCTGCTGGAATATCCCCTGGTGGGTGATCTGATTCGACCGGATTCGGTGATTGACGAGTCGGAGCTGGTGGCTGTCCTGTTGAGCGAATCTGTGGATAATGTTCGCATGGCTATGCAGTTATTTAACCCTGAACAGCAGGTTATGCTATGTCAGCAGGCTGTTGAGTTAATTGAGCGGCTGGATCAGGATGGGTCGGTACCGGAAACTGCACGACAGCGCTTGGCTGAAATGGAGTCACTTTTAGCCGTGGCCAGTCCACGGCCAAGTTAGTGAGTCGCAGGTTTCCACAGAATTAGTGTGTTGTATGTCGGGTATACTATGTGTAAAAAGCCTGACCGGATGATAGAAGTGAAAAGTTATGACTGACGAAGCAAAAATCAAATTGGAACAGGGTGTGCTGGAAGCCTCGGATGAGGAAAGCGCACGTAAGTATCTGGAAAACCAGCTGCGGCAGGCCGAGCAGCATTTTCTGGCCCTGCCTGCAGAAGCCACGGATGAAGCCCGTGCTCGAATTTACCTGGAGAAATCCAATGCGCTGTTAGGTCTGGAGCGTAATGAAGAAGCCTGGAATGAAGCCAAACGGGCCTTCGATATTTTTGTTGAAAAAGAGCTCTGGTCCGAGGCTGTTGAAGCTTGCGACATCCTGTATCAGACTGATCAGCCGGCGTCGATACTGGCCCTGGCTCATGGTGTCTGGCTGTCGATTACCTATCCGGTTGATCCCGAGCAAACCATCGTTATGCTTAGTTATGTTGTGGATGAAACGCCGGCTGATTCCGATGGCGCTGCGGTAGCTGCGGCTACTGCGCACTATATCGTCGGTTTGCGTACCGAAGATGAAGAGAAGCATAACAGCCTGAGTTTCCTGACCACGAACCTGATTGCCAAAGTGGCTCAGCGCCATGGTGATGTGAAGTCACAGGAGGCACTGGACTTCTGGATGGAAAAGATGGAGTTGAAAGACCCTGAGGTGTTCCTGCCACGTATGGGTTCAATACTGGATGTCATCGTCGGTGACAGTTGGTGGTTTGACCGGGATGCCCTGCGCGAAAAACTGCCGGTGAACTGAGGCGAGTCCCTTTAGGCTTTGCAATGAAGCCCGCGATAGTCATAGTCGTGCTATCGCGGGCTTTTTTGTAGCTGCTTAGCGTCGTTGTCGGTGTTGAGCCTGATGGGCGGCAAATTCATCCTGGCTGATACTGCCGTTACCGTCGCTGTCAATTTCTTTGAATGATGGGGCCGATGACAAACCACGCATTCTGAAACCCTTAGCCGCACGTTCACTGATGCGCAGGGCACGACCTTCATTCAGTTCCTTCTCGCTGATGCGACCATCACTGTTGCGATCAAAATCAGCAAAGCTGGGCATGTTTCGGCCCATTCCGGAGCCACCTGCTGATTGCTTCATATGGCTGGCCTGGTGGTCAGAAAACTCTTTCTTGCTGATTTTACCGTCGTGGTTGCTGTCGATAGTTGAGAAAGCAGGTGCCTGAGCGATGTTACGCATTAAATAGCCCTGACCAGCCCGTTCACTGATACGTTGCGCACGTGCTTCGTCCAGTTCGTTTTCAGTGATCCATCCATCGGTGTTCAGATCGAATTCAGCGAAGTCCGGCATGTTACTGCCTCGACCAATGTTGTCGTATTTCTCCAGACTGCCACGTTCTAATTGGCGGCCACTCTGTCCGGCGGCGAGTTCATCGGGTGAAATCTGTTGGTCCCCATTACTATCAAAGGATTTGAATGACGGTGGTTGGCGTCGCATGGGACGGCCATCTGCTTCACGTTGTGCAGCACGTTGTTTATGAGCGCGATTAAATTCCTGCTCATTGATCATGCCGTTGCCGTCCGCATCAAAAGTTGAGAATGGAATGGGGCCGCGGAAGGGGCTCGACTCAGCTTGTGAAAGGGTGGGTATAGCAATCAGAAGCGTGGTAAGCGAGGCCAGTAATAACGTTTTGGACTGTATCATGTGGGTGTCCTCGGCAGTGCCTGGGCAATATTAATTATAATTTTGAATTCAAAACTATAGCAGATACGACGGTGAAGCAATCGATTGTTCATGATTGCATGAATCAGCGTGTGAGAGGGTTTCGTTACTGATACGGGTCTGGTGGGCTGAATGCCCGGATACCGATGTGAGTATCCGGGAGACGACAGCAATTACTGATCGTTGTCTTTTGAGCTGCTGGGTGTGTGCAGCTTCACGACTTTAGCGCTGGTGTTATCATCCACATACTGTGGACGATGCTGGCTGGGCATGCCTGCTTCTTCGTTGATTTCTTTTTCACGGGACGCAATCAGGTTAAAGCACTGGCGCACGTCTTCCATGGTCTGTTCGCTGAGTGGGTGACGCATACCATTTTTAGGGGTAATGTCGCGAATAACACTGGCGAGAACCTGTCTCATGGTGACCAGAATACGATGTTCTTTAGATAATTCAGGATCCATACTGCTAAGCCTGTCTAGTTAAAATATCGTTGCATTATAGCCTAATTTTGTCACATGCAGCCTCGTTGTCAGTAAGGTTTTGCTGTCATCGCTAGATATGGGTATAATACCCGACTAATTTACTTGGTTATATTTCGCAGGTGCAAGAATGCCATATTACGTATATCGAATGCAGAACGCCGAGCTGGCGATGCTGAAACAACTGGATCTGATCAATGAGTTTGAGTCTTTCAAGGAAGCCAAAAACTTTGCACGTGAACAACGGGCTCAGCAGGCGGAAGGCGATGCAGCAACGATCAAAGTGATTTTTGCTGATAATAAGCTTAGTGCCGAAGAACAGTTAATGGAAAAACGTGAACAGCCCATTGTCATGGAGCATGAAAAGTAAGACCTTGCTTTTCCCCCAGGTTGAAATCGATGGATGAGAATGAATATAAACAAACCTACAACCGCATCAATGAACTGCGTTGTATGTTTGAGAAGGCGCTGTGTTCTTTACAGTGCAGCTGTTCGCAGAGTCACATGTTCAGGTTGGCTGATCGGCATGGTGCGGCCTGCCAATCGGCATCGGCGCAGCGGCAGTGTACCGTGTTGCTGGATAAATTAAGAAAGCAGACACGATTCGTGTTTAAAATTAATGATATCGACGGGCCATTACCCCATAACAAAGAAATTCGGGTGCAGAATGGCGGGCTGATAGGACTGAAGAAACTGGTGGATGGTAACGATACGGTTGAGTCTGTCGATGATGTTCATCAGGTGATCACTGGTGCGATTGAAGCGTATGGCAGCATCGAGGAAGTGCCCTATAACCTTGTGATGCAGTCAGTGATGGCGTATAAAGCTCGACCGAAACGGCGATCGAAGAAAAGTTGAATAAAGGTCTGTTATGAGACGAGCAAAAACAGTAGAAGAGTATGTGGCATTGGTCAAAGATGCCCTTTATGAAATCGAAGAAGTGCGAGCGGCCATTGAATTTGATGAAGATGGTATGGGCCAGGCCACCCAATTTATTGATGAAATCGAAGAATCTTTGAAAGGTGTCTATGACGGGATGCTTGATGGTAGCTACTGCTGGCGTACAGGCGATCTGAGATTCATGGATATAATTCGTGACCTGGATGAGCGTGTCATTCCCTTCAAATCACTCCTGATCCGCATCAACGATACCCATCGAAACGGCCTGGAACCGGACGAGGAGTGAATCCCCTCGGGCGTAATTATGTCCAGCTCAAAAAACAGAACCAATCCCTGGCAGACGCTGGCCACAAAGACCGTCTACGATAATCCGTGGATTCAACTCCAGCATCATGATGTGCTCAATCCGGCGGGAAAGCCGGGAATCTATGGCAAAGTCTGTTTCAAGAGCCAGGCGGTAGGCATTATTCCCGTTGATGATGACGGTAATACCTGGCTAGTTGGTCAGCATCGTTATACCTTGAACACCTGGTCCTGGGAAATTCCCATGGGTGGCTCGCCACTGGGTGAAAAACCTGAGGTGACTGCCTTGCGTGAACTGGAAGAGGAAACCGGTTTGCGTGCCAGCCGTATACGTCAGATCCTGCATTTGCACACATCGAATTCAATCACTGATGAGGCTGGATACGTATTTCTGGCGCAGGGTTTAAGTATCAGTGAGCAGGCGCTGGAAGACACCGAAGATATTGAGTTGATGAAACTACCACTGGCAGAGGCTATCGCCATGGCGCAGGATGGTCGGTTGACTGATGCGATTAGTATTGCCGGCTTGCTTTATCTGGCACTGAATCAGCAACAGTTGCAACTGTAGTTTAATCGCTATGATTAAAGCTCGCTGTATTGAGTAAACCGGGTGGTGGCTAAGGCAGAAACCAGAGTGCAGCAGATATCACATTCAATGATGGATCAATTTCCTCGGGTCGGTGTCGCCGTAGTTGTCATCAACAAGGGCCGATTGCTGTTAGGTCGTCGCAGGAAACCGCCAGGTATCGATAGCTGGCAGTTGCCCGGTGGTTGGTTGGAAACATCGGAAACCATTTTTGATGCGGCGCGACGTGAAGTGCAGGAGAAAACCGGTTTACAAATACAGCAGCTGCAACAGGGGCCCTATACCAATAATATTTTTCCAGATGACAAGCGGCATTCGGTGACATTGTATGTCCGTGCCGAAAATACAGACGATGAGCTGTCTAATATAAAATCTGAGGCTGATTCAGAGTGGGCCTGGTATCCTGTCCTCAATTTACCACAACCCTTGTTCCTGCCACTGCAACATCTGATCGATGAACATCAAAGCTGGCTGATATCCGGCCAGGTTTAGTTTGTCTGTCGATCTTTTTTCATCTAGTGCGCGATTCTGTTTTCATGGATTTTTATGAGGCGGTTTTCCTATGCGAATAATCGTTGGTGCCGCGACAGATATTTTTAATACGCACTGTTTATTTTTCGAATAAATACTGCAAAATGGACTATAGATAGTAGTATTAGTCTTTGTGATATCTGAACGAATCGAGTTCAGTGATTTCTAAATGCCAATCAGTCGGGAAATCTGAACAGGGTGCATGGTGAAAAATAATAAAATGAACATGCAGGCGTTTTGGGATAGCTCCATGCTGGATGCTGGAAGCGCAGCCTGGGTAGAGGGCCTGTATGAAATCTATTTACGCAACCCGAATGAAGTCGAAAGTCATTGGCGTGATTATTTTGAAACTCTGCCGCGAGTCAATGGCGCTGCTGATGATATCCCCCATGATGAAGTACGCCAGCAGTTCAGACGCCTAACCGCTCGCAAGGGCGGCATCCAGGCGGTTGCACGAAAGCCAGCTGTTAGTGTTAATCTCGAATACGAACGCAAACAGGTGCAGGTGTTGCAACTGATCAATGCTTATCGTTTCCGTGGTCATCAACATGCCAATCTCGATCCGTTAAATCGCCATACAAAACCTGAAGTGGAAGAACTGGATCTGCGTTTTCACTTGTTAACCGAAGCTGATCTGGACACGGTGTTTAGTACCGGTTCTCTGTTTGGGCCTGAGCAGGCCAGCTTGCGTGAAATTTATGACATTGTGCGTCGTACCTACTGCGGCAGTCTCGGTGTGGAATATATGCACATCACCGAGACCCAGGAAAAGCGCTGGGTACAGCATCGCATGGAGAGTGTCAGAGGGGAGGCCCGTCTAGATTCAGAGCAGAAACTGATGATACTCAAGCGTCTGACAGCCGCAGAAGGACTGGAGAAATATCTACATACAAAATATGTAGGGCAGAAACGCTTTTCACTGGAAGGTGGTGAAACCCTGATACCCGTCTTGTATGAGCTGATTCAGCGTGCAGGTACTTATGGTATGAAGGAAGTGGTGATGGGGATGGCTCATCGCGGACGACTGAATGTGCTGGTCAATATCATGGGCAAAACCCCCTATGAGTTGTTCATGGAATTTGAAGGCCGCAAGTCCAATGGTGATGCCTCCGGTGATGTTAAATATCACATGGGTTTTTCATCAGATATGCAAACACCCAGTGGGCCTGTGCATCTGGCACTGGCATTCAATCCATCGCATCTGGAAATTGTAGCACCAGTGGTCGAAGGTTCAGTACGTGCCCGTCAGGAGCGTCGCGGTGATCAGAAAGGAATAGAAGTACTGCCGGTGCAGGTGCATGGTGATGCTGCTTTTTCTGGGCAGGGTGTGGTGATGGAAACACTGCAAATGTCACAGTCGCGTGGCTTTTCTACCAAAGGCACAATACATATTGTCGTTAATAACCAGATTGGTTTTACCACCAGTAATCTTGCAGATGTCCGTTCCGCTTACTACTGTACCGACGTGGCGAAAATGGTGAATGCACCGATTTTACATGTTAATGCTGATGACCCGGAAGCCGCGATACTGGCAACACAGGTAGCGGTGGATTATCGCAATACTTTCTTCAAAGACGTGGTGATCGATATGGTGTGTTATCGACGGCATGGTCATAATGAAGCGGATGAACCGGCTGTCACGCAGCCGATGATGTACAAAAAAATCTACGCACTGAATACCACACGTAGTCTGTATGCTGACAAGTTGGTGACTGAAGGGCTCATTGATGAGGCGAGCGTTGAAGCCATGGTGTCTGACTATCGCGGTAATATGGATGCCGGTCACTGTGTGGTGCCAGAGATTCTTGATAGCGATCAGGTGGAACATGAATTTCATGTGAGCTGGGATCCCTATGAAAATACCAGTCATAGCGATCCTGCTGATACCCGCATTAGCCTGGATCAACTACGGGAGTTGTCGGCACGGCTGGAGCATATGCCAGAAGGTTTCGAATTGCAGCCACGTGTCGAGAAAATCATGACCGACCGTCATAAAATGACAGCTGGCGCATTACCGCTGGACTGGGGCTATGCTGAAACTATGGCCTATGCCAGTCTGGTGATGGAAGGCTTTGCTGTTCGCCTGTCGGGACAGGACAGTGGTCGGGGAACATTTTTTCATCGCCATGCAGTCTGGCATAACATGATTGATGGCACTGGCTATGTTCCCCTGCGTAATATCAGTGATGAGCAGGCAAATTTTCTGGTAATAGATTCAATTCTTTCAGAAGAAGCTGTACTGGCGTTTGAATATGGCTATGCGACAGCAGAACCGGAAACCCTGGTGATCTGGGAGGCGCAGTTTGGTGATTTTGCCAATAATGCCCAGGTTGTGATTGACCAGTTTATCAGTGCTGGTGAGCAAAAGTGGGGGCGTTTATGTGGGCTGGTGATGTTTTTACCCCATGGCTTTGAAGGGCAGGGTGCGGAGCATTCCTCGGCCCGACTGGAGCGATATCTTCAATTGTGTGCTCAGGAAAATATTCAGGTATGTGTGCCCAGTACCCCATCACAGATATTTCATTTGCTGCGGCGTCAGATGATTCGCAATTACCGTAAGCCATTAATTGTGATGACCCCAAAAAGTCTGCTGCGTCATAAGCTTGCCGTGAGCACACTGGAAGATCTGACCGAGGGCCGATTCAAGCATGTGCTACCGGAAATTGATGACCTCGATGATCATCAGGTGGAGCGGGTGATCATGTGTAGCGGTAAGGTCTATTATGATTTGCTGGAACATCGACGCCTGGCGGAAAAGCACGACACTGCGATTATCCGTATTGAGGAACTTTACCCATTTCCGGTGGATTCATTAAACTTTGCATTACAGCCCTATATCAACGCAAAAGAATTGATCTGGTGTCAGGAAGAACCTAAAAACCAGGGGGCATGGGATTATTTTGAACCTCGATTCGCTGCAAAACTGAATCATCCATGCCAGGTCAGGTATGTGGGACGTGAACCATCGGCGGCACCGGCGGTGGGTTCGTATATCGTACATGCCAAACAACAGAAAGCGCTGATTGCAGAAGCGTTGGATATTGACATTCAATAAGTTGAGAAGACATCATGACTATAGAAGTCAAAGTACCGAGTTTACCTGAGTCTGTTGCTGATGCCGAAGTGGTGATTTGGCATAAGCAGGTAGGTGATCCGGTCAAGCGTGATGAGTCGCTGGTGGATATTGAAACTGATAAGGTCGTGCTCGAGGTACCGGCACCGGTGGATGGTGTCATCAGTGAAATTATCGAATCTGTTGGTGCGATAGTGACAGCCGAGCAGCTGATTGCTCGTATCGATGAAAAGGCTGTAGTTTCAGACTCGGTACCAGCGAAAACAAAAAAGGTAGTAGAGGCCGAGCCAGCTGAAGGCAAAGACCAGATTGTAGTGACACCTTCGGCGAAAAAAATGATGATGGAGCATGGTCTTGATGTGTCACAGGTAAGTGGTACTGGCCGTGATGGTCGAATACTGAAAGAAGATGTACAGCAATATCTGGCGACTGCAAAGACCGCACCTGTTGAAGAAACACATGTATCCGAGGCCGTTGTTATGGAGGCAAATGTGCCGGTAATTGACGAGTCTATGGAGCGCATCGAGCGCCGGGTACCGATGACGCGTTTACGTGCACGAGTAGCTGAGCGACTGGTGCAGGCTCAGCAAACCGCAGCCATTCTGACGACTTTCAATGAAGTGAATATGCAGCCTGTCATGGATTTGCGTAAAAAATACCAGGACACGTTTGAAAAGCAGTACGGCATACGTCTCGGCTTTATGTCATTTTTCATCAAGGCCAGTATCGAAGCCTTGAAGCGTTTTCCAGCAGTCAATGCATCTATCGACGGTAATGATATTGTTTATCACGGTTATTTTGATATCGGCGTGGCCGTGTCATCACCACGTGGTTTGGTGGTGCCTGTATTACGTGATGCCGATCAGATGAGTCTGGCAGAAATTGAAAAGGCAATCGCTGAGTATGCTGAAAAGGCACAAAACAACAGCTTGACGATTGAAGAACTCAGTGGCGGTACTTTTAGTTTGTCCAATGGCGGTGTGTTTGGCTCATTGATGTCTACACCAATTCTTAATCCACCGCAAAGTGGCATATTGGGTATGCATAAGATTCAGCAACGGCCAGTGGTTGAAAATGGTGAGATCGTGGCACGGCCTATGATGTATTTGGCCCTGTCTTATGATCATCGCATCATCGATGGCCGTGAGGCTGTGCAGTTTCTGGTAACCATCAAGGACAGTCTGGAAGATCCGGCACGAATGATTATTGGTGTCTGATTTCCGCTAATCGTTTCTGTGTCCTGTTCAGTATCCGATTAAAAATATGACAATAAATTGTGGATAGAACAATGTCTAAGTCTAAAAAATACGATGTGGTAATCATAGGTGCGGGTCCTGCTGGATATGTAGCTGCTATACGTTGTGCGCAATTGGGGCTGAATACCGCGTGTGTTGATAACTGGGTCAATTCTGATGGTGAGTTCGCACTGGGAGGCACCTGTCTCAATGTGGGTTGTATTCCATCCAAGTCATTACTGGAATCATCGGAATTATATTCACGTGCCCAGGGTGAACTGGCTGATCATGGCATCCAGACGAAGTCAGTGACTCTGAATCTCGATGCCATGATGGCGAGAAAAAACCAGGTGGTGAGTGACTTGACTCGTGGCATTGAAGGGCTGTTCAAGTCCAATAAGGTGAACTGGATCAAGGCGCGTGGTCGATTACTGGCCAATCGTAGAGTTGAATGTGTCAGTGCCGATGAGACGAAGGTTATTGAAGGGGAAAAAATCATTATTGCGACCGGCTCGTCATCCATTGATATTCCCGCCGCACCTTTAACTGATGGTTTGATTGTCGACTCAACTGGTGCGCTGGCATTTACTGAGGTGCCGAAACGACTGGGGGTTATTGGCGCCGGTGTAATTGGGTTAGAGTTAGGCAGTGTCTGGAATCGCCTGGGCTCAGATGTGGTGATGCTGGAAGCGCAGGAAACCTTCCTCACTATGACTGATGAACAGGTGTCACGGGATAGCTTGCGAATTTTCAAAAAGCAGGGCCTGGATATTCGTTTGAATGCTCGGTTAATGAAAACCGAGATCAAGAAGGGTCAGGTACATGTGCAGTATCAGGATGCTGATGGTGATCGTACCGAAGTGTTCGATAAGTTGATTGTAGCCGTAGGACGGCGACCGAACATTGATAATGTGTTTGATGAAGAAGCGAGTCTGTTACTGGATGAGCGGGGCTATATCCATGTTAATGATCAGTGTGAAACATCTTTGCCCTGCGTCTATGCGATTGGGGATGTAGTACGTGGACCCATGTTGGCCCATAAGGGTTCAGAAGAAGGTGTCATGGTAGCGGAGCTGATAGCCGGTAATTTTGCTGAAGTAAAATATGATCTCATTCCATCTGTCATTTATACCCACCCGGAAATTGCCTGGGTCGGTAAAACTGAACAGCATTTGAAAACAGCGGGTGAAAATTACAAGGTAGGTACATTTCCTTTTGCGGCCAATGGCCGTGCTCGTGCTATGGGCGCTAGCGACGGCATGGTGAAGGTACTGTCTCAAGGTGACAGTGATCGGATTCTGGGGGTCCACATTATTGGGCCACAGGCATCAGAGATGGTGGCACAGGCGGTAATTGCAATGGAAATGGAAGCCAGTGCTGAGGATATTGGTCTGATGACCTTTGCCCATCCAACTCTGTCAGAGTCTTTGCATGAAGCTGTCCTTGCAGTGAATGGTAATGCTATTCATATAGCCCGTACCCGACGTCGCTAATTCATATTATTTATAAATAAGTTGTAGGAAGGGTCCGGGCCGCGATATTCTTCGGGCAAATATTGTGCAGCACTAAGCGTGTTTGCAGTGATCTATCTAAAAACGACAACGTGAGAAAATCACAACAGCGGATATGACGCAATGAATTTACATGAATACCAGGCAAAACATTTATTTGCTGCCTATGGCATGCCAGTACCCAAGAATTGTGTAGTGAGTGCAGCTGGTGATGTGCCAGCAGTACTGGCTTCACTGGGTGGTGAACGCTGGGCTGTGAAAGCTCAGGTCCATGCCGGTGGTCGAGGTAAGGCCGGTGGTGTGCACATTGTCGATAATGCGGAGGATGCGGCGCATCAGGTTGGTCAGATGATTGGCAAGCGCCTGGTTACTTATCAGACAGGCGCAGATGGCCAGCCTATTCATCATGTGCTGATCGAGCAAACCTGTAATATTGATCGTGAGCTGTATGTGGGTGCGGTTATTGATCGTGCCACACGTCGCGTGGTGGTTATGGCGTCTACAGAAGGCGGCATGGAAATTGAAAAAGTGGCGGCGGAAACCCCGGAGAAAATATTGCGCACCACGGTAGATCCCATGCTCGGGCTGATGCCCTACCAGTGTCGAAAGCTGGCGTTCGGGCTGGGCCTGGAAGGCACTCAGGTGAGGGAATTCACCCAGTTATTAATCGGTCTGTCGAAACTGTTCATGGAAAAAGACCTGGCCCTGGTGGAAATCAATCCTCTGGTGGTAACCCAGGAAGGCCAGCTGTTGTGTCTGGATGGCAAAATTAATGTTGATGATAATGCACTCTATCGCCAGCCTGAGCTGGTTGAAATGCGTGATTCAACCCAGGAAGATGAACGTGAAAATCGCGCCAAGGAGTGGGACCTGAATTATATCTCGCTGGATGGCACCATTGGCTGCATGGTGAACGGAGCTGGACTGGCCATGGCGACTATGGACCTGATCAAACTCCATGGCAGTGAACCGGCTAACTTCCTGGATGTCGGTGGTGGTGCGACCAAAGAGCGTGTCGCCGAGGCGTTTAAAATTATTCTATCTGATGCCAATGTAAAGGCGGTGCTGGTTAACATTTTCGGTGGCATCGTGCGTTGTGACCTGATTGCTGAAGGCATTATTGGGGCGGTCGAAGAAGTCGGCATCGAGGTTCCCGTGGTGGTGAGACTGGAAGGCAATAATGCCGAAAATGGCATCAAGATACTGGAGGCAAGTGATTTGAATATCATTTCGGCGCATGGTCTGACCGAGGCGGCACAAAAAGCAGTAGCTGCTGCCGGAGGTGCACAATGAGTGTACTGATCAATGTAGATACCAAAGTGATTTGTCAGGGCTTTACCGGCAAGCAAGGCACGTTCCATTCCGAACAGGCCATAGCTTACGGCACTCAGATGGTGGGTGGCGTGACACCGGGCAAAGGTGGGCAGACGCATCTTGATTTGCCAGTGTTTAATACAGTGAAAGAGGCGGTGACCAATACCGCCGCTACGGCCTCTGTTATTTATGTGCCCGCAGCCTTTTGTAAAGATTCGATTCTGGAAGCGGTAGATGCCGGTATTGAATTAATCGTATGTATCACCGAAGGTATTCCGACACTGGATATGCTGGAAGCGAAAATTGCCGTAGACAGTGCCGGTGCGCGCCTCATAGGTCCGAATTGTCCAGGCATCATTACCCCCGGTGAATGTAAGATTGGTATCATGCCCGGTGAGATTCACATGCCCGGTAAGGTCGGTGTAGTATCGCGTTCCGGCACCTTGACTTACGAGGCTGTCAAACAGACCAGTGACCTGAAATATGGTCAGAGCACCTGCATTGGTATCGGTGGTGACCCAATTCCAGGCACCAATTTTATTGATTGCCTGAAACTGTTCGAAGAAGATCCAGATACAGAAGCCATTTTGATGGTCGGTGAGATTGGTGGTACTGCCGAAGAAGAAGCAGCTGAATTCATTCAGACCAATGTCAGTAAGCCGGTAGCCGCTTTTATCG
The DNA here is from genome assembly GCA_041572275.1 of Gammaproteobacteria bacterium. Classification (GTDB taxonomy): domain Bacteria; phylum Pseudomonadota; class Gammaproteobacteria; order SZUA-229; family SZUA-229; genus JBFFSQ01. The sequence goes on from JBFFSQ010000005.1 coordinate 26,646, forward strand.
CCGGTGGAACAGCACCTAAAGGCAAGCGCATGGGACATGCCGGTGCCATTATCGCCGGTGGTAAGGGAACTGCTGAAGAGAAATTCCAGGCCCTGGAACGTGCCGGTGTTACCACCGTTCGTTCACCGGCTGATCTTGGAAAAGGGGTGACCGAGGCGACCGGCTGGTCCTGATGGCTTAGCCGTTGGTCGCCTGAAAAGGCAAGATGAAGTCCTTGAAATTGATGTAGCGGGTATCATCACAGGCAAAACTCAGGCCGATGTGGCCGTTCATCATATGCAGGGACGCATTGCGTAACTCGCTGCCATCTTTTCGCTGCCGCAGCCATTTCATCGATCGCAGGATAGGGCGAACATGCTGTTTGGCAATACAGGTATGAAGTTTTGAATCCAGCGGTGCAAACAGACGCATGAAATGATCGGCGAACACTTCATCAGCCGTGTATACCTGAAAACTGTAAGGATTATCTAGCGTCCAGCAGATTAACTGGCTGCTGGAGAAATGTATTCCCAGATGGAAAACACCTTTACGCAGAATCAGTTGTTCGGCGATATCGATCAATTGATCCATACGATCGTCAAAATGATTCGATAGTGAATTATTCTCGCAAGTCTGTAACTCTTGTTGTGGGATATGTGTGGTTTGATGTGTATCCCGTGCATTGTTCATATGCATCGTCTCTGTCCTCTTCTTTTGTCATGCCGGTATTTTCGGCAAAGAATGTTGCAGAACAATGACAAATTTTGGGAAAAGGAATTGTTAGTCGTTAATAGTTGGTAGTTTATGGTTAAAAAACATAGAAGGTTGGTGGTTTATTGTTAATGGTTAGTAGTACAAAGCAAAATTAACATATGACAGTCGATGAACAAAAAACAATCATTTTGACCATCAACCATCAACCATCAACCATCAACCATCAACCATCAACCATCAACCATCAACCATCAACCATCAACCATCAACCATCAACCATCAACCATCAACCATCTTTCATTTAGGCCCAATATTAATGCCCAGGGATAAGCGCATGTCCTGGCTTTTGTTCTCGGTAACTTCATGCATCATATCTGGTGGAAAAAAGGCAAACATGCCCTCTTGCGGGGTGACGTGGGTAGCGAAGTTACGATCCGATAAGATCAGTTCGCCTGAGTTTTCGGGTATGCGCACATAATACACCGCTGATAGCAGTTCATCGTCATCATCGTGGCGATGGGCGGTGGTAGTGTGTCCATGACCCATGGCGTTGAACCAGAGTCCGGCTTTTAACTGGTTTTCAGGGCGTTGAAGAATCTGGCTGGCATAGTGAATGACTTGCTCGAGTATCGTCGTGATTTCAGGGATTTTATCGCTGCCGATATAAATATTCTCGTAGCGGCCATCAAAATAATGGCTGCGGCGTATGTCTTCATCATCGATATGATTCATGAATCCATCGAACAGGTTCTGGTTGAGTGCGGAAGCTTCTTCAAGATGTACAGCGTAAAGCTGGGGGTATTGGTACAGGCTCATAATAAAACAATAAATCCCAATGGTGATACATGAGCTGGGGGAAGAGTGAGGATATTTATACCTGAAAAAGTGTAAAATATACAGCCATCTGTTTTGATGTAATAAAAGTTAATGACGAGAAAACCTAGCGCCCAGGATGCGCTCTATGCGCAGCCACTTGAAGCCATAACCGATTTTGTGTTTGACGATTCGGTGGTGCAAGTATTCCAGGATATGATCAGTCGTTCTGTACCCGGCTACAGTACGCTGCTGTCCATGATTCCCGTGCTGATGCGCAGTTATGCCCAGCCCAATAGCCGTTGTTATGACCTTGGTTGCTCGCTGGGTGCAGTCACCCTGGCCATGCGCCATGCCATTGATGCGGAGGGGATTAACATCATTTCGGTTGATAATTCCGAAGCCATGATCGAGCGCTGTCGTGAATACATACAGGCGGATCATGCTCAGGTGCCGGTGGAAGTGATCTGTGCCGATATTCGGGATATTGCTATTAATGATGCGTCTATTGTCATTATGAATTTCACCCTGCAATTTATTGCCCGTGATGATCGTCTTGAACTACTTAAAAAAATATATGCCGGGATGAGGCCGGGCGGAATTTTACTGGTGTCTGAGAAAATCTGTTTTGCAGAAGCTGAACAGCAGTGGATGACCGAGTTGCATCATGAATTTAAAAAAGCCAATGGTTATAGTGAACTTGAAATCAGTCAAAAACGCACGGCACTGGATAATGTGCTGATCCCGGAATCCGTGGCCGATCATCAGCAGCGTTTTCGTGATGCTGGTTTTGATCAAAGTATGGTCTGGTTCCAGTGTTTTAATTTTGTCTCCATGTTGGCACTTAAATCATGAAATATGATGACCTGTTCGATGCTATGGAAGATACACCGTTGGAGCCCTGGCTAGAAATTTTGCCTGATCAGATCATGAAAGGCCTGAGTCTTGAACGCCATGGCAAGCTGGAACAATGGCAGCAGGTCATTGCCCAGTTACCCAGATTGCCGGCTCATCAATGCAGTCTGGATACATCTGCGATATCAGCCGCGGCTGAGCCGCTGTCTGAAAGTGAGCATGAGCAGTTGAAAGCCCTGCTGAAGCAGCTCATGCCCTGGCGCAAGGGGCCCTATAATCTGCATGGAGTAGACATTAATACCGAGTGGCGATCGGACTGGAAATGGGAGCGTCTGAAATCGCATATCCAGCCTTTGCAAGGGCGTACCATACTGGATGTGGGTTGCGGTAATGGCTATCATGGCTGGCGAATGCTGGGTGAGGGGGCGAAGCTGGTCATTGGTATTGATCCATCGGCGCTGTTTGTGATGCAGTACGAGGCAGTACGGCACTTTATGGGGGATTATCCATTGCATGTGTTACCACTGGGTATCGAGTCAGTGCCCGAGAAATTGCATGCTTTCGATACGGTGTTTTCCATGGGCGTGCTCTATCATCGACGTTCACCTATCGATCATTTGCTACAGCTGCGTGATTGTCTGAGGCCGGGCGGAGAACTGGTGCTGGAAACCCTGGTTGTCGAAGGTAATGCTCAGCAGGTGCTGGTTCCCGAAGGTCGTTATGGCAAGATGCGCAATGTCTGGTTTATTCCCAGTCCTGTGGCGATGGAACTCTGGTTGCAGCGCAGCGGTTTTAAAAATGTGCAATGCGTGGATGTTAGTGCTACATCCACAGAAGAGCAGCGAGCTACTGAATGGATGAATTTCGAGTCGCTGGCTGATTTCCTCGATCCAGACAACCCAGCGTTGACCATCGAGGGTTATCCAGCTCCAGTACGGGCGGTATTTACCGCGACGGCCCCCTGAGCCAGTGAGGATATCCAATATCAGACATCATTACACGATGTTGACTGCTTTTCTGAAGCAGCACCGCTGGCTGAGCTGGCTTCTGCAGCTGTGCCTGATCGTGCTGGTATTTGTGGCGATTCGTGCCTACCAGTTACGTGACGCTGTTCAGGGTGAGGCTCCGGTTATTCACGGCCAGTTATTGAATGGTGAGGCGGTCAATTTGTCCAATTATCGTGGCCAACCCGTGCTGGTGCATTTCTGGGCGACCTGGTGTCCGGTCTGCAGGATGGAAAATAGTAATATTGCGGCCATCGCTGAGGATCAACGAGTGATAACTATTGCGTCCTGGTCAGAAGGCGCACAGGCGGTAGCTGAATATATGCGCCAGGAAAATCTGGATATGCCGGTTCTGGTGGATGATGAAGGTCAGTGGGCTCATGTTTATGGTGTCAATGCCGTCCCATCGAGCTTTATTATTGATGGTAATGGTATGATTCGGTTTGTAGAATCCGGCTATACAACAGAAATCGGTTTACGCTGGCGTTTGTGGTGGCTGTCACTAAACAAATAACAAGAAAAAAAGAAATACAGGATTAAATGTCGATGGAAGTAACGATAATTTCAAATGAACAAGCAACAACCCTGCCCGAGCTGTTTCGAGAGCGCTTAAGACTGAGTCCTGAGAAGGTCGCCTACCAGCAATACGATATTGCCAGTCAGCACTGGACGGCTACGACCTGGAATGAAATGGCCATAGAGATTGCACGCTGGCAGGCAGGGTTTGCCAAAGAAGGCCTGAAACCCGGTGACCGGGTGGCAGTGATGCTACGTAACTGCCGTGAGTGGGTCGTGTTTGACCAGGCGGCTTTGGGCATGGGGCTGGTCACTGTACCCCTGTATGTGGATGATCGGCCTGAAAATGTCGCCTATATCATCAATCATGCTGATGTACAGCTGTTGTTTGTACAGGAAAAGTCCCAGTGGAAGCGTCTGCTGGCTAGTGATATTGATCTGGGTAGTCTGAAACGCATCATCAGTATCAAGCGCATATCCGAGGATGATGAACCCAACGACCCGCACCTGGAGTCTCTTGCCGATTGGCTGTTTGGATTGCGCGGTGAATTGCAGGCCAATGAATCTGCTCCTGAAGAACTGGCCAGTATTGTTTATACCTCGGGGACTACCGGTCGCTCCAAGGGCGTGATGCTGTCCCATAAAAATATTCTGACTAACACCTTTGCTGCAGGACAGTGTCACCGCTGGACCGATTCCGAGGTCTTTCTGTCCTTTTTGCCCTTATCCCATATGCTGGAACGAACTGCAGGCTATTATTTGCCGATGGTGGTGGGTGCAGAAGTCGCCTATGCCCGTTCCATTCCGCAGCTGGGTGAAGACCTGATCAGCATCAAGCCTACCGTGCTCATTTCTGTTCCACGCATTTATGAACGTGTATATGCCAAGATTCAGGATGGTTTGAAAGAAAAGCCACCATTAGCGCGTCGTCTATTCAAAATGGCAGTGAATGTTGGTTGGGCAAAATTCCAGTATGAGCAGGGCCAGGCTGGCTGGCAACCGAAAATTCTTATGTGGCCAGCGCTCAATAAACTGGTGGCCGGTAAGGTGCTGGAAAAGCTTGGCGGACGTTTGTCTTTGGCTATTTGCGGAGGAGCTGCTCTTTCCGAAGAAGTGGCACGGCTGTTCATTGGTTTGGGATTACCCCTGGTGCAGGGCTATGGTTTGACCGAGGCCAGTCCGGTTATATCTGTGAATCGCCCGGAGGATAATATTCCCGCCAGTATCGGGACGGTCTTGCCCGGCGTTGAGGTACGCATCGGTGAGCATGATGAGCTGCAAAGCAAAAGTGACAGTAACATGCTGGGCTACTGGAAGAATGAACAGGCTACCGCCGATACCTTTACCGAGGATGGCTGGTTGCGCACCGGTGATAAGGCCAGCATCGATGACAAGAATCACATTTATATCACCGGACGCCTGAAAGATATCATCGTGTTGGCTAATGGTGAGAAAGTGCCACCGAATGATATGGAAATGGCCATTGCCCTTGATCCTTTGTTTGAGCAGGTGATGATCATTGGTGAAGCCAAGCCCTTCCTGACGGCCCTGATTGTGCTCAACCATGAGGAATGGAGCCGATTGGCGGTGTCGCTTAGTATTCATCCCGATGCACCTGATGCTCTGACTAGTAAGCATGTTCACAAAGTCGTTATACAGCGTATAGCTGACCGCCTGGATGCCTTTCCTGGTTATGCCAAAATTCGCCAGGTTACCTTGATACTTGATGAATGGACGGTGGACGATGGCTTAATTACACCCACCATGAAAGTGAAACGTCAGAAGGTGATGGAGCGATTTAAGGCGGACATTGACTGTATGTACGAAGGTCATTGCATATGACCGAAACAGGTTTGCCAGAAGGCAGGATTCCTGTATTGCGACTGCCCGCGGTCCCATCCCATGCTAATAAGAATGGCAATATTTTTGGTGGCTGGCTGATGTCACAGGTGGATATCGCCGGTAGCATTCCGGCCGAAATTGCCGCAAAGGGCCCCCTGGTGACACGTGCAGTAGACTCATTCGAGTTTAAAAAGCCGGTGCTGGTGGGGGACCTGGTTAATTGTTACGCCGAAGTCCTTGAGATTGGACGTACCTCAATCCGTGTCAAAGTCGAGGTATATGCCCAGCGCTTTCGAGGTGAAAGCATCGAGGCCGTTAAGGTCACTGAAGCGCATCTTGTTTATGTGGCGGTGCATGAAGATGGTAAACCGCGGGTGATTGAGTAAATTAAAAAACAGTAGTCCTGAAAAATTGATTAATTTTTACTCACGGGTATGATGAAAAAAATTTTGAATATATAACAACAATAGGAAATCAGCATGACAATATCAGCAAGAAAGTTATCCGCTGCTATCGCTCTCGCGATGATGTCGGCAGGGATGTCAGCTACAGTACAGGCATCGGGCTTTGCATTAATAGAAAATAGTGCCAGTGGTATGGGTAACGCATTTGCCGGTGGAGCGGCCAGTGCAGAAGATGCCTCAACCATTTATTTTAATCCGGCGGGAATGACCAAATTGTCCGGCACCCAGATCGTCGTGGCCGGCCATATCGTTTCGCCAACAGCGGATTTTACCAACAACGGTTCAACCATTAACCCATTGCTCGGTGGCGGAGCTCTCCAGGGTGGCGATGATGATGGTGGCGCTACTGCCTTTGTGCCGAACTTTTATTACGCGAAAAGCCTGGGTGAAGACATGTGGTTTGGCGTTGGAGTTACCGCACCTTTCGGTTTGTCCACCGAGTATGATGAAGGTTGGGTCGGACGCTACCATGCCACCACGTCCGAGTTGATGACGCTGAATATTAATCCCAGTTTTGCAGCCAAAGCTACTGAAACAGTTTCTATTGGTTTCGGTCTGAGTATTCAGTATGCCGAAGCGACCCTGGCCAATCACCTGGATTCGGCTGCGATCTGTTTGGGTAAATTGGCGCCCCTGGGAGTAACCCCTGCTGATTGTGCGGCTGAAGGTATAGCGGCTGCAGGTACGCTTGCAACCGATAGCTCACAGGAGTTAAGTGGTGATGACTGGAGCATTGGCTGGAATTTTGGTCTGATTTTTGATCTGGATGAGAGCTCCCGCCTCGGTGTTGCTTATCGCTCGTCCGTAAAACAGGACCTGGAAGGGGATGTCGATTTCAATCTGTATACGGGTCTGGAAAATATTATCAGTGGCCTGCCAACAACACCCTATCCTTATAATTCTCTGTTCTCTGACACTGCCGTGGCTGCCAGCATAAATCTGCCAGAAACCTTATCTGTCAGCTACTACCGTGATGTGAGTCCGAAACTGGCCGTGATGGCCGATATGACTTTCACCAAATGGAGCAATTTCGAAGACCTGATTGTGACGTTCGATAATGTGGTACAGAGTCCAGCCGTAACACCGGAAGACTGGACCAACTCCATGCGTTATGCTGTGGGTATGAGTTACAAGTATAGTGATACTCTGAAGTACCGTGCCGGTCTGGCTTATGATGAAACACCGATTCGTTCAGCAGAATTACGTACACCACGTATTCCCGGTCATGACCGCACCTGGCTGAGTCTGGGTCTGGGTTATAAGATTGATGCCAGTATGTCGATTGATATTGGTTACAGTCATCTGTTTGTTGATGATACTGATATCAATAACACCGATCCTTCATTTGGTCATACCCTGGTGGGTACCTATGATGCCAGTGTTGATATTTTGAGTGCCCAGGTGAATTTTAAATTCTGATCGAATTTATTTGGCTTGATTAAAAAAACCAGCGATTTTGTTCGCTGGTTTTTTTTGGGTGTTGTTTTTAGGTTGTGACAATTGTGATTTGATTTGACGGTGTTACGGGTGCTTATTATTGTTATATATTTTAAATCTTGTTTTTTGCCTGCTGGCGAAACCATAAGTTTCAAATATCCAACAATGATCAATACTTGGAGAATCCCAGATCAAAACATGACACATAGAAACCACATTGCAGTCATCATGACTGAGACGATGACTATTCAATGTTCTGTATTTGCTCGCGCATTTGCTCAATCAATACCTTGAGTTCAACTGAGGCCTGAGTGGTCTTGATATCAACTGATTTCGAGCCCAGTGTGTTCGCTTCACGGTTTAGTTCCTGCATGATGAAATCCAGCCGTCGGCCGACAGGCTCATCCCGTTTGAATATTTCATCCAGTTCCTTGAAGTGACTGCCGAGACGATCGATCTCTTCATCGACATCCATTTTCTGTGTTAAATAGACCAGTTCCTGTTCAAAGCGGTCCATATCCGGATCGGCCTTCAGCTCATTCAAACGGTTTAATATTTTTTCTCTATGCAGCTGAACCACTTCGGGGCGACGCGCCTTTTCGGCCATGACGATCTGCTCCATGTCCTGACGCCGCTTTAACACCATGTCTTCCAGTCGACGACCTTCACGCTCACGAGTCTGTACCAGCTCGGTCAGTGTTTTGTCCATTAACTGCAGGGCCGCTTGCATGACGGGCTTCATATCCTGCTCTGGTTCCTGTACCACTCCGGGCCAGTGCAGCACTTCCATAAGGTTCATTTCACTAGGCTGATGCAGCTGTTTGTTCACCACCTGAGTGGCTTTCACCACGGCCTTGACCATCGGTTCATTAACCACGATCTCGCCTACCTGAGCCATACCGGGCTTGTAGCGCAAAACACATTCCACTTTCCCGCGCTTGATCACAGCGGCTACCTGCTCCCTGACCTGCATTTCGATACTGCGTAATTCTTCCGGTATTTTGACAAATACGTCGAGGTAGCGATGATTGACTGAACGTAACTCCCACACCAGCGAGCCCCACTCCTGTTCTTCAGCC
>JBFFSQ010000006.1:0-34728 GCA_041572275.1 Gammaproteobacteria bacterium
GTGGTGACTTTTATTGATACTCCGGGTGCTTATCCCGGGATTGGTGCTGAAGAACGTGGCCAGTCTGAAGCAATCGCCCGCAACCTGTTCGAAATGGCGGCACTGAAAACGCCCATTGTTTGTACCGTTATAGGTGAAGGTGGTTCGGGTGGGGCGCTGGCCGTTGGTGTAGGCGATCGTGTCATGATGCTGAAGTACAGCACCTATTCGGTTATATCACCGGAAGGTTGTGCGTCAATTTTATGGAAGAGTGCTGAAAAAGCCCAGGATGCAGCAGAAGCCTTAGGCATTACTTCAGATCGCTTGAAAGAGCTCGAGTTGATTGACTCCATCATCGATGAGCCTCTGGGCAGTGCCTATCGTGATCTGGATGCTACCGCGCGTAATATCAAGCAGGCATTAATCGATAGCCTGGAAAACCTGGAGCAGATGGGAGTGGATAAATTACTGGACACCCGTTATCAGCGCTTAATGAGTTACGGCAAGTTTAACGAAGCCTCCTGATGCTCGATGGCGAGACACTTCAACAACAACTGAAGCAGTTCGCGACTTCAAAACAAATTAAAACCTGGTGGTTGGCCTACAGTGGTGGCGTCGATTCCCAGGTTTTATTACATCTCCTGGCCAGTACGCAACTGGCTGTTCGAGCCGTATATGTCGACCATGGCTTACAGGCAGCATCTTTAGACTGGCAGACCCATTGTGCCTATAGCTGTGAACAATTGGGGATACCCTTTCAATCTATTGTTGTCCATGCCCAGCCACAACGTGGTGAAGGGCCGGAGGCAGCTGCACGTATTGCTCGTTACGCTGCTCTAGCCAAGCTGATCAACAAACATGACTGTCTGTTGACCGCCCAGCATCAGGATGATCAGGCTGAAACGTTGTTACTTCAGTTATTTCGTGGTGCGGGTGCTGCAGGCCTGGCTTCTATGCCAGCCATCAGTCGATTTTCTGCCGGCTGGCATTTACGGCCATTATTAACATTAACCCGTGTCGAGATTGAGCAATATGCCCAGCTTCATAGCCTGACGTGGGTTAATGACCCGAGTAATCAGGATGTTCATTACGATCGTAATTATCTGCGACAGCGTATTTTCCCGTTGCTTAAACAGCGTTGGCCTGGCATTGAGAAAACCTTGTCGATAGCGGCCCAGCAGCAGGCAGAAAACAATGACTTACTTGAACAGCTCGCTAAAATCGATCTCAATGAAGTCATGCAGCCTGATGGTGCTCTATCAGTAAAGGGATTGGGGCATCTGAGTGAAGATAGACAGCGAAATTTGCTGCGATTTTGGGTGATTCAGCAACAGTTCCCGGTGCCACCGCGGCGAATCTTAAAGCAGATTTTGCAGCAAATGCTTTCTGCAAAAGACGATTCGCAGCCATGTGTTTGCTGGAGTGGGTGTGAATTACACCGATTTAAAGGTTATTTGTATGTATTTGCATCGATTGTTCATGATGCGGACAAGATTTTGGACTGGCTTCCTCTTCGGCCCTTGTTGCTCACAAATCTGAATCAGCAGCTGAGGATGAGGCCTGTCACTACAACAGGGTTGTCTAAGCAGATATTAACGCAGTCGTTACAGGTGCGTTTCAGGCAAGGTGGCGAAACGATCCAACCGGCTGGGCGTCAGGGACACCATAGTCTTAAAAAACTGTTTCAGGAACTGGAAGTACCGCCCTGGTTACGTTCCCGGATACCCTTGATCTACCTGGGTAATGAACTTATTGCGGTGGCCGGATACTGTGTGGCAGATAGCTATCAGGCGACGGCAGGGGGACAGGCCTACTGGCCAGAAGTGGTTCCCCTGTCGAATATAGAGCAGGGAGATCATGGCGATAGTCACGCGCCTTCAGAGAATGAAGGCGCGTAAATTGTTTAGTGGCGGTTTTTATCCCGTTTTTGCCACATGGCCTGTGCCTGCTGTATAGCCTCATCAGGACTGCTTGCCTTACCCATCAGGCGCAGGGCAATGGCTGCTGTCGAGGTTATGGCTGCTTCAGCATATTCATCAGTTTCCTCGCCGCGCCAAATTGCACCCAGTCGATTAGGGTCAATTATCTCTTCTTTCATATGGCGTTTATCAAACAGCGGCGGCCAGACTTCATCTGACATTTCTTTATTAATCACCGAGGACACGGTGCATTCAGTATCAGGGTTGCGTTCAACTTCACCTGCTTCACCTTTGAATACTGCTATATCTGCTTCGCCCAGGATTTGTTCAGCTTCCTGATGTACCTTCTGATAGCCAGGGTGAAATATGGCCTGGATGGAATAGGGGGCGTTTAAGGGGTTGATCATGCGACCCACAGTGTGAATCGGTGAGCGTAGACCCAGGAAGGGGCGTAACTCGATGATATCTTTCAGGCGTGGACTGATCGCTTCCAATGGCATATAGCTGAAATTGGTCTGTTCAATCTGCTGTTTGGCTTCTTCGATAGAGGCACAGGTTTTAATACCCATTGGTTTTAGTGCGTCAGAGGTATAAATACGGCCAGCTGTATGGCCTTCGGCACCATGCATACAGACCTTGATGTCATTCTCAGCCAGTAGTAGGGCACTGAGTACATACCAGGGTGAATGACGGCGTTTACCGGCATAAGAGGACCAGTCCAGGTCAGCGACATTGGATTCTTTGGAATTGATGAAGTCGCGAATGGCGCGGACAAAGCCTGCTACCTCTTCGGCGGTTTCTTCTTTCACACGCAACAGCATTAGGAATGCGCCAAGCTGCTCAGCAGTCACCTTGTCCTGTAGAACCATGGTCATCGCCTCGTAGGCTTCATCGACAGTAAAACCGCGGGAGCCGCGTTTGCCTTTACCGAGTATGCGGATATAGGGGGCAAAAGGGTGTTCTTCTTGCATGATTCAATCTCAAAAAATGATCAGGGGGAATAATAAATTTGAAGCTGGTTAATTAAAACCCAGTGAACTCCGGGTTTTAAACCATCATGATTAATAAAATAACGAAGCCGATGACAGCCACTATTGGGATAATAAAGCCCATCCAGTCCTGCATGTTTCCCTTGGGCGAGTGCTTGATAGCCTGGCGCATACGGGGAAAAATAAATACCAGCATAGCGCCGAGCAAGAGGGCGCTACCAATTTTTGTCCAGTCCATATTTTACTCCTCTTTAGCTCATAGCGTGGTTTGTGGCGAACATAAAAAAAGCCCCTTGTAACAAGGGGCTTTGAGTTACCCGTTAGTTAACGAATATCAGTCATCGCCTGAGAATGCACCCAGCAGATGTAATAGTGCCTGGAACAGGTTCAGCAGTGACAGGAACAAGCTGGCTGTGGCCATAATATAGTTGGTTTCACCGCCGTGGATGATTGATGATGTTTCATACAGGATGAAACCACTCATAATTAGCACGACAGCTGCATTAACGACCAGGAATAAAACAGGCATTTCCAGGAAGATATTGGCTAATGCCGCCAACAGTACGACAAACATGCCGACCATCAGGAAACCACCCATAAAGCTGAAATCCTTTCGAGTCGTCAGTGCATAACCTGACAGGCCGAGGAAAATTACACCGGTACCACCTAGAGCCGTCATCACAATGCTGGGGTTAACGGACAGGTAGTAGCTGAGTACAGGGCCCAGGCCGAGTCCAAATAGACCGGTAATGGCAAAAATTACAGGAATACCGGCTGTAGAATTTGCTGTACGTGGTAGCACGAACCAGAGCATAGCAATGGCTGCGATATCAGCAATCAGGGCAGCACCGTGGCCGAGATTCATGGCAATGCCAGCAAAGGCCATAATGCCACTGAAAATCAGTGTCATCGACAGCAGGGCATAGGTATTTTTCAGCATCTTGCTGGTGGCAAGAACGCTTTCCTGGGAGCGGGGGATTGATACGTTTTGTATATTCATTGACCTTCCTGTAGATCATTAATTTTAGTGGTAAAAATCATAACACCCTCTTGTGACAACGCAAGGGCTTATTTGTTCAAAAAATTAACATGAACAAGGTCTTTTCAATAGATGGGGATGGTCAGGTTGATTTCAAGGTGTAATCGTTATTTTTAGGCTTGATGAATCAGATCGGTTCAGGTATTCTACCGCTCCTCAACGCAACGCGCTGAACCTGGAGAGGTGACTGAGCGGTTGAAAGTACCGGTCTTGAAAACCGGCGTAGGTTTATCCCTACCCAGGGTTCGAATCCCTGCCTCTCCGCCATATTCAAAGCCACCCAATCGGGTGGCTTTTTCTATTGTTAGGCCATAAATTCAACTTAATGCTGATTTTTCATATGTATGCGAGCATTTTTGCCGAATTTTGTCATCGATTGGTTAGTGGGTCATTTAGTGGTGATGATAGATATTTCACGTCACGTGTATAACGAAAGAATTGCTCATCAACCAGATACTAACAGGACATACAGCAATACCAGAATTATGTGTGTGGTCTCATTTGCCGTGATCATGAGAACTATAATCAGTGAGGGATATTAATCAGCGTCTTGCAACGAGCCGCCATAATTGGTTTTTTCTGATCATATAATTGAGAATTTGCGGTAGAGCGGGAAGACATGACACAGCTGATAGTTAATTGGGTGACTTATCTTGATCAAGCCATGCTATATACAGGTTCTGAGTTCATTTTGGCAGGAGTCCAGGTCTACAATTGTTTGGCTTAGTTCTGAATAGGCGGGCGGCTGATGTTGTAAGTGGCAATAGTAAAAACCCTGTTGGTCATTTGTTATTTTGACGGGCTCAAAAACATATTGCTGCCAGTTTTCTGCATAAACTGATTCATAAACACCTGATGTTTTCCAGAAATCAGGGATAACGGCGTTGAGTGCTAATTGCTTGACTAATTCCGCCGGAGCATACTGACTTTCTGCAATTTCCCATTGGTAGCGCATCTCAGCTTCAGAATAAATAAGCAGGTGATAATAGTCTTTTTTATTCTTACCAAACATTAAGAAACCGTAGGGGTCTGTAGTCAGGTAATATTCACATATGTCATATTTTTCATATAGTGTTGAAAAGTATGCTTTGAATGCGTTATCAGTCATGAAATCAGGTATATCTGCGCCAGACGTATAAAAATGTCGATTGATTTCAGTAAAGTAATCATGTTGTTGTTTTTCTATAATGGAGTTTAATTTTTCACTGAGATCGGCGTCATTCTTATTCAGGTACACGCTGATGAGATTGTTGTTCAAAGCATTAATGGCATCACTGGTATCGAAAACACCGGTGAGTAAAATTTTTCTTATTTCAGGACGCTGTATTTTATTACAGAGCTCCAGTCCATTAATGGAAGGCATACAATAATCGACTATAACAACAGATGTTTCGTGAAATCGGTAAGCATTAATGACTTGTTCATAAAGGCATGAAAAATCCCATGGAACAAGTTGTGTGGACGGTAATTCAAACTGCTCCGTGGGTTTACCACGGCATGTTTCGTAGATGCCTGGGTGAAATTGAGTATTGATATCAGCCAATGCCAGTTTAGTGTCTGAGTAGCATTTAAACAGGGTTTTGTTATCTAATTGTCGGCTAAGGCTGTTTAAAAAATTAGTATCATCATCAATAAGTATAACTTTAGTGGGGTGGTAGTATGGGTAGATGTCTCTCATTGTTTGTCTGTCCTTGGAAAATACAAATTTACTTCTGTGAATTCACCCTCTTCTGAGCTTACCTCAATGTAGCCATCAAAGCTATTCATTACACGATCACAAAAACCCAATCCTAAACCGGTTCCTGCGCCAACAGGTTTGCTGCTATAGAAATCGTCGAAAATATAAGCTAGTTGATGCTGCGGTATGCCAGTTCCTGTATCTCTAAAGCAAATTATATTCATAGACTTATTATGTTTTACTTGAATTTCAATATTGCCCTTTGTAGCTTTAGCAATTGAAAATAATGAATTTCTTAATAAATTATAAATAACATATATAAGCATGGTATCAGAGCCAAAAAAATTGAAATCCTGATCATCATTAAGAATGATTTTTTCCCGCTCGCCTTTCTTGAATGGATAATTTTCAAGTGCGGTGTTGATACAGTTCTTTGCAGAATAGATAGCATGATTATTTGGTTTAATTACATCGGGTCGTAAATTAGTTAATAATATATCAATAATAGTGTTAGTTTGATGTACAGTTTTTATTATATTGTCAAGAAGCTGAGGTGCGTGAGTGGACTTAAAGCTTTTTGCGTCCATTTGAATAGTAGCTAGAGGTGTACGAAGTTCATGTGCGATATTACCGGCCAGGGCTTTTAATAAGTTTATTTTTTCTTCGTGCTCTTTTGTAAATGCCTGGTGGAAATTGGTCATAAGTTCCATTTTTAATAGTGCATATAGAAAAATACTCAGACCAATAGTTATAAAGAAGATTCCTGGAGGGTAAAATTCAACACCATAGTTACATAAGTAGTCGATGGAGGCAAAAATATAAATGAGTAAACTAAGAAGGCAATAACGTAGTTGCGATTTATAAAGCCCGATAGCTTGTTTTTGTTTTTGATATGTAAGGTAAAGGCCACGGTAGGTGACTATCGCTGTTTGTAAAACGTGAATTGGGTGTAAGATACCCGCTTTTGGGTAAAAGCCAAAAAAGTATTCGTAGTGACCTGAAATTAGTAAATCAGTAGTAAGTAAAATAATTGCAAGCAAGCCAGCTATTGCATATGAATAATAGACATAACGAATTTCTGTTTGACTGCGAGAAATTTCTATAAGGAAGTGATAAATGCTTGTTGGGAGAAAAATAATAAGCAGATAGCCGAATTTGATGAGGTTATCTGCAACTGATGGGTCTTTGATCTGAAAAAGAACTGCCCAGGTAAATTGCCATGCAAATGTTGTTATACATAGAATAATAAAGGCAATATGTGAACGATGGCTGCTAAATTTGAAATGGACTATGGTCCCAGCTATTAGAAAATAGATAGCAACTGCGGCTGGTAGCATTGAGTAAAGCATGTAATTCACTTGTGAGCTACTGATCGTGAGAGGATGATTATCACCTCACGATCAGTTATTTTTTCTAGGATATATTAATAATCACATATTAAACTGCATCATCGTTAGCATAGTATCTTACTTTTTCAAGAATATCGTCGGGAAACCTTACTATTTTTTTAGTTTTTTCCTCTATCAGGGTGATTTTTTGTCCGCCTGTTGAAAGTAACTGATTTGAATCAAAATCATAAAATCTAAAAACTAATTCAAAAGATGCTGATTTAATGTTACTAGTGCTTAATAAACAACGTACTTTTTGAAATGGTATGATAGAAGAAATATAGTTGTTATATGCGGATTTTGTTACTAAAGAACCTTTTAAGTCAAACATGTTGGGGCAAATACATTCACTGAACCACTTTTCACGGCATAAACCCTGCCATTCAAAGTAGCGTGCAAAGTAGATATTGCCATATGCGTTGGAGTCTTTCAGATACGGTGTCATTTCCAATTGCCAGACATTTAGTAATCGATTTTTGCCCTCGGCTAAGCATAGTGTGTTAGACATATCTATGTCTCCTGTTATCAGTTAGTTGTAAACAGGAGTTTAACTTGAACAGGAACCTATCCATACATCATAAGTAAACAATGAAGGAGTAATGTGATCGATTAAAGATGATCTTCCATATTGCCCTGGTTTATTACTTGGTTGGAGAATATTCTGTTTCAATAAATAACTATCGAAGCGGAAATTAATAACTTTGTCAGGTACCTGTTATTTTTCAGTTTTTAAACCTGAAATTATTGCGTTAAGTTTATGTGTCACATTGTCAAGGTCCTGTCCAGCAGAGTGTAGAGGCTGGGTGGTTTGGGCTGTTTTTTCGGCCAGCTCGCTAATGGCATTAATATTGCGGCTTATTTCATCAGAAGTGGCGCTTTGTTGTTCGCTTGCTGCAGCAACCTGATCCAGAATGCTGTTAATATTTAGAATCTCCTGGCTGATTGCATTCAACGATGATGCAACCTCTTCGACCTGTGTACTGTTGGTGTGAGCTTCCTGGATAGAGCTTTGCATAACACTGACTGCACTGTTGGCTCCGGCTTGCAGACGGTCGATGAGCTCCTTGATCTGGTCTGTTGATTGCTGGGTACGGCTGGCCAGAGTGCGCACCTCATCAGCAACGACTGCAAAGCCTCGTCCTTGTTCACCGGCGCGGGCAGCTTCTATCGCTGCATTGAGTGCCAGCAAATTAGTCTGTTCGGAAATATCTCTGATTACGTCCAGTACCATGCTGATATTATTAGTGTCATTTTGTAGGTTCTGAATCACCTCTGCGGCATTATCCAGGTCGTTAACCAGGTGTTTGATGCCATTGAATGCCGTATTTGATTTCAACGCACCTGATTTGGCTTCATCATCTGCCTGTTTAACCGATTGTGATGCACTGGCGGCATTACGTGCTACTTCCTGAGATGTGGCAGTCATCTGTTCAGCCGCAGTGGCAACTTGTTCTGTTTCACGGTGTTGCTGAATGATATTTTCAGTGGTTTCATGGGTGACAGCTGACATATCCTCTGATGCATGTTGCAGGTCAGTAATTGCTGACTGCATGTCCTGAATCATATTGCTTAGCTGGTTAGTGAATCTGTTAATGATGGCAGATAGAATCCCGACTTCACCGATACGATCTTCGTTCAGGATCAGCGAGAAATCACCGGTGGAAATATTTTCCAGTGAGGTACTGACTTCGGTAACAATGGTATTGATTTGACGTGTATTAGTATAAGCAACAAACAGGCCGATGCTAATAGCGAAAAGTAAAACAACAAAAATAAAGACGATAGTCTGTTGTGTTTTAGATACTAGTTCCGCATTGCCGGCTTTGACTTGTTGTTTTTGTTGATTGATTATATCGGCCACTAGCAGATCAATGTTATTTATCAGTGGACTGATGTTTTGTTTTATAAGACTGACATCTTCACGCCAGCGACCTTCATTGAAAACTGTAAATACATCATCGATATATTTGAAATAATTGTTTGAAATATCCTGTAGGGTCTGGAAACCTTCCTCTTCTTCAAACGTAAATATATCAGCATAGTTTTCAATTGACTTCAGCAGCTTCCAGTGTTGATCGATATATACATGAGTTTGCTGTTGGCGCTGGCTATTCGGATTCGATAAGAATGTTCTGAATACTGTGACTGTGCTCATCCAGTTTTGCCGTAGCTTATTAATCATGAAGATTAAATCGCGTCGTTGTTTACTGGCGGTTTCAGCTATTTCAGAATCGAGCATGACATTAAATGTCTGAAGAGCTTCCTGATGCAAAGGATTGATATTTAAATTGGCTATTTTTAGGCCGGGATAGTTTTCAATAAAATTCTTATTATAAAAATCAATTTTATCCTGATGCTGTAAAAATTCTTCGATCAGTATTTCGAGTTGCTGTGATTTTTTTTGCAGCTTACTGTTTTGTTTTATTAGCTCAAGCTGTTGGAAGTTCTGAATGGATTCTTTGAGCTCAAGTTCGCTAGTTTTGAAAGCTTGTTCATAATCTGTGGTCTTATTAATAATATAAAGACCCATCAAACTGGTCGTCGTCTGTATGTTTTCCTGTAACGACAAAGCCGCGAGCATCGCTGGCTGAGATTCAGTCGCAATGTAATTGGCCTGGTTCTGGACTTCGGTAAGGCGAAATAATGCAATGCCCGCGATAACAATTATAAGCAAAAGCATGCTGATAAATCCGGCCCAGACCTGATGTTTGATTGAAAGTTTATTGAGAAATTTCATGTTTTCGCCCTGAAAATACACTTAATTTTATTGTTTGTTTATGCACTGATTTGCAGTTTGAAACGTGATTCGTAATCGAAAAACAATTGATTTCCTGCATGTTTTTTAAGAATAGACCATATTTAAAGAAATTACATAAACCTGATAAAGGCCATAGCCTTAGATTTGGTTAGTATTCAACATGGAGTAACTGAGGTAGGCCAGTGTTTTGTTATGCAGGTATATAATCAATATCTGTTCAGCAGTAGTGATAATTAGCAGTATTTACGGTTTAATATGTTTCCTGACGATATGATGTTCTGTTTTATATCTCGATTTTCTGGCTGACTTGTTCAAGGCTTATAACCCTTGTTTAATTGTGGGATTAATGCCTGGGTCAAAAGTGTGTACGTAAGTCATTGATAATAATGTTTTTCTGGTTTTTTTCAGTCTACTGAGTAGTATAAATATATAGTGTTAACTGTGATTATTAAGTAGTAAAAATCCTGTATTTTTGGTAATTTATCCACCTTAAATTCAAAAGATATGTCTCTGGGGATCACAGCTTATGCCAGATCTGTTTTCGGTCGATTGGACCTTGAACTATAAAAAAATGTGGAACAGTAATGAAGGCATTGCCGACGAACTCGGTCGTGCTGGTTTTAATTCTGTAGTTGCATTTGGAATTGATGGCGAAGAGCAACCTCGCTGTGTCTTTGGTATCGAGGAAGGCAAAATTGTTTCTGCCGGACCACCCAGCGGTGAAGAGATCAACTGGGATTTGCGAGCAAATGCCGAAGACTGGGCAAGCTTACTGGAGAAACCACCAGGGCTCATGAAGCTAGGTCTGGCCTATACTTCACGAAAGATTAAATTTCATAAAGGCGATTACTCTGCCATGATCAAAGACCCAGGCTTATCCAGTGCTTTTGTAAAATGCTTTTCACTGATGAGCAAGGCATTGAACTAAGTCTCTAAGCACTAGCACATGTCATATAAAAGGCCGACTCAGTTGGCCTTTTTTATGGGCTTATGGGTCTGGCTGATTAAGTGAGCCATAATCGATACTCATGAGGCAGATAACCGAAGTTTCTTTATCATCTGTTTCATATTGTTCAGTTGCTTGGTGTTCTCACGTGATCGATATCGCTGATTGATATAAATAGCTGTAATCAAATTAATGGTGTTTTTATCTGCGGGAAATTCTGACCCAGCGCGGCAGGCAAAATCCAGAGGCCCTTCATAGTCTTGCCGAATGAGCCCTTTGCGGGCCAGTTTTTTACAAAACCGGCCATACAGACGCTGAATAGGATCTAATGAGTTTCTACTAAAAGGTCTGAAAATAAACAGGGCAATAATGAGCGTAATCACGGCTAGTGTGGTGATTAGAAACAGGATTAGTTCAACATAATCAATATCGCGGTTGAATATAGTGTTGAGCAGCTGGTTTTGTAGTTTGCTGTCATACCCAATGACCCATTGTTTCCAGCTGTTATCAATGGCATCCCAGTAGAATTTGAGTTGTTTTAACATGCCACTATTCATGCGCATATGGAATGGTCGGTTTTCAGTGGCTGCCAGGGCCGCATTCAGGTTCTGTTCGATCCGGTTGGGGGCGATGGCTGCAGTGGGGTCGATACGTACCCAGCCTTCTTGCTCAAGCCAGACTTCGGACCAGGCATGGGCATCGCTCTGGGTGACCGAGTAGAAATTATTTAATGGATTCTGCGTGCCTCCCTGATAGCCAAGCACGATACGTGCGGGTATTCCAGCTGCCCGCATGAGCACGGTAAAACTGCTGGCATAATGTTCACAAAAGCCTCTACGAGTAGTAAACAGGAACTGATCAACGGGATCGAAACCCGGTGTGGCCGGGGGTTGCAGCGTATAGAAAAAGTTCTGCTGGTTAAAATTTTCCAGTGCATGTTGAACAATGTCTCGGGGTTGTTTGAACTGTCTGCGCCATTGCTGACCCAAGGCAACAGTTCTAGGGTTAGCTCCTTCTGGCAGTTTCAGGCCAGCACTCCTTTCCCAGGCAGATAGCTGCTGTTCAATGCGATAATCCAGAAATGAACTGACTGTGTATTGATACAGGGAATGTATATCGCTTTCTGAGCGGAGCAGGAAATTATTGGTATAACTGACGTTTTCAGGTATCTCCGATGGCATATCCAGTGCAAATAGCCATTTTTTGTCATGAGGTTCCAGGGTAATGGTATAGCTCAGTGGAGTATCAAAGCCTTCCAGTGTTGGGGTTGGGTTAAGGTTTGGCTTGCCATGCTCCCAGGTCTTACCATCGAAATACCAGAGTACTAAGGCACGCCAGTAAAGACTATTCTGGGCTGGGGCTTCCGATTTGAACTGGACCCGGAAGGCGATTTCATTGGACTGGATTAACTCGCTGATACTACCTGGACTCATGGTGTCACTCAGGCCGGTACGTGGACTGCTGGAATCCTCCGGCAGGCTCCAGAGTGGGCCAGGAATACGGGGAAACAAGACAAATAGGATGAGCATCATCGGTAAGGCCTGGACCAGCATCAGTGATGACATCTTTAATCGAGACCTGAAACTGACAGGCGCATCACCCTGATTAATAAAAATCAGACTCATAATCAGGACGATGGCTGATATCAGCATGAATACCACGGTTGGAATCGTTTGCGAGAACAGGAAGTTGGTCACGATGATGAAAAAGCTCAAGGCAATGAGCAGCATATAGTCTCTTTTTTGTGTGCTCTCGAGTAATTTGATGGCCAGTAACAAACTGAGTAAGGCGGTGCCGGCTGTCTTGCCCAGCAGAGTGCCATAGTGAAACAGAAGGATAATAACTGCTGGAAAGATGATCAAAAATAACAGGATTTTGCCCGGTAATAATCGGGGCTTGACTATAGCCAGTAGTCGCCAGCCAAATAGTAGAGGCAACAGGATGATCATCCAGACAGGTAGCCTGGGTAGATGGGGAATTAGCACCATGGCGAGAGGCACAATGACCCAGAATACAGGATGCTGTGGAATGTTTTTCAGGTGGAGCACTGTGTCAGCTCCTGCTAAACAGGGCCAGGGATTTCAGGCACAAGTGGCGATGGTGACGACCTGAACCGGCGGCCAGCTGTGTTCCGGGCAGCTGAAGTCCATATTTCAGACCGTGATGATCTGCATCCAGCACCCAGCGACAGAGTACTGACAGTTTACGCTCAATGTCCATGTTATCGGGTAAGGCATACCAGCTCAGTATGATTTCATCGCCGACTTCTGCATGAAATTGCTTAGTTTGCAGTTCACGGGTGCGAGCAATCGCTTTCCAGGCCAGATGGTTGGGAGCATCACCTTTCTGGTATTCCCGGATACCAGCAAAGTCGTCATAACCATCCTGTTCACTGGCATGCTGTCCCGAATGTTGGCTGCTCAAATCAAAATGCGGAGGATGTTCATCGGGTTTTGGGTAGACCAGGCAGCGGGTATTCAGGTGATTCCAGGACCAGGCATGAAATAGGCCAAGCGGGAATTCTGTAAATACCTTGAATTCACCCAGTTCTAGCCAGCCACGTTGCTCGGTATTCAGTGGAATCTGTACCTGACAATCAGCAGCCAGTGGTTCCAGGTGTGCACTTACGGCTTCACCATTTCGGCTCTGAAACTGGATATTCATAAAACCATGTTTTTTATCAGAGCTGAGAGTGATGGGGAAATGTGCCGGTTGTCCTGCAAAAACCGGGCGGGTAGTGGCGGTATTGAGTGTTAAATGATTCAGGTTCTCGTGGGTGTAAATCATGCCCAGGAAACCGATGGAACCTAGTAGGAAGCTGAGCATAAAGCCGAGACTGTTTTCATAATTGATCGCGCCGGTGAGAATGACCAGTAGCGTAATAAAAAATGTCAGGCCGTGACGTGTCGGAAGTATATAGATGCGACGTCGTACCAGGGTGGTTTGCTGATCTGGTTCGGGAAGGCGTTTCTCTGCCCATAGCTTGATTAAGCGGGTAATAAAGTCAGGGACCAGTGGCAAACCGTTGGACATTTAGATCGGAACCTGCTGAATCAGTTTAGTAATTAGCTCGTCAATGGGTTCATCCTGATGATCGGGGTGAACCTGTAATCGATGCGCTGCCACTGACGGTATAACCTGTTGTATGTCTTCTGGTAATACATGGTCACGTCCTTTTAACAGGGCCCAGGCCTGTGCACATTTTTGCAGGGCCAGTCCAGCTCTGGGTGACAGGCCGGAGGCGAACCAGGGCGAGAGGCGGCTGCTATGTATCAGGGCCAGCAAGTAGTCCAGCAGGGCTTTAGAAACATGTACCTGATCCACGGCTGTTTGTATTTCCAGTAATTCTTTAGCTGTCATTACGGCTTTAAGTTTATCGATTTTCTGACGTCGATCTTTGCCCTTTAGCAGTTCGCGCTCAGCTTCTGCATCTGGGTATCCCATTTCAATACGCATCAGAAAACGATCGAGCTGGGATTCGGGTAGAGGAAAGGTGCCCACTTGTTCCATTGGGTTTTGAGTGGCAATTACAAAAAAGGGATGCTGGAGTTTACGTGTTTCACCATCCTGGGTGACTTGACGTTCCTCCATGGCTTCCAACAGTGCGCTTTGTGTCTTCGGTGTGGCACGGTTAATTTCATCACCTAATAACACCTGGGTAAAGATTGGTCCATGGTGAAAATGAAATTGGTTGCTGGTGGTATCAAATATTGATACACCCAGTACATCAGCGGGCAGTAAATCACTGGTGAATTGCACACGCTTAAAATCCAGGCCAAAAGTTTTAGCAATGGTAAGGGCTAGTGTCGTTTTGCCGACACCGGGTAGATCTTCTATCAGCAGATGACCGTTAGCCAGCAGACAGGTAATGGCCAGATGAATCTGGTTTTGTTTACCCAGTATGATGTGTTCAATATTTTGAGTTACTCTGTGCAGTGATTGTTGAATCATCTGAACCGGCAGGTGGCTGGGTTGGTGCATCGATTTGTTTCCGGGTTTTTATTATGTAAATTTGACTTAAATTGATTTGAAAAATTCAGCTGGCTCATGCATTAACAAAAGCTCTCGAGCATAGAGGCTGTTATCGGAGTATAGATGAGTGCGAAATAAATTAAACCGTGAGGGTGCTTATACTATCCAGCTATACCAGAGAGGTAGTGTGAACAGGCTCAGCAGCGTGGTAACAGTTACCGAGGCGGCATAAATACCGGTATTCAGTCCATAGCGGTCACACAGTACGACACCCAGGGCCATGCTGGGCATTGCTGCTTCCAGGATGACAGCAGTACGAAGTTGGCCATCGATGTTAAGCAAAATGGCTGTCGCCAGGACCACCAGGGGCATGATAAACAACTGCAGGAGAATCACCGGCACGATAGTGGGCAGATAGCGGATTTCCTTGAAGCCCTGTTTTAAGGCGAGACCAACGGAAAACAACATCAATGGCACAACCGCACCACCCATCATGGACAGCAGGCCTGTTATCCAGGTGATGGGTTCAACTCCCGCCAGATTGAGTGATGTGGCGATTATAGCTGCCCAGAGAGGAGGAACCTTGATGAGTAGCAACAGTGGGTTAGGCTTTTCGCCACTGTTGCCGTAATGCGCGGCGAGTAGAATACCCACGGTCAATAAAATGGGAGTACAGGCAAACAGATCGTATTGAATGGCTACGGCCCCAGCCCAGTCACCGAGGGTAGAGGTGAGTAGCGGGTAACCCAGGTAAGTGGCATTGGGAAAACTTGCTGCGAGAATGATGGCGCCCGCGATTTGACCATGGGTGCGGCATTTACGGCATAATAGCCAGGCAATGACCAAGGTGCTGATAACACCTGCTGCAGCGGAGGCAGAAATTTTCAGTGAATCTACGCCCAGTTCGGCTTGCCAGAGTATGCTGAACACCAGTGCGGGCAGAAAAATGTAATACACTATATCGGTGAGGACTTTGCGAATGGTACCGCTGTCCATACGACCGGGATTGAAGCTGGACCAGAGCAGACCGAGGCCTATTAGGGCAAACATTTGAAACAGGGTAGTCAGCATATGTGTATCAAGTGGCTATACTAGTAAAAGGCGCGTATCTTAAGGGTTAAACGCAATAAAACAAAATCGTGGCTATTCAACCCACAGAAAATATTCAATTCTCAGGCAGTATTCCTGCTATACCGGAGTTCGTCCAGAAATTTATTGCCCTGCATGGCCAGGACCATATCAGTGAACAGGAGTTGAATGTTCTCGAACAGCAGTCACCAGACCTGTTTCACCAGCTCTTATCAGTTATCAATTCTGATCATTTTAATCTTACCACCAAGGTCAACACTATAGCCCAGGCCATTGATCATTCGGGATTTGAACGGGTGTGTAATTTGATGCTGGCACTGGTTGTGCACCGTACGTTCAGCCAGATTACGATCAATGGGCTGGACCTGGATGAGTTCTGGGAAGACTCTTTACGCCGCGCGGTCAGTGCCCGATTGGTAGGGGAGATTATTGGTCTGGATGGCAGTCGCTGTTTTGTGGCTGGCCTGCTACAGGATATCGGTTTCCTATTGTTATTTCTACAACACCCAGACAAAGCTATGCTCTGGTCAGAGTTTCGTAAGCGTGAACCCAGTGCTCGCTACATCATGGAACGGCATACGTTTGGCAATATGAGCCATGATCAGGCATTAAAGCCATTTTGCAAGCAATGGGGACTGCTGGATATCATTGCAGTACCTCTGAGTCGTCACCACATTTGTGACAGGGCAACACTGGATGCGATCGATGCCCAGTTATGTCGGGTATTGTATTGTGCTGACTGGATGGCTTCGGTGTATTCCTGCAGCGAAAAAAGCTTTGTGATTAATCACTGTCGCAAGATACTCACTGATAGTTTCGAAATGGAGTCCTATCGCACTGAAGAGCTGCTAGCCGCCATCCCGGATGAAATGGACGTAACGGCAATGGTGTTAAGCATCAAGATAAAACATCATATTGAATTTTCCCAGATACTGTTTGATGCCAATATCAAGTTGTCTGAAGACAATATCAACTTCCAGGAATTGACTCTGAGACTGGAACAGGCTTTGCGGGAGCGAGATCGTCTGGCCAGTGAACTCAATCGTGAACTGGGACTGGCCCGTGAAATCCAGCAGAGTCTGTTGCCTTCTGATATGGACGAGAGTTTTCCTCTGGTTGGTTTGAATATGTCTGCTCGTTATTTGTCCGGTGACTTTTTTGATTACTTCAGGCTACCAGATGGACGTATTTATTTTAATCTGGGCGATGTCTCTGGAAAAGGTGTCAATGCAGCTCTGTTAATGACCAAAACCAGTAGCCTGTTCAGGTGTCTGGGTAAACGCATTGATAATCCTGGGGAACTGTTACATCAGATCAACCTGGAACTCTGTGAAACATCTATCCATGGCATGTTTGTCACCATGATTGCCGGTTTGTACTATCCGGACAGTGGCCTGTTACAACTGGTGAATGCCGGTAATCCACCGGCCTTATTATTTACCCCCGAGGGACTGGCCTATGAAATCGAAGCGGCTGCTCCGCCATTGGGCGTGATAGCCGAAGCAGAGTTCCCGGTACGAGAGTTTCAGCTTGATGAGAATAGTCTGTATATGTTTTCCGATGGTGTGACTGAAGGCTTGTTGAAAAGCGGTGAAATGCTGGGGTTGAGTGGTTTATTTAAGGCTATTGCACTGATGGATCGATCGCTGTCACCACGACAGCGTATACAAAAAGTGGTGAAACGATTTCAAGGTGCAACTCAGACTCTCAAGGATGATATTACTGTGCTGTTGCTGGAAAAACAAAGGGATTGATATGGAAAAAATCAGTCGTATCCATTTTTTATCACGAGCCGATAAGCTTAAACCGGTACGAGATGCGGTACGTCAACTGGTCATTGAGCAGGGCGGTAATGGGGATAATGTGGATTGTATTGTGATGGCTATTAATGAGGCCTGTATGAATGTGATTCAACATGCCTACAAACAACAGGATGATGGTGAAGTCATTCTGGAGTTCTGGAAAGATGGAGAAGAGCTGGTGATTCGTATTTATGATTTTGCAGGCAAGGTGGATGTCAATAACATACATCCACGTCCACTGGATGATTTACGGCCCGGCGGCTTAGGGGTTCATCTTATACAGAAAGTGATGGATACAGTAGCTTACATAGATATGTCAGGGAATGTAGGTAATCTTCTGGAAATGCGCAAGAAACTTAGTGACAGCATACAGTGTGATATAAATTGTAAGGATAAAATTTAAGATGAATTATCCCACTGAGAAATATGCTGATTTTATTGTCATATCACTGACCGGCGAGGTGGATCTTAATTATTCGCCACAGGCTCGAAAGCAAATTCTTGCACAGTTAATGCAACATAAGAACGTGTTGGTGAATTTATCGGATGTTAAGTATATCGACAGTTCAGGTGTTGCCAGCCTGGTAGAAGGCTTTCAGTTGGCGCGGAGTAAACAATTAAAATTTGGCTTACTCGGTGTCAGTCGAGCGGCTATGCAAGTGTTACAACTGGCCAGGCTCGACAAGGTTTTTCCGATTTACGAATCGATTGAGGATTTTGAATAAATCGTCGTGAAAAATATGCAGAAACTCATTTCACATATTGGTTTGCTTACGGTCAGGATTCTGGAAGAACTGGGTTATGTGGCAATGTTGTTAGTAGAATCTCTACGCTGGCTTGTGAGTGGTCGATTGCAGCAACAACCGGTCCGTCTGCGGCACATATTTCATGAGGCTATGCATATTGGTGTTTTTGCCGTGCCCATAGTTGCTGTACTCAGTTTTGCAGTAGGTACCATGTTGGCTATCCAGGGGCTGGAAACCTTGAAGCCTTATGGTGCTCAGTCACAGGTGGTACGGGGTATCGGTTTGTCCGTTACACGAGAATTCTCCTCACTGATTATCGGCATTATGGTGGCTGGACGCAGTGGTTCTGCTATTACGGCTCGAATCGGTACCATGATGGAAGCCCAGGAAATCGATGCCTTACGTGTGATTGGTATCAACCCGGTCCGATATCTGGCAGCACCAATTCTTATGGCAATGTTAATTACCGTACCGCTGTTGACGGTACTGGGTGATTGTATGGCCATTATTGGCGGTGCCTTTTATACATCGCTTGAACTTAATATGTCGATGACAGCTTACTTTGAGCGTACCTATGAAATTCTATCGTTTAACGATGTCGCACAGGGTTTGATCAAGAGTGTGGTGTTTGCCGTGATCATCGTGTTAGTGAGTGTTAGTAATGGCTTTCAGGTCAGGGGTGGTGCCGAAGGGGTGGGCAGGGCTACCACACGATCGGTGGTGCTCGCTATTAGTTTCATTGTGATTGCCGATATGATTTTTACTTTCTTCCTGACTCGTTAAAATGAATACACAGACACCGGATCATAGATACGACGCAAATATCGCCATTGAGGTTGAAAACCTGGTGACCCATTATGGTGATCGTTTGATACTGAAGAATATCAATTTCACCGTGAAAAAAGGCGAGATCATGGTGATTATGGGCGGCAGTGGTTCTGGTAAGAGTACACTGCTACGGTTTTTACTGGGATTGAATACACCAACGTCTGGTTGCGTGCGTCTTCTTGGTAAAGACATTACTCATATGACGCCACGTGAGTTACACGATATGCGTAAAAATATGGGTGTTGCGTTTCAAGGTGGTGCTTTGTTTGGTTCCATGACGGTGGCTGAAAATATTGAGCTGCCTTTGTATGAGCATACGCGACTGGATGCACAAACCATGCGCATCATGAGTCGGATGAAACTGGAAGTGGTCAACCTGGCAGGTTTTGAGGACTTAATGCCATCACAACTATCGGGTGGCATGATTAAGCGGGCAGCATTGGCTCGGGCTGTGATTATGGATCCGAAGCTATTGTTCTTTGATGAGCCTTCAGCAGGGCTTGATCCCGTAGTCGCTGCCGAGCTAGATGAGTTGATTCTTAAACTCAGAGAAGCAATGAATATGACAATTGTGGTAGTGACTCATGAACTGGAGAGTGCCTTTAAAATTGCAGATCGTATTACGGTGCTGGATGCCGGTGAAATTCTGATGTGTGGTACGGTAGACGAAGTCCGCAAGAGTGAGAACGAACGTATTCATAACTTACTGAACCGTAAACCAAAACAGGATGTGGTAGATGTGGATCAATACCTGAGCCGATTAACCGGACATGAAATATAAACATAAACAGCAATGAAAAAAGACAATATAAATTATTTTGCGGTAGGTGTGTTTGTGTTGGCAATGCTTATTCTAGCCTTTGTCGCGCTGTATCGCGTGACTGGAAAGCAGGTGGATGCTGAGCAGTATTACACCGTGTTTAAAAATATTACGGGCATCAACGATGGGGCAGCTGTGACCTACGGCGGTTATCAGATTGGTCAGGTAGTGGAAATTACACCGATGCAGGTTAATCATCAGACCTTGTATCGATTAACTTTGGATATCAAAGGTGATTGGGGGATACCTGATGATAGTGTGGCCCAGATTCTCAAGCCTGGCCTGATTTCAGATCAGCAAGTGGAAATATTTGAAGGTCAGTCAGTCACTCAATATAAACCTGAAGATACCATTGCCAGCAAGGCATCCGTAGATATGATGGCGCTGATGAACAATATTGGCAATGAGCTGGATAGTTTTATTCCAAACATGACCAAAGATATTTCTACATTGCTCAAGAATCTCAATGACAGTGCGTTGCAGCTTTCTCGCATGCTCAATGATGACAACCGTCAACACGTCGATAATATGTTTCGTAATGCCGAACAGTCCACGCAGAATCTGGCTCGACTGTCGGCGGGATTTGAACGTGCTAATGCACAGCTCAATGAGTTACTGGAACACTCGAATGCGTTGCTGAGTGACAACAACCAGGATATCCGTCACTCCGTCATTCAATTGCGTGACTCACTTGATACGGTATCAGAGCATATTCATGCCATCATGTATAACCTCGATACTTCGAGTCGCAATGTCAATGAATTTACCCGCCAGCTTAGAGGCAATCCGGGGGTTATTCTTGGTAGTCAGCCACCTGTGGATCAGGCGGAGTCGCAGTGATGAATAACATGATATCAGCCTTGTGTGCAGTCATTGTTGTGGCGCTGTTATCTGCGTGTAGCATCGGCGGTAGCGCCATTCCGGAAGATCATTATTACCGGCTGCCAGAGGTGTCTACAGAGAAACAGCTGAAGACACCATTTCAAAATCTGCTCATCAAGCCTGTCAGGGTTGCCGGCCTTTACCATGAGCGCAGTCTGCTCTATGTGGAAACCGATAGTCCACTGGAGTTACGGCGTTATCACTACCATTACTGGGTGGAGCCCCCGGCGTTATTGCTGACTAAACAGATTCAGGCGTATTTTAAGGCCAGGGATCATGCTGATCACTCTTCGCTGGCACCGTCACAATCAGCCGCAGTGATCATGGTGCCACGACTACTGAATTTTGAACGATTGGTGGGACCTGCCGGGATTGAAGTGCTGGTCAGGCTTGAATTTGTACTACAGCATCAGGGCGCTGGACAGCGTGACTGGACACAAATATACAGTGCTCAGGTGCCTGTTGATTCTGTCAGCATGCATGATACGGTCCGCGCTTTTGGTGCGGCAATTGATCAGACCATACAGGCATTAAACGCCGACCTGCTTAAGCTGGCTGAAGCTCAAGGTTAATATCTCTCTGCTTGCTAGTCAGCCTATGTTGTTCTCATACGGTTGGAGGCCATAGCTAACCGGTAATCTAAGAAAGGCTAAAAAAATACTAAAGAAATCCGATGATCAGCCGCTAATTTAATTAACAAATCAGAGGCTGATGTTATGTACATGTCACAAACACCGCAGGCCAGACCGGCCGATGTCTATAATCACTCCCGTGGTGCTGTGTTCAGTGATGCCAGTTTTGGTTTTATGCCCGCTTTCATGGATATCCATAATCTGGAAGTGCATCTGTCCGCATATAAAGATGGTAATCCTGCCGTAGTTCATATCCTCGATGGTTTGCCTGCCAGCTGGGTCAGTGAGTGGGGAAGTGATGGCCAGGCCGTAGCGCTTAAAACAGGTGTTATTGCAGGCTTTATGCGTAATGGCTGTTTTTATACCATTAATGAAATTTTGAATGACTTGCGCGATTCATAAATAAACACATTTTCCCTGGTTGATGCAATTCTCCATCCCATTAGCTATTAGGTTCTCGTTCAGATCCATATTTTCTTAGAAAATTGACAGTTGAGTCGATATTCTTCATCCTGTTGTGCACGTCATCTAATAATAAACATAGGATGTGATATGAAAACTATACGACAGGGAGAATTATATGTCTGAACGTTATCATGGCAGTTGCCATTGTGGAGCTGTTCATTTTTCATTTGAGAGCGAAGCTATCACCCGGGGCTTGCGTTGTAATTGCTCCTTATGTACACGTAAAGGTGCGATGATGACTCCGCTGGCGTATGCACCCGACCAGTTTAACTACGAGGCAGATGAAGGGCAGTTAGGGCTGTATCAGTTTGGTAAAAAGACAGCCAGGCATTTTTTCTGTAAGACCTGCGGTATTTATACTTTTCATGAGACCGCCAGGCAACCGGGGCATTACCGGGCTAATCTGGGCTGTATCGAGGACCTCGATACAACAGGCTTTGAGGTGGACGTGTTTGATGGTAAGCATTTGCTCTAGGCATTTTGCCTAGAATGAGGCCTGCACGCTTTCTCCATAACGCTTAAGCTCTTCAAGAATCTGTTTCTGTTTTGCATTAATTTCAGTACTGGCAAGGAGCTCATTGAGCCGGGTCATATACGATTCGAGACTGATGCTGCCACCACCCGTGTCAGAGGTAAAACGCTGTTCACGATAGTGTTGCCATATCTGGCGTTCATCGGGATTGAGTGTCTCTGGATAATTTCGGGCGCGGTAACGAAACAGCAGTTCGGGTAAGCGCTCATCATCAAAATTCAGGTCAAGATCAGCGAGCTGATCGATAGCGGTGTGGCGGATGGTTTCCATGCGTTGTCGGTCTTCATTACTGAAAAAACCACCGCTATATAGGCTCTGATCAGGGTCGCTGATGGCTTCAAAATCATTGTCACTGAATACATACTGTATTTTTCTGGCGAGGTCAGGTGCTTGATTGAGCATCTCCAGATGTTTGAAATGCAGGTCTTTATCAATGTGTGTACGTTCAGCAGAGGCCGCATCCAGGGTGTTTAGCGGTACTACCACTGGGCATTTATTGATATGTACCGTCTTCAGCGGGATCCGTTCCTCACCATCGGCCAGCTCGTCCTTTGGTGTATAGAGTCGATGTTTGATTGTATCCTTATCCAGATCAATCAAGTCTTGTGGGTCATAGCGCAGGTCATACACAATAATGCCGTTCTTATTGACGGGGTGCTGGGCCAGCGGGATGATCATGGCTGTGTTGCACACATCGCCGGGATACATGCCAGAGGTATGGAGTACAGGTTGTGGATGGGCCAGATTGAGTAATTGCGCAACCTTGTGTTTGCTTCTGTTCTCGAACACATACTGATACAGTCGTGGCTGTTTTTCCTTGATCAAACGAGCAACTGCGATGGTGGCATATACGTCTGACATGGCATCATGGGCGGCATCATGGCTGATGTCATTGGCCTGGGTGATGAGTTCGAGACGGTTGGTGGCAACACCGTCTTCAGTCACTGGCCATTTGATACCTTCCGGACGCAGAGCGCGAGTGATACGAACCAGGTCGATAATGTCCCAACGTGAATTACCATTCTGCCATTCACGGGCGTAGGCATCGAAAAAATTCCGGTACAGGGTATAGCGGGTGAATTCATCATCGAAACGAATATTGTTAAAACCAACAACACAGGTCGCTGGGGTGGCAAATTCCTGATGAATGGTGGCGATAAACTCGGCCTCAATCAGACCTTCTTGCTGAGTTCGTTGTGGCGTGATACCAGTGACCAGACACGCTTCTGGAACAGGCAGGACATCGTCTGCAGCCTTGCAATAAATATCTAGAGGGTCGCTAATGATATTGAGATTTTCGTCTGTACGTATGCCAGCAAATTGGGCAATACGATCACGTCTGGGGTCGGTGCCAAAGGTTTCATAATCATACCAGTACATCGAAGGTTTACGTGTCATTTCAGAACCTGTCCAGGCGTTTATATGGTGATTGAGTGGCTACCTAGGATAGAGATTAACTGGTGATGTGTCGATAGATGTCGGCGACTTTTAAAGGTAGCTTGTTGACTTCATCGATGACAATGTAATTAGCTGCGCCATACATATGGGGTAGGTAGTCACGGGCTTCACTGTCAATAGTAATACAGAAGGGATGGATGTCTTCTCGCCGAGCTTCCATCAGGGCCATGCGAGTGTCTTCAATGCCGTAATCACCACGGTAACCGTCATAGTCTTCGGGTTTGCCATCGGATAGTGTGATTAACAGTTTCGTTTTAGCATCGACACTACTGAACATATCGCTGAAATGCCGTATAAATACACCCAGACGAGTGTAATCCTGTGGTGTGATATTGCTGATGCGACCTTGAGTGATGCTGTCATAATCATCTTCAAAGGCTTTGATCCGATACACTTCACAGCGTTTTCGGGTCATACCAGTGAACCCATAAATTGCATAGCGATCGCCCAGTGTTTCCAGCGCTTCGCATAACAGCACCAGTGATTCGCGTTCGGCATCATTAATCCAGCCTTTGGTAGAGCCACTCATGTCCACCATAAAGATGACGGCAATGTTGCGCTCTTCTTTATGCATCTTGGTGAAAATGCGCTCGGACATTTCCATACCACATTGCATATCGGCCAGTGTTTCGACGAATGCATCGATATCGATGTCATCTCCATAGGGCTGCTTTTTTAATATTTTGTCTTCACCACGCAGCACTTCAAAGGTTCTACGCAGGCTCCTGACCAGGCCAAAATATTTTTCCAGTGTGGTGCTAACGAAATTGTCTTTTTTAGGGAGTATGTCCAGCTCGCGGACAGCACACCAGTTTTTCTTATAACGTTGACGTTTGTAATCCCATTCCTGATACAGACTGGCACCTTCTTCGTGGTAGGTGCCAGACCAGACATCTTTAGGATCGAGTTTACTGTTATCATCATCTTCATCATAGTGGTAGCCACCATCACCGGCAGCTACCAGATAGTCTTCCGGAATTTGGCCCAGATCCTGGATAATCGAATCCATCAGGCTTTGTACACCATCCGGTGGCTGGATTGGATCACCGTCGAGTTGCAGTTCAAATTTAAAGCCTTCTGGCATATCAGCATCAGGGATCTGGTGGGATTCAAATATGGGCTGCTCGGGATCGACAAGTTGAGCAAGAGACTTGTCAGTTTTTTCGTCGAGAATTTTAGCGATAGCCCGGCGGAAGAGGTCCTTCTCCTTGAGCAGGCGCAGCTGTCGGGTTTTGTTAACCTGTTGGGGTTTGAGGCAACCATGGTAATGGGCAGTGGCTGGTGGCTGGTTGTGGATGTTTTTTTTCAGTGCCTCCAGGCTGTGTTCGACGGTGCTGTATTGTTGCCTGATTTGTTCAGTGTGTGGAATGGCCAGCTGGCTGGGCGGTGTGAGGTTGGCCAGCTCGCTAAGACGGACCATTTCCCGGTGAATACCTGGCAGTTCGCGTTCAATACAGGCGTCGAGTCGAATTGATTCCAGTACATGGAGCCATTGTAGTGCTCGTTTAGAGTCTTCAAAGTGTTCCAGTGCCTGTTCCATATCCTGTCGCCAGGTACCGAACCAGTTTTGGGCCCATAGATGTACGGCGATACATTTGTAAAGGCTGAAATTATCTGCCTTATGTGGAAAATAATTGAGCATGGTGGGCAGGTACAGGGTTTCGGTATCCGTGTACCATTTTGCATCTATGTCCAGTTTCAGGTGCCGGCCACTGAGTCCAAGGACAAAGGGCTCGAGTACGCCACAGACATCCTCAAAGGCAATACCCGTGAGCTTGTCTTGCGCACGTTTGGCTATGGTTTCCAGTTCATCAAGTGTCTGGATGGAAGGATAAAGCCCTTTACTGTCGAAAACATCAATGGCCTGGTTCATCCAGATTTCGATGGTGTCCAGGTCCATCATTTCATAGGCTCGGGGTAGACGTTCACCAAATTGATAGGCCAGACCGTGACTGGTGGCAGCAGCTTTATTGATCAGTTCGAGTAGTGCATCCTGAGTGACGATATCGAGTCCAGTCATGTATTCGATAACATCGGCGCTGAGCTCGATAAACATGTCATCGAGTCGTTCCTCTATTTCAGTAAATGTGAAAGGGGGTAAACTCACGGCCTAGAATAATGATGAGCTGAGTTCGTTTACTGCCGCCAGCATTTCCGGGTCGTCGGTTAGTGCCTGGGCGATGGCCGTATGGCAGGCGGTTACTGGAGAAATATTACTATGAATGAGCTTGGCAGCATGTACCAGTAATCGGGTACTGGCGCCTTCTTCGAGGCCACTGCCTTTTAGATTGCGTGTCATGTGGGCAAATTTCACCAGTCGCTGGGCAAGATCCTGGTCTATGCCCGTTTCGTTCATGATGATTCGAGTCTCCAGTTCTGCATCCGGGTAGTCAAATTCCAGAGCAACAAAGCGTTGTCGAGTACTTTGTTTCAGGTCTTTAAGAACGCTTTGGTAACCAGGGTTGTAGGACATGGCCAGACAGAAATCCGATGTTGCTTCGAGTAATTCACCAATTTTTTCCATTGGTAGTACACGACGGTCATCGGCTAATGGATGGATTACGACAGTGGTATCTTTACGGGCTTCCACCACCTCATCGAGATAGCAGATGGCGCCATGGCGTACCGAACGTGCTAGAGGGCCATCGATCCAGCGGGTTTCACCACCTGAAATCAGGAAGCGACCAACCAGGTCGGAAGCAGTTAGATCATCATGACAGGATACGGTAATCAGTGGCTTTTTCAGGCGCCAGGCCATGTGTTCCATGAAACGGGTTTTACCACAGCCGGTTGGGCCTTTGAGTAACACTGGTAGCTGTTGCTGGTAGGCGGCCAGAAAGACCTGAATTTCCTCGCCTACCGCTTCATAGTAGGGTTCGTCTTCGATGAAATATTCTTCGGGCTTTACGGTATGGCCTGATAACATGGTAAATCCTGTAGCAATAATGATCTAAGGATTTTATGGGAGAGGAGCCTGAGTTAAAACCCTGAATTATGAATGGGAATACGCTCAGATGGTAACTACGCAGTTTCCACCGGCATTTTTGGCTCGATACAGTGCCAGATCTGCATTATTAATCAGTTCTTCCAGGCCCTGCTCCTGCTTATGGTCAGAGGTAGTCGTGCCCAGGCTGGCAGATAAAGTAGGTCCCGTTGATTGTCCTATTTGACAGGGAATGGCGAGTTTATTGATAGCGTCTTTTAATAGTTCCGCGATCTTGATGGCATTGGTTGTATCTACATTCGGCAATACAACAGTAAATTCTTCACCACCATAACGAGCAACAAATTCGCCTGGGCGCTTCAGTGTATTATTCAAAGCAGTCGCGACTCTTGATAGACACTCATCTCCGGCCTGATGGCCAAAAGTATCGTTATAGGTTTTGAATTTGTCGATGTCGATCATGATTAAAGATAAAGGCTGTTGTGTTCTTTGAGCCCGATAGAATTCTTGCTCCAAGGTTTCATCTAGATAACGACGGTTGAAAATTTTTGTAAGTGGATCAGTGTAGGTGAGGCCTTCCAGGGCCCGGTTGTAACGTTTCTGTTCAATGAGCCATAAAAACTGGCCACTGATAAGGGCTAATACAATAGCGATGATAAAGGTATAAATTGCAGAGTGTCTGCTAGTATCAAAGACATTGTCCAGACTGTCGGTAATGTATAAATTTAGTTGGCCCTTGTAGCCATACTCAATGGTATAGCTGCGCTGAAAAAGATTATCAGAGCTTGATTCACGCTTATGATGACTGAGGATATATCCATACGCAGAAGTCGCTTTGATTTCATAGGTACTGTCATTTTGTTCGAACCATTCTTCAAGGATATGAGTTACTGCTCGGTAGTTGTTGTTAAATAATTCGGCACGAATAATATTGGTGAGCAACTCTTGCATCTGCAATGAGTGGTGTTTGTATATCCTGATATCATCATCGTGTTGATGTGTAAGATGAATAATGCCGCTAGCCACAAAAATAACAAACAGTACAGTCATATAGATCAAATTGATCATTCGTGATGGCTTCTGTCGGCTGACTGGCTTCATGACTTCGGCCTGTTGGCATTAAACATAATGTCACGTAAATTGTTATAATCATCATCCGTGGCCGATACCAGTCCGGTGACATTTTTTTTAATGGCATTCAATATGGCTGGGCCTTCTGTATACAGATTGAGTCCCAGCATAAATTGCTTTAGTTTCTGTACAGTTTCATCATCGAGTTTATTACTGGTGACGAATAAATGTTCGGAAATAGCGGGTGTGGTGGCAATGGCTCTTAAGCCTTGACTCTCGAACTGGTTGTAGACGGCTTCTTTAGTGGCGCCCGCATCAAAATCTCCCATGAGTACGCTGTATGCAACGTTACTGTGATTATTTAAGAACTGGTAATACCCCAGATCAGATTTCTCGACACCATTTTGTTTGAGTAACCATAGAGGAATACGGGTACTCATGGTGGAATTAGGATCACCAAAGGCAATAGATTTGCCTTTTAAATCAGCAAGGGTCTTTATAGAGCTATTCTTTTGGGTGAATATTTTACCGTGGAAATAGGGTTTACCATTAACCTCCAGCCTCGCAAGGATAGGTTTGCGACCATAGCTGTTTACCATGTCGATATAGATCGAAGGGCCAAGGTAGGCAATATCGACCCGATCTTGACCAATAAAGCTGATGTGTTGCTGATAGTTGCTGGCAACTTTGATCTGAATTTTTCGGTGGATTGTTTTTTCCAGATAACTGGTCAGTGGTGTAAATCGCTTGATAAGCTCTTTTTCGCTCAAAAAAGGGTGAATGCCGAGAATGAGGGGAGTATCCGTAGCCTCATCTGCAACTGATTGGTTCGTGAGTAAAACAAACAGTAAAGCCGTTAAAATGATGTATTGTATTTTCATAGATGCATTTGCTACCAGACCGTATTATTAGAAGTCTTTGTAAGTGGACTGGGTATGTTTGAAGTATAGCTTCAATTGTAAGTATTGCTGTCGACTACGCAATCCTTGGTTTGGGGGATAGCAGATAGTAGTCGAAATATAGTCTTGTTTCGAATGGAAAAGCATGACTGGATTCAGGTGTATGCTGGCAAAACGATGCAGGTGATTTCTTCACGGTCATGATAGAGCTGTTTGGCTCGTATACGATAACTCAGCTGGGCTTGTTGTAGCTGATTGTCCAGGATATTGAGACATTCCATCACAACTGGATATCGGCTCTTCATCGGTAGTTTCAGATTAAAAGCGGCATATTGGCAGTGTCCTTGTGTCAGCCAGCGGGCCATCAGTCGACTAATATGCAGTGGCCGTTCTACCATGTCACATACTAACCAGTCGACGGGTTTTTCTGGTGTGTATTTAAAACCATCAGCGCGTTCATGGTGTACCAGTCCGGTATCCATCAATTCCGTGTTCATTGGGCCATTGTCTATGGCGATTACACGAATACCCCGGTTGACCAGTTGCCAGGTCCAGCCTCCCGGGGCAGCGCCCAGATCAACAGCTGTCATGCCGTTTTTTAGATACTGTCGTTGCTCTTCTGTGGAGAGCATAAAGTTAAAGGCTTCATCCAGTTTCAGCGTCGATCGACTCGGTGCTGAACGTGGCATGCGTAAACGTGGGATGCCCATAGGTACAGGCGCGCTATTGTTGATATTTGATATTCCCAGATAGACAGCTGATGAACTCAGGAAGAACAGATGCAAACGCCATTCACTGTCGTCATCCAGTAAATTCTGTAGTTCCAGGCTGTTGAGCAGGGGACGTGTGAATTTCTTCAAGAAAGCATTCAGCTGTTTGCCTTCATTAGTATCTGCTGTTTCCAGCCACGCATCCTGGAAATTGATTTTGAATGAATGCAGATGTTCAAGCAATGGAGTCACCCGGTCATCGGCTGGCAGGTCTTTAATTATGTCACTGACAAAAATACACTGGCGCGCAAAGATCAGCTCACTATATCGAATAGCATGATTGAGTATCGATAGCCTGGCTTCGGACTGGTTATGAAAGATGACATAGCCAGAATCTGCTTTGGCTTTAACATAGCCGTAGATGCCAGCTACCTGAGTCGCTGCAATGATTTCAGCGGCACATTCCTTTTCGAACCCGGGACGACAGTAGAGCAATAGATGTTGGGGATGGTTCAAACGGATTAGAGCTCATGACAGTGAACGGGAGCCGATATTGTAACGGTCATGGGCGTGCTGACAAGTGTCTAGTCAGTTATCGGTTGTGTATACAGCAATGTGACTATGATTATTTTTGGCCGTATACATAGCTGTATCAGCTTTTTGCAGGAGTAACTCTGGTGAGCTGGCATGATCAGGGTACATAGCTATGCCAAAACTAGCTTCAATATTCAGGGTATGTCGACCCAGGTGTATCGGTGTTTTCACCAAATCAAACAATTTCTGGCACAGGCGCTCACAGTCATCAGTACTTTTGACGTGCAGGACCAGTGCAAATTCGTCACCACCTATTCGGGCAATAGTGTCACTCTTGCGTAAGGTGTCTTGTAGCCTGTGGCTCATATTAATTAGCAATTGATCTCCAATATGGTGTCCCAGTTCGTCGTTAATGGGTTTGAACTTATTCAGGTCGATCATCACTACGGCAACTTTATCATCATTACGTTCAGCAATATGCAGGGAGTGATTGAGACGATCAAAATAGAGAGTACGGTTGGCCAGTCCAGTCAATGAATCGTGCATAGCCATATCATGAAGTCTTTTGGTTAAGTCATCCGCTCGTTGTAGTAAGGCCTCTTTTGCAGCGATTTCAACTTCAAGTTCACTATGTGCTTCATCGAGTTCGGACAAAGTCTGTTTCAGAGCCTTGAGGGGCCAGTAATACAATGAGGCAAAAATCATCAGTCCCAGAAAAGAACCGGGTAACAAGACTAAGGCGGTGTTGACGATGATTGGGTACAGGCTGGCCTGGATTTCTATCATCGCGACCGTGTTTACCCCATCCTTCACAGGGCTATGGCGAATCAATATCGGCTTTGTTTGAGGTATTCCGCTGCTTAAATGGATGTCATGCTCGTCACTGATCAATAAGATCTGTTCGTTATGTATCGGTTTATGTTGCTCCAGGAAGCTCATGAGCCGGGCTTCCTGAAAGCTCCAGGAGTCTGGGTATTGAAAGGTATATACAGAAATATCATCGGCGATGATATCAGCAGCATTCTGAAGGGAGAGTGACAGATGCTGATGCTCAGTATAGAAATAGCCGATGGGCAAGGTAATTGTCACGACCAGTGCAACTATGCCAGCAAATAGACTGACCGTTTTCTTAAGTTTATTTTCCGTCCATTGTTTCATGTTCGACTATCTACCGTATTGTCAGGTGACCGGTACTTAGCAAAATCGATTGTCCTTTTTCTGAATAGATGAAATCAATGAAAGTGTTTAGGGAAGGAGATTGCTGATTTTTATTATAGACAAGATACAGCTTCTTATACATTGGATAGGTCTTGTTTAGCAGGTTCTCTGCTGTTGCTGAAATGCCATTGAGCTTGAGTGCTTTGATGGCTTTTTGCTCAGCCAAAATGAGTGACAGGCTTGAGGTACCAATCGCCCCGGGTACCCGGGCAATTAATTCAGCCGATTCCTGGTCTGTCTGGGCGATTGGTATACCGCGTTGTTGGTAGGCCTGTAAAAAACATTGTTTACATTCAGTCAGTGTCTTGATCAGAATTTTGGTATCTGAATCCTGGGACGGACGTAAAATGGGTCGGGCCGGACTGCCATCCGGCCATTGTTTAAGTTTGCCGCTATAGATCTGACTGACCTGGTCACTGGTTACATTTTGTTGTGGTGATGCGCTGGAAACAGCGAAAACCAAAGGCGTAGAGGCATAGTGGATGGCTTTGAGCTCTGGTGACCGTTCGCTATTTTTCAGGGGACGACCGGTTAGGGCGAGGTTAATCTTATGGTGTTTTAAGGCCTTGATTCCGCCGCTACTACCCATACTTGGTAGTATAGTGATTTCAGTAGTTGGGTTGTCTGCCTTGAATGCCTCTGCTAGCAGCCTGAAGGTGGCGAGATCGGCACCGGTACCGCCCACAACAATAGGCTGGGCATGGAGGTGAGAGAAAATGGCTGTGATACATAGAATACAAGTGGCCAGAATTGTGCGTAATAGCATCAAGTGTTGACTCCAGACTACTGTTGTTTCTTAAAGTATGGTTGAAAAAAACCAATACGCAATAGCGTTTGAAAAGGCGATACTGGGCTAATTTTTGTTGATATAGCCAATTGGAATAGTAGTATTCTTCGTTCTGAATAGTGAGTTGAGAGTAATTATGAGTCCAGAAGATGTAAAACGATTGATCGAAACCGGCATACCCGGTAGCGAAGCCCTGATTTCCGGTGAAGGCTGTAATCTGTCAGCCACGGTGATCAGTGACAGTTTTGAAGGTAAGACTATGTTGGCTGAGCAGAAAATGGTGTATGCCACGGTGAATGACCTGATCGCCAGTGGCGAATTACATGCCCTGACCATTAAGGCTTATACACCGGCTGAATGGGAGGCTGAGCAGCCTCGCTAGTTGAATACATGGCCACTGTCAGTGGTGAGGCTAGTCGTGACAGTGGCGCGCATTTAAGATTTATTTCAGGTCGTCGGTCAGATGCGGCTTGATGGTTTCAAATAAAGGCTGATACATTTTGGTAGCGGCTGCGACTACATTTCCGGTTTGGAGATAGTTGCCTTCACCGCTGAAATCAGTGACGATGCCGCCGGCTTCACGAATCAGCAGGGCACCTGCAGCCATATCCCAGGGATTCAAACCCAGTTCCCAGAAGCCATCCAGGCGTCCGGCTGCCACATAGGCCAGATCAAGCGCTGCGGAACCGGCACGTCGAATACCGGCTGTTTGTGGATGTACTGCCTTGAATGTGGCCAGGTAGGTATCCAGATGCTGGGGGTGCTTGAATGGGAAGCCAGTACCCACCAGAGAACCGTTCAAGCCTTTTTGCTGGCTGACACGAATGCGACGGTTGTTTAATTGAGCGCCTTCGCCGCGGGCAGCAGTAAACAGTTCATTTTTTAAGGGATCGAATACCACCGCGACTTCCAGGCGGTTTTTGTGCTTAAGGGCAATGGATACCGCGAATTGCGGGAAGCCGTGTAAAAAATTGGTGGTGCCATCCAGTGGGTCAATGATCCACTGATAGTCACTGTCTGATTGACTGCTCTGGCCGCTTTCTTCAGCCAGGATACTGTGATCCGGATAAGCCTGGTGAATATTCTCAATGATGACTTCTTCCGCCTTGTAGTCAACCTGAGTAACAAAATCGTTCTGCGACTTGGTTTCGACCTTCAGGCGATCAAGTTTATCAATATTTCGAAGAATAACGTCGCCAGCTGCTCTGGCGGCGCGAACAGCTATGTTCAGCATGGGATGCATGGGTGTGACTCATAACAGGGATTGAATGGTCGCGTAGGATAGCAGAATATTGCGTATTAATTAAGGCTTATACATGGAGTGTTGCGCCTGAATCATTTAGCATAGGCGGCTTTTCTATAATACTCTGTGAATATGTTAAGTAATATCCGTATTGTGCTGGTGAATACCCATCATCCAGGTAATATTGGTGCGGCAGCCCGTGCCATGAAAAATATGGGGCTGACACGCCTGTATCTGGTGTCGCCGATTGAATATCCTTCATTTGAAGCTACGCGCAGAGCTTCGTCAGCATCTGATGTATTACAAAATGCCGTTGTCGTTGACACGCTTCAGGAAGCTCTGGAAGGCTGTGCGCTGGTAACTGGAACCACGGCTCGTTTACGCTCTGTTCAATGGCCGCAGCTAGATTCACGTGAGTGTGGTGAAATGCTGGCAGAGGAAAGTACATCCCATGAGGTAGCGTTGGTATTTGGTCGTGAGCGCACTGGTCTCAGCAACGAAGAGCTGGAAATGTGTCAGTACCTGGTCAATATCCCCACACACGAGGCTTATAGTTCACTGAATGTGGCATCTGCCGTTCAGGTATTGAGTTATGAGATTTTTATGGCTAGTCGGGCCGGGCAGGGCGATATACCGGCACGGGAAATCAAAGATGAGATCGATCTGGAAGCGACCTCGGATCAGCTGGAGAACATGTACGGTCATTTCCTTGATACCCTGACTCAGCTGGATTTCTTTGGTAAGCGTAATCCAGAACATGTGATGCGGCGTATTCGCTGTCTGTTTGGTCGTGCCCGCCCCAGCACGCGTGAAGTACAGATTATGCGCGGAATGTTGTCCCTGGCCCAGGGCCGCAAGAAAAACAAGTCGTCATCCTAATCCTGTTTATAGGCAGAAATGGCCAGCCACAACCAGCCGAGCAGGAATGCGACACCACCCAGGGGCGTGATTATACCCAGCATGCGAATGCCACTGAGGCTGAGTGCGTAGAGACTACCAGAGAACAGTACAATACCAATCAACATGAGCCAGCCAGCGTGGCGGGCGGCTGGAATATGGGGCTGGATAGCTGCGATCGCTAACAGTCCCAGGGCATGGACAAGATGGTAGTGGACACCGGTTTGCCAGGTTTGTAGCCCGGTCTCAGTGAGAATTTGCTTCAGGCCATGGGCGCCAAATGCACCCAGAGCCACTGCCAGGAATGCATTAAGGCTACCCAGGAGGATAAAGGTTCGCGACATTGTAGATCAATCACCAATTGTTTATGCTTCACCTCATAGTACCAAATTCAGGAGAAATAGATGCCTTCATTTGATGTGGTTTCAGAACTCGATGCACACGAACTCTCTAATGCAATTGATCAGGTGAATCGTGAAGTGGGGACACGTTTTGACTTTAAA
>JBFFSQ010000007.1:0-33954 GCA_041572275.1 Gammaproteobacteria bacterium
ATGACACTGAATATTAGCTCAGTGTGATTGTTATGTTCTTTGAAGGGGGCTTTACTAATAATAGTCGAAAAATTAAAAGTAGGGAGTGCAGTTACAGGGTATTGGCTAGCTCAATCAGATTATGGTCAGGGTCGCGGATATATACAGATACAATCTCGGTCATTGCACCAGTGCGTTTAACAGGACCTTCTTCAATGGTGATTTGATGTATACCCAGTTCTTCAATAATTTGCTGGATAGGAGTATCTACTAGAAAGCAGAGGTCAGCAGAGCCTGATGTCGGTTGATACGCTTTAGGTTCAAATTCTTTACCAGCCTGGTGCAGGTTAATTTTCTGAATACCAAAGCGCAGAGCCTTGCGGCCTTCACCAAAACTGAGTACTTCCATGCCGAGAATTTCTGTATAAAAATACAAGGCCTGGTTAATGTCTTTAACGGTTAAAACCAGATGATCCAGTTGAGTGATTTTCATTTGAATAATGAGGTGTAACTATCAGTTGAAAAACCAACTGTGTACTGTCCATCAATGTCCAGTAGTGGACGCTTGATGATGCTGGCATTGTTTAGCATGATCTGAATGGCGGATTTCTCATCAATGTTGTTTTTGACATCATCATTCAGTTTGCGCCAGGTGGTGCCACGTTTGTTTAGCAATGCTTCCCAGCCCAGTTGCTTAACCCAGTGTTTGAGTGCCTGTTCAGGAACCCCCAGTTTTTTGTAATCGTGGAAATGGTATTCGATACCATGGTCTTTGAGCCAGTTACGGGCCTTTTTCATGGTGTC
Organism: Gammaproteobacteria bacterium; assembly: GCA_041572275.1. Lineage (GTDB taxonomy): Bacteria > Pseudomonadota > Gammaproteobacteria > SZUA-229 > SZUA-229 > JBFFSQ01. The sequence goes on from JBFFSQ010000007.1 coordinate 784, forward strand.
GCAGTTAGGAATGCCATAGAGAGTAATCATTTGAATCAATGTATGTGTTAAGAAATGAAATATGTTTGTTATAGACTGTCATCCCGAGTGAAATCGAGGGATCTTGATGCTTCCAGCTGGCAACAGTGTAAGATCCTTCTACTTCGCTCAGGATGACATTGAGAAAAAGCTTTAATCAATCGAGCGCAACAGATCGTTGATACCAACTTTGCCTAAAGTTTTTGCATCAACCTGTTTTACGATGACTGCACAGTACAGGCTGTAGGTGCCGCATTTAGAGGGCAGGTTACCTGATACCACGACGGAGCCTTTTGGAATACGACCGTAAGTAACTTCACCGGTTTCACGGTTAAAGATCTTGGTGCTCTGACCGATGTAAACACCCATGGAAATCACAGAACCTTCTTCTACGATAACGCCTTCAACAACTTCTGAACGTGCACCGATGAAACAGTTGTCTTCAATGATAGTAGGAGCGGCCTGTAAGGGCTCCAGTACACCGCCGATGCCAACACCACCAGACAGGTGAACGTTTTTACCAATCTGTGCACATGAGCCAACAGTGGCCCAGGTGTCGACCATGGTGCCTGAATCTACATAAGCGCCAATGTTGACATAAGATGGCATCAAAACAGTATTGGGTGCTATGAAAGAGCCTCGACGTGCAGTGGCTGGTGGTACAACACGAACACCTGATTCACGGAAGTCACGGGTATTGAAATCAGCGAATTTCGATTCCACTTTATCGTAATAGTTGGTGAAACCGCCTTTGATGAAGTCGTTATCATTGATACGGAATGACAGTAGCACTGCTTTTTTCAGCCATTCATTAACGACCCAGTCACCGCTAGTTTTTTCAGCTACCCGTGCTTTGCCGGAATCCAGCATCATGATGACTTCTTCAACGGCTTCGCTGACATGGGTTTCTACATTGCGTGGGGTAATATCCGCACGACGTTCAAAGGCTTCTTCGATGATATTTTTTAAATCGTCCATCGGGATCTCCAGATTAAAGCGTATCGATAAATTGTTTGATTCTATGGGCGGCCTCAACAGTCTCATCAACTGTAGCGACCAGGGCCATCCGAATATGGTGTTCGCCCGGGTTTAAACCATTACTGGTCCGGGAGAGATATTGGCCAGGCAATACCGTGACATTTTGTTGAGCAAATAGCCCCTGTGAAAATTCTGTATCAATGACCGGTGTTTGTGGCCACAGGTAAAAACCGGCGTCAGGGAGTTTAACATCCATAACCGGTGCCAGTATTTCCAGTACTGATTTAAATTTTTGTTGGTAGAGCTGGCGATTATCGGCGACATGCTGCTCATCATTCCAGGCACAAATGCTGGCCTGTTGGTGATGACCGGGCATGGCGCAGCCATGATAGGTTCGGTACTGGAAAAAGCGCTGCATGATGTCTGCATCACCGGCAACAAAACCGGATCTCAGGCCCGGCAGGTTGGAGCGTTTAGACAGGCTATGGAACACCACACAGCGTTTGTAGTCGTGGTTACCCATTTCGGCAGCTGCCTGTAACAGGCCAGGCGGTGGGTTGTTCTCATCAAAATAAATTTCGGAATAACATTCATCTGAGGCAATGATGAAATCGTATTGCTCGGCTTTTTCGATCAGGCTCTTGAGCTGTTCCAGGGGAATCACTGCACCGGTGGGATTGCCGGGTGTACAGATATAGAGGATCTGGCAGTGTTGCCAGTCTGCTTCTGGAATGGCATCAAAGTCGGGTAAATAATCGGTCTCACGCGTGGTATTGTAAAAACGTGGCTCAGCACCGGCTAAAAAGGCCGCACCTTCGTAAATCTGGTAAAAGGGGTTGGGCATGAGGACCAGGGGGGCTTTGTCCCGGTTAACCATGGCCTGGGCAAATGCAAACAGGGCTTCACGAGTACCGTTCACCGGCAGGATGTGGGATTCCGGATTAAGACTGTCGGCGCTCAGCTTAAATCGTTTAACCAGCCAGTTAGCAATAGCTACACGTAGAGCTAATGCCCCTTTTGTTAGTGGGTATTCTGCAATTTTAGACAGTGACCCGACCAGTTCATCTAACACAAAAGCCGGGGGCTGGTGCTTGGGCTCACCAATGGACAGGGCGATATGAGCTTTGTCGGCGGGCGGTGTTACCCCCTGTTTCAGTTGCGCCAGTTTTTCAAACGGGTATGGTTGCAGGCGGTCGAGATCTGGATTCATGAAAATGCGTTCGATTTTAAGCGAGTAAAAAAGCGGAATTATACCCTTAATGGAGGCTAAAGTGTCTGTTCTAGCGATACATCATGTGAGTTTATTGGTCGAAAACACCGAAAAGGCGCTTGAATTTTATACTGACGTGCTGGGGTTGCCGGTAATACCTGAGCGTCCTGACCTGGATTTTCCTGGTGCCTGGCTACAGATTGGTGATCAGCAAATACACCTGTTAGAGTTGGAAAACCCGGATCCGGTAAACGATCGCCCAGAGCATGGTGGCCGTGACCGGCACCTGGCGATGTCAGTCGCTGATCTATCTGAGCTGGAGCAGCGCCTGAGAAATAAAGGGATTGCCTACACACTGAGCAAGTCAGGACGCCGAGCTTTATTCTGCCGGGATTATGATGGCAATACCATGGAGCTGATTCAGGCCACTTAATTTATCTGACTAGATAGATTAGCGGTGACCTGATCTTCAACCTGATCTTCACGTATGTTACTCGGTTGTTTCTGTCGCTTCAGATGCTTCAGCCTCATCACTGGCAATCTTCTTACGTGTTTTTCCAGTGGGTGGCACACCTCGGGGCCAGGCACCAAATGGGTAAGGGCGGTCCTCACTGTTAAATGTCAGATACTGAATGATCTGATAAATAAAAGTCCCCAGGCTTTGCCCTAGCTTCAGTAAACGGTCATTGGTTTTACGCGTGAACAGGACAGCGAAAAACTGGAAGATTACGACGGCCGTCAGTACGATCTCGGTCACACTGTAGATGATAGCGAACAATAGCATATAGAGTGCGCGCATCCAGGTGCTTTTTTCACGGACATTTTCTTTTAATTCGTCAGTCATGTTAGTACTCTGATTTTCAGGTTGTTAATTTTTACGGATAATGTGGAGTTGAATAAATGTAATTCTAGTTCAACTATCACATCATTAGGTTCAAATAGTTTATTTAATTTATGGTTATTATAAACGATTACATGGGAAAAATTCCCGGTATCTGTGCATAAAGCTAATAAATATTATAGATAGATAGTAAGCCGTTTAGCAAAGTGTTATAAATCATCCTTCAGGAAATTGACTCCAGGATGAGTACCCACTGACATCATCTTTTTTAATCAATTGCCTGAGTTGCTTTTGATCTAATAAAAAAAATAAGGATGATAGCATGCGTTCTCTATCTGATAGGTTTATTCTAGTTCATTCCATTTTACAAAGAAGCATATTTTTATTGACTGCGATCCTGGTGTTGATTGCAACTTTAAATGCAAAAACAGCATATGCGCTTCCTTTGCCCGTTTTACCCGATCCAGCACTACAGGCTTGTTTAGATGAGCAGGCGGCTGTAAATGGCTGGCTCAATGCGGAAGATGTGACGACATTTAGTTGTATTGATCGGGGTGTGAGAGACATATTTGGTATTGAAGCATTCACTAATCTCAAAGAACTTGATCTTTCCGATAATCAGATAGGCGATGTCTATCCGCTGAATGTACATACAGGTTTAAGCCGTTTGTTCCTTTCAGGAAACGGTAGCATTGATTTTAATCTGCTTTTCCCAATCATCGACCAGAATAACGACTTAACACGACTGGGTTTGGGCAATATTGTGATCAATGGATCTATACCAGTGTTTATGAACCAGATGACAGGTCAACCTTACCAACTGGTTGAGCTGGATGTAAGTCATACTGGCCTGAAAGATTTATTTGGAATTGAACAGTACAGTACCTTGCAGATTCTGGATGCCTCTGCAAATAGTATATTCGATCTCGCGCCCTTGGTGTTTGGCCCCACAGGGCCTTTGCCACTACATGATCTTGATCTGTCACATAATCAGATTGTCGATGTGAATCCACTGAGTAGATTAAATATGCTGACCGGTCTGGATTTGTCTGGTAACAGTGGCATTGATTTTAATCTGCTGTTCCCAATCATCGACCAGAATAACGACTTAACACGACTGGGTTTGGGCAATATTGCGATCAATGGATCTATACCAGTGTTTATGAACCAGATGACAGGTCAGCCTTACCAACTGGTTGAGCTGGATGTAAGTCATACTGGCCTGAAAGATTTATTTGGTATCGAGCAATATAGCACCCTGCAGGTTCTTGATGCATCTAATAATAAACTGATCGATATTTCACCCTTTACCCTTGGGTTGGAGCCCCTGCCATTACATGAGCTGAATCTGTCAAATAATCGTATTGTCGATGTGAATCCACTCAGTGCTGGAGGTTTTATCGATTTGAATCAATTGGATTTGTCAGGTAACAGCGGTATTGATTTTAATCAGGTGTTAGCAATTATTCATAACAATACTGGTTTAACTCAACTGGGTCTGGGAGATATTTCAATTAATGGGCCGTTGCCAATATTTATGAACCCGATGACTGGACAGCCCTATAATTTAATTGAGTTGAATGTGAGTAACACGGGTCTTGTTGATTTATATGGTATCGATCAGTATCCGAATTTGCAGATACTGGAAGCTTCGAATAACCAACTGGAAGACATTACTTCATTAGCCTTTGGCTCTACTGGACCCTTACCACTACGTGAGCTGGACCTGTCACATAACCAGATTGTTGATGTGAATCCACTCAGCCATTTCTCAGGATTGACTCACCTGAATTTATCAGGCAATAGCAATATAGATTTTAATGTCCTTTGGCCAATCATTGATCAGAATAACAGCTTAACGCGACTGGGTCTGGGTGATATCGCAATTAATGGACCACTACCTGTATTCATGAATCAAATGACTTGGCAGCCTTATCAGTTGGTTGAGCTGAACGTAAATAGTACCGGGCTCAAGGAATTACTCGGTATCGAACAGTACGGTACGCTGCAGATATTGGATGCTGCCAATAATGAACTGGTTGATATCGCACCATTAGCCTTTGGCCCAGTCGGTCCATTACCATTGCGTGAATTGAACCTATCTAATAACCAGATAGTGGATGTGCATCATCTCAGTAGTTTTACTGAGCTAACACATCTGGATTTGTCTGGAAACAGTAGCATTGATTTTAATCTGCTATTTCCGGTTATTGATCAAAATAATGGTTTAACCCGATTGGGATTAGGTGATATCGCAATCAATGGACCATTGCCGATATTTATGAATCAGGTAACCGGGCAACCCTATGATCTGGTTGAGTTGAATGTGAGCAATACGGGTCTCAAGGATTTATTTGGTATTGAACAGTATGGTTCTCTTCGGATATTAGATGCTGCAAATAATCAAATAGCCGATATCGCGCCATTAGCCTTTGGCCCAACCGGACCCTTGCCGTTACGTGAGTTGGATCTGTCACATAATCAGATCGTAGACGTTAATCCACTTAGCATTTTTAATGATTTTGTTACTTTACGTCTATCCGGTAATTCTGGAATTAACTACGATGATTTGGCTTTTATTATCTTTCGTAATGGTGGTTTAACTCGATTAGGTTTAGGTGGTATTGCGATCAATGGGCCATTACCTTTCTTTTATGATCATACTATAGGGCAGCTGTACAACTTAGTTGAACTGGATGTTAGCAATACCGGTGTTATAGATTTATATGGAATTGAACAGTACGTGAATCTGGAAAATCTGGATGCCTCAAATAATAAACTGGTCGATATTACATCCTTAGCTGTTGGTCAGACGGCGCTCTTGTCATTGAGAGAACTGGACCTGTCTCACAACAAGATTGTGGATGTTAATCCTCTTAATAGCTTTAGCAGATTAACCACGTTGCGCTTGTCAGGAAATCGTGGCATTGATTTTAATCTCTTATTGCCGATTATTGACCAGAACAATGACTTAACTCGACTGGGTCTGGCTGATATTGCAATTAATGGGTCGTTACCGGTGTTTATAAACCAGATGACCTGGCAGCCATATAAGTTGATTGAGCTTGAAATGAGCAATACGGGTCTCAAGGATTTATTCGGTATTGAACAGTACGGTACTCTGCAGATGTTGGATGTGGCCAATAATGAGATAGTGGATATCACACCATTAGCCTTTGGCCCAACCGGCCCCTTGCCATTGCGTGAGCTGGATTTGTCGTATAACCAGATTGTCGATGTAAATCCACTCACTAATTTCACAGACCTCACTAGCCTGGATCTGTCAGGTAATCATTCAATAGATTTCAATCAGCTGCTCCCCATCATTGACCAGAATAACTACATAACTCGTTTGGGTTTGGGTGATATCGCAATTCATGGATCATTGCCGATATTTATGAATTATATAACGGGCCAACCTTATGGTCTGGTTGAACTGAATGTAAACAACACCGATATCAAGGATTTATTTGGTATTGAGCTGTACAGTGCGTTGCAGATATTGGATGCTGCTAATAATCAAATTATCGATATTTCGCCATTAGCCTTCGGTCCCACCGGACCCTTGCCGTTACGTGAGCTGGATTTGTCACATAACCAGATCGTCGATGTGAATCCGCTCAGTAGTTTTACTGGCTTAACCACTTTACGAGTATCGGGTAATAGAGGTATTGATTTTGGTTACCTGTTCCCGATCATTGATCAGAATAACGGTTTAACCCGGTTGGGTCTTGGTGGTATTGCGATCAATGGCCCATTGCCACCATTATTAAATCAAATGACCTGGCAGCCCTACGATCTGGTTGAGCTAGATGTGAGTAACACCGGGCTAGTTGATGTATATGGTATTGAACAGTACCAGTCACTGCAGATTCTGGATGCGTCGAATAATGGCCTGTTTGATATTTCGCCATTAGCTTTTGGTCCAACCGGGCCTTTGCCGTTACGTGAGCTGGATTTGTCACATAATCAAATTGTTGATGTGAATCCGCTCAGTAGTTTTACGAGCTTAACCACTTTACGAGTATCGGGTAATCGGGATATTGACTTTGGTTACCTGTTCCCGATCATTGATCAGAATAATGATTTAACTCGACTGGGTTTAGCTGGTATTGCAATCAATGGACCGTTGCCGGTGTTTATGAACCAGATGACCTGGCAGCCCTATAATCTGGTTGAGCTGAATGTGAACAATACCGGTCTCATGGATATGTTTGGTATTGAGCAGTACAGTACATTGCAGATTCTGGATGCGTCGAATAATCATCTGATTGATATTTCGCCATTAGCCTTTGGCTCTACTGGACCCTTACCACTGCGTGAGCTGGACCTGTCACATAACCAGATCGTGGATGTGAATCCACTTACTAACTTCACAGCTTTAACTAGTCTGGATTTGTCGGGTAATAATGGCATTGATTTTAATCTACTATTTCCGATTATTGATCAGAATAACAACTTAACCCGACTGGGTTTGGGCGATATTGCAATCAATGGGGCAGTACCAGTGTTCATGAATCAAATGACCTGGCAGCCCTATGATCTGGTTGAGTTGAATGTGAGCAATACCGGTATTCAAGATCTATTTGGTATTGAACAGTATGGCTCTCTTAGGATATTAGATGCCGCAAATAATCAAATTGTCGATATTTCGCCATTAGCCTTTGGCCCAACCGGGCCCTTGCCTTTACTTGAGCTGAATCTTTCACATAACCAGATCGTAGATGTGAATCCACTCAGTAGTTTTTCAGCTCTAACTCGTCTGGGTTTGTCAGGCAACAGTAGTATTGATTTTAATCAGCTGGTCCCGATTATTGATCAGAACAATGATCTAATTCGCTTAGGTTTGGGCGATATTAAGATGGAAGGTCAATGGGTACCTGTATTTATTAATCAGTACACGGGGCAGCCATATAATTTGATTGAACTCGATATCAGTAATACAGGTCTTCAAGGTTTATTTGGTATTGAGCAGTATAGCCAGCTTCAGATTCTGGATGCATCAAATAATGCACTATTTGATATAGCGCCTTTGCAGTATGGAGTGAACGGGCCCTTACCATTGCGTGAGTTAAATCTTTCAAATAACCAGATTGTTGAAGTGATTCCACTATCAACACTGGTTACTCTGGAATCTCTGGATTTAACAGGGAATACTGCTATACCCTGTGATCAACTAGATTATCTGGTGTTATCTCTCGGTCAGGATGTTGTGATCAGGCCTGCAAGCTGTGTTGTAGGTATGCCACCAACTATCAATATAGTGTATCCATATACTGGCTACTCGTTTGTTGAAGGGGAAATGGTTCAGCTTTCGGTAGATGCTTTTGATCCGGAAACTGGTAATGTGTCTCATGCTGTGCAGTGGTCATCAAGTATTTCTGGGCAATTAGGTACGGGGGCTTTAGTCTATGTTCAATTGTTGCCCGGTGATCAGGTAATCACAGCAACCATCGTTGATTCCGATAATAACTCAGCTACCAGTTCGGTGAGTATTACGGTCCTGGCCAATAACGCACCTACACTGAATATACACAGTCCATATGCGGGTCAAACGATCATTGAAGGCCAGGTGTTAAATGCTTTTGCTGATGCGTTTGATGTAGAAGATGGCGGGCTTATTCATGACGTCGTCTGGACATCAAATATTGATGGAGAAATCGGGACAGGTGCAAACATTCCATTAATTCTGTCGGTTGGTTCACACGTGATTACAGCTACTGTAACAGATATGTATGGCAAATCAGCCAGTCAGTCGGTGACGGTAAATGTGGTATTCAATAATTTGCCTGTGGTGATTGTAACCAGTCCAATAACTGGTAGCAGTACTATTGAAGGTGAACCTCTGAATCTAACTGTTATTGCGACGGATGTTGAAGATGGAACTATATCTGATCAGGTGAGATGGCGTTCTGATTTGCAGGGAGATTTAGGAATGGGTACAACTGTTCCAGTCAATCTTGTTGTTGGTGTGCATAACATATCTGCCACGGTAACTGATCTTTTGGGCAAAACAACAACACAAAATGTTACTTTAACTGTTGAGTTTAATAATCCACCGACTTTGACTGTAACTAGCCCGACATCTGGCAGTTCTATTATAGAAGGTGACTCAATTAATTTAGCAGCAACATCCAATGATATTGAAGATGGCGATCTTTCAAGCCTGATTAGCTGGAGTTCAAATCTGCAGGGGTATCTAGGAGCGGGATCAGTTATTCCTGTTGATCTGTTGGTTGGCGATCATGTTGTAACTGCATCGATTGTAGATGCACATGGCAAAATGACGAGTCAGACGACAGCTATAAGTGTTGTGTTTAATAATCCTCCAGTGATCACGTTTGCTGCAGAATCCGTCAATCAAAGCATTGAGGATGGTTTATCAGCTACTTTGTCTGCCAGTGCCATCGATATTGAAGATGGTGATATCAGTACGGCTATTCAATGGTCGTCTGATATTGTCGGCAACCTGGGTACAGGCAACAATCTTTCAGTCGTGTTACCCGTGGGTAATCATCAGGTAACGGCTATTGTGAACGATTTGAACGGTAAGCTACATAGCATGACCACACAGGTGACTGTAAATGCAGCACCTGTGTTGGCATATTGTGATTCTTATGGCTTATTGGCTGACCGACAATGGATTCAAAGTGTATCAATTGCCGGTACAGTTAATGTTTCAGGTTCACAGGGGGGTTATGGTGATTACTGGAATAATGGAGCTATCTATTTAAACCGCACTTCTAATCAATTAACGCTAGAGCCGGGTTTTCATAATAATCCTGATCGTGTGAGCTGGTATGTCTGGATTGATCTAAATCGCGATGGTGTTTTTGCCGATGATGAAAGAATTTTAAAAAATAGAACATCTTCTAGCGTGAATACCAGTTTTGATGTTCCTGCAACTGCCATTACTGGAAATACAAGGATGCGAATTTCAATGAAACGAAGACGATCTGATTCGGCTTGCGGTGACTTCGGGCGGGGAGAGGTTGAAGATTATCGTGTTATTCTTCTGCCTTAACACTTTTTAATTTTTTGAATGATTTTTAATACAAAGGGCAGGGACTGTTAGGAGTAGCTGTTTTTGATTGGGCATATAACAGTCCCTGTTTTTGAATGTTTTTTATCTTTATATATGGTTTTAGAAACTGCTCCAATTGAGTAAAAATCAAATATATTCACAATTAAAATTATTTTTGAAAAAAACGAACTGTTTAATTGTCATTTAATCTGATCGGCGAATTTTCTGCTCTGCCATATCAATCACTCTAATTAAAATTTTTATTCTGATTCATGTGCATTCTAAGAATGTTTAAATTTAGCTAAACGCTTTCGTGTAAGGGCTGTATGGCAATGTGTTGTCTGTTATTAGTCGTTAGTGATGTTTGTTGAGATGAACGCTATTTTGGACTAGCTATCCAGGTGATGAAATTTTTACGCGCATTTTAAAAAATAATTTGAATAAATTTTGTCATCGCTGGAGGTATCCATGCAGTATTAGTATGTTCTAATAAATTAAATTAATGCCCTCATCATATTTTCTTGTTTTTATTGTGATATCTCAATATTCAGAAAAATTAATAAGTAGAGAATATCTATAATTATCGTGAAACGAGCACCAATTCGTATAAAAACAAGGGGTGTCACATGAATTGTTTTCATTTGAGATGGACTGGTAGACATCTATTCTTTTATTGTTTAATCATGTTTATATTGGGGTCGACACAGGTGCTTGCATCATCGACTGCTGATCATGGTAAATATAAGGAACTGGAGAAGCCTTTTTCTTCAGGCCCCGAAGTCACCAGGGCCTGTCTGAGTTGTCATACTGAAGCATCTAAACAACTACACAAAACCAAGCACTGGAATTGGGAGTTTCTAAACCCGGATAATAATCAGAGGCTGGGTAAAAAACACATCCTGAATAATTTCTGTATTACACCGCAATCTAATTTTGCATTTTGTACTGCATGTCATATAGGTTATGGCTGGAAAGATACAAGTTATGATTTTAGCGCGGAAGAGAATGTAGATTGTCTGGTCTGCCACGACACCACCGGTACTTATAGTAAACCACCGGGTAATGCAGGTTTTCCAGCTGATACAGTTAATCTGCAAAAAGTGGCGCAGAATGTCGGTAAAACCAGTCGTGATACCTGTGGCGCTTGTCACTTCTATGGCGGAGGTGGTGATGGAGTCAAACATGGTGATATGGACAGCTCACTAGCAGTACCTGATAGAGAGCTCGATGTGCATATGGATGCTCTGGGTGCGGACTTTACCTGTTCAACTTGTCATAAGGGATCTAATCATGATGTGGCGGGTAGTCGTTATGCGCCAACTGCAGCCGATACTAAGGGTTTCCAGATGCGTGGTAGTCAGGACGATTCGAATCCTGCTACCTGTCAAGCCTGTCACGATACACGACCTCACGCCAAGATCAATGTGAAGCTGGATACACATGCAATTAAGATTGCCTGTCAAACCTGTCACATACCTACGATTGCTCGTGGCGGTGTTGCGACCAAGTTAACCTGGGACTGGTCAACAGCAGGTCAATTAACACCTGAAGGTAAGCCGCTGGTTAAAAAGAACAAGGAAGGTCATGTGATTTATCATGGTAAGAAAGGTGATTTTACCTATGGCCACGATATTGCCCCGGAATATGTCTGGTTCAATGGCAAAGTTCGTTACACCTTACTTGATGACAAAGTTGAAAAATCTGATGGGGTTACGCCAATTAATCGCTTTGAAGGCAGTCCCGATGATGGCATTTCACGTATCTGGCCTGTAAAAGTTTTCCGTGGAATGCAGCCTTATGATCCAGTTAATAAGACCATGGTCATACCTCATACTGCTGGCAAAGATGATACCGCCTACTGGGAAAACTTTGACTGGAATAAATCAATTAAGGCCGGTATGGCCAGTGCCAATCGACCTTTCTCCGGTGAAATTGATTTTATAAAAACTGAAATGAGTTGGCCGATTACTCATATGGTTGCACCGGCTGAGAATGCCCTGACCTGTACCGACTGTCACAGTAAGAATGGCCGATTGCAGCACATAGAAGGTGTCTATATCCCTGGGCGAGACGGTAATAAATATCTGGATATGGCAGGTTGGACTCTGGCCTTGTTAGCCCTGATAGGAGTTCTTGTTCACGGTGCTTTACGTATCTTCACGGCTCGCAAGGGAGGTTAAGAACATGAGCGCTGAAAAAATATATATGTTTAAACGTTTTGAACGTTTCTGGCATTGGTCACAAGCCGCTCTGATCATTTTTCTCATGCTGACTGGATTTGAAATTCATGGTGCCTATGTGCTCTTTGGATTTGAGCGTGTAACCGAGTTGCATACCATAGCGGCCTGGTCATTGATTGTGTTGTGGGTGTTTGCCATCTTTTGGCATTTCACCACCGGTGAGTGGAAACAGTATATTCCAACCATGGAAAAGGTCGATGCCATGTTTAAGTATTACCTGACTGGCATCTTTACCCATGCGCCTCATCCTTTCCGTCAGACCACACTGCGGAAACACAATCCGTTGCAACGACTGGCTTACCTGTTTTTCTGGTTGGTCATGTCACCAGTGATCTGGTTCTCAGGCTGGTTCTACCTGTTCTATGATCAATGGGCTAACTGGGGTGTTGATCAATATTTATCCCTTGAGTGGGTAGCACTTGCTCACACACTGGGTGCCTTCATGATCCTGATTTTTTTTATTGCACATGTTTACCTCGCTACCGCGGGTCATACACCGCTATCGCATATTAAAGCGATGATCACCGGTTGGGAGGAAGTGGAATAAGCCTAGTCATATGGCCTGTTGTTATCTGATAAACGATTTAATTACTGACCTGGGATCTTGTATGCAAGACCAGAGGAGCAAAGCTATGAAACCTTTGAATCTATTATTCGCAGCCTCAATGTGTTGTCTTCTAGGCTTACCTGCTGTCACTCAGGCAGCAGATGGTAACTGGAAAAAAGGACGCATTTATTACCGAATGGTATGTACGGATTGTCATAAGGATCAGGCTGGTGGCTCAATATCACCAGCGACTATGACGATAGCAGAGTGGAAGGCCTATCTTGCAGCTGATAAACATGCAAAAGGAAAAGACACTGTCAGTTATTACGTAAGTCAGGAGTACCGCAACAGTATTAAAGATACAAACAAAGCAGCTAAAAAGTTTATTTCTTTGCCCAATGAAGACCTGATGGCCGATGTAAAAGCATTTGTCATTCATGGTGCCAAGGACTCTGATAGCCCTGCACGATGTAATTAATAGATACCTGGCTGTTGGTTATTTATCCGTCAGGATTGTAAGGGAGAACTGAGCATGAGTTCAGAATCGGGTCCAGCATGGCTGGAAGGTTTTAAAGAAGACTACAAAAGTGTATTTGTCGATGAATGGTCACCTTACCTGGGCGCTGTGGCATTAGTGGTCATTGTCGCCGTGCTGATGGGTTCTGGTTTGTTCTGGGGTGTGTTTGGTGGTATTAAGCTCTGGGGAGATTATCTCAATAATGCTATCGGTCTAGGTCCCTTATTGGGTATAAAGGCGGAACTCGAAAGCCCACTTATGCATCGCATATCCTTAATGGATATCACCTTGTTGCTTGGTGCATTCAGTGCTGCGTTGTTATCGCGACAATTTCGTATCAACAAAGCACCCAAGCTGGAATATGTCTGGGCCGCGGTTGGTGGTAGCTTAATGGGGCTGGGAGCGACACTCGCCGGTGGATGTACCACAGGTGGTTTCTTTGTGCCTTTAACCTTTTCCTCCTCATCAGGATGGACCATGTGGCTGGGATTGTTGGTGGGCGCGAGTGTTGGTTTGAAGATGCTGCTCTGGACCATGGAGCATATTACCTGGGGCACAACAGCCCCTCAGGTTAAGCCGGCTTTCATGAAGCAATGGTATCCCTGGCTGGGAACACTGGTATTTTTACTGGTACTCATCTGGGCGATTAGCTGGTGGAACTCGGATAACAATATGAAAGTATCGCGAGCGTTATTGTTAGTGGCGGGTTTTGGTATTGGTTTCATATTGCATCGTTCTCGTTTCTGTTTTTCCCGTGTCTTCCGTGAGCCCTTTATGACGGGTGAAGGTGAAATGACCAAGGCCATGATATTGGCTATCGCTCTTGGCGCGCCGGTGGGAGCAGCTCTTATTGCTAAAGGCACTATTGATCCTTATCTGGCCGTACCCTCACGTTTCTGGATTGGTTCATTATTAGGGGGGCTGGTCTTCGGTGTAGGTATGATTTTCGCGGGTGGCTGTGCTTCAGGATCTTTATGGCGTGTTGGTGAGGGTCATTTAAAACTTGTGGTTGCCGTTTTGTTTTTTGGCTGGGGGGGCTCAACTGCCAGTGGGGTTATTGGTAAGTTTGGCTTGTTAACCACTGAATTTGATCTTGATTTTCTCGATGGTATGGCTGAAATAACCGGGCTTGGTTACCAGGCCTTTATGCCACATTTAATAGGAGGTTGGGGATCTGCATTGACCGTGACCTATAGCCTGCTTTTGTTCTGGTACCTGTTTGTTCGTTACAACGAATCCAGTGGTAAATTTACCGTATTCTGATGACTGAGTTTCTCTATAGGAGTTAGACATGAAAATTAAATATTGGCTGTATATATCTATTGTGTTTTTTGCCCTGTCCGGTTGTGCCACGCAAACTGCAGCACCCGTGAAGGCTGGCTGGTATCCAAACATTGTCGATTATGATTTTGTGAAAGACTATGCTGTTCTGCCTAAGAAAGATGGGGTACAGATAATTGATGCACGTCCTAAAGCACGCAAATATGATGGCGGTCATATTCCTGGCGCCATGAGTATTCCAGATTCGCAATTTGACAAGATGACGGCACAATTACCTAAAGATAAATCAACGTTACTGATTTTCTATTGTGGTGGTGTGAAATGCATGCTCAGTCATAAGTCAGCATTCAAGGCAGAAAAGCTGGGTTATAGCAATATCAAAGTGTACGCCAATGGTTTCCCAGACTGGAAGAAAAACGGTGGCCTGGTTGGTGTTGATGTCGCCTATATCAAAAAACAGATGGATGCCGGCGCCAACATGGTTGTAATTGATTCACGCCCTAAAAAACGTAAATATGACAAAGGCCATATCCCGGGTGCCATTAGCATTCCTGATAGTGCCTTTAACAAGATGACAGATAAATTGCCGAAAGATAAAGCGACACCGCTGTATTTCTATTGCGGTGGGCTGGCCTGTAAGTTGAGCCCGAACTCAGCAGCTAAGGCAATTGAGCTGGGTTATAGCAAAGTCCAAATAGTACCTGGTGGTTATCCCGCTTGGAAAAAAGCTTATGGCAAGGGTGGCGCTGCAAAACCACCAACAGTTAAACAGGGTAAAGAAAGTGGCACTATAAGTGTGGCTTCATTTCAGGAAATTATGAGCACAGCCCCAGACACATTGTTACTGGTTGATGTGCGCGATGCAGAAGAGTTCGCCGATGCGACTATTCGTGGAGCCGTCAATTATCCAATCAATGATCTGGAAAAACGTATGGATGCCTTGCCAACGGACAAGACCATTGTTTTCTTCTGTGGCACTGGAGGACGTGCTGGCGAGGCCTATGACATGGTGCAGATGTTCCGCGCTGAATTGAAAACCTACTTCCTGAATGCAGAAATTAATTTCAAGAAGGACGGTAGTTATACCATTAAGGAGCTTTAGGCTAGATTTGACTTCACTTATCAACGGGCAGCCTGGCTGCCCGTTTTTAATACACGCCATTATAACGATAGTGCGCTATAGCCGAGAATAGTGATTTTCCTGGGTTCACGAGGGAAACAGTGCGATATTGTGCAAATTTTTACATCAGATGCGTTTCTTCAGTCGGACTGAGCGTGTAGTATCAGCTATTTTCAGCCCTGTAGTATAGGTTTTATGCCAGAAAGCAGTCCCATTGGTGTATTTGATTCAGGAATTGGTGGTCTTTCCGTGCTTCGGCATATGCGTGCTCTGTTGCCGGAAGAAGATATGGTTTACATCGGTGATACGGCACATGTACCTTATGGCAACAAGTCGGAAGCATCTATAAAGGCTCGTTCTGAGCAAATCACTCGCTATCTTATTGAGCATCATCAGGCCAAGGCTATTGTGATCGCCTGCAATACTGCAACGGCAGCAGCAGTCAGTCATTTGCGAAACATACACTCGCAACCGATTATCGGTATGGAGCCGGGGGTAAAGCCTGCAGTGGTCTCATCTCGAACCGGTACAGTAGGTATCCTGGCCACTGAAAGTACGTTGAATAGTGAAAAATTCAGTCATCTGGTTAATCGTTTTGGTGAGCAGGCACAGGTGATTACACAGCATTGCGCTGGACTGGTTGACCTAATTGAACAGGGTGAAGCCGCCATAAATGAGACCCGTTCCATGGTTGATGCCTATTTGCAGCCTTTGTTGAAGCAGGGTGCGGATACCATTGTGCTCGGTTGCACGCATTATCCATTAATCGCACCAATGATTCGGGAGTTGGCAGGTGAAGCTGTGGAAATTATCGAAACAGGTGATGCAGTAGCGCGACAGTTAAAAAATCAGTTGCAGATTCATCAGTTGTCAAATTCACTCTCCCGAAGTGGAAGTACCCGTTTTTATGCAACAGCCTATAACGAAATGATTCATAAAAAGTTCGATCAGATCTGGAGGCAGGCGACTCAATTAGAGGCGTTAGTTTTATAATTGCTCAGATCATTATCCTGATGGCCAGAATTACAACAGGAACCCAAATCTGTGAGATCAGGCTTCAGGATCTGAAGAATCAAATCCCAAATGAGGAATGTTGGTTCTACCAACAATAGTCAGTACGATACCGACGAAGAAGAAAAAGAAAATTGAGGCTAGCAGGCTGGCTGAGAGAGGATCATTCATACCCGCTTCATCTATTCTGGAATAGAGCACTACTCCACAGACAATAGCAGCCAGGAAACTCAGTACGCCAATGGCACTGGATATTTTCTGTAACAGACGGGGTTTCTTTTTCATGACAAGGCCGATGTTTAGGTGGAGGCGACATTATACATCTGTTTTGTACCTGGGCTATTAATGATTTAGATAAATCTGGTTTCTTGTCGTGATATCACTGTCAAAGAGTTTCAAGATTGCTATATACCATTACTGGATTCTTTGAATAGTGATGAATAAGATGGTGTGGAGTAGTGTAGTGTATGGCCCATCAGATTCATCAATAAACACATGTGTACAGATGATAAATCCCTTAATAATCATCCAATGTCAAAAACGGCTAATATGCGTGTCATGGGTTATCTGGATCACAGGTACCTGACTGAATCCAGATGCCATAATCACAACGTAGTAATACATTGCTGCTGCATACGAAACTACCATTATTATAGCTTTGATTATTGAAATAACATACGGGTTCACCCGGCACTTCCTGTTTCATGTATTCACGGTCTTCGTCCATTTCCATGACGACAGGTGAGTTTTTGAGCTCAGGGTCCGGTGCACCTACCTGTTTTACGTTGAGAGGTTCAGTCATGTCAGTGATTCCATGTTGGTTTTATACATTAAAGACTAGCGTGATATCACATCTTGAGGTATTGATACCTGTCAACTGTATAGGTTTTGGTACGAGATGCATAGGTTATAAAAATACAGAATGTCAAACTAAATAGCATTGACGTTTTCTAATATTCAATCATTTAATGTCTTAATGAATGTTGATTAACTGTATTAATTGATTATGAGGTTTTTTAGTACTGGTTATAACCCAATTTGTTGAATTAGTTAGATATGAAATCATCAGAATATTGGTATTGATATTTGTCATTACTTTTCAAAAGTAATGGGAGTAAATTTATACATGGTACTTCTTTTTTCTGCATTGATTTAGCTAATCAGTTAATTATACTTGTTTGAATAAAGGAGAGATGACATGGCTAAAGAAGACAAAGATAAATCCAAACAGGAAATTCAGCAGGCAACACCGGCAAGAAATTTAAGCCCGTTCGAAGAAATGGATCGTTTATTTGATCACTATTTCTCACGACGCTGGCTACATCCTCTGGATTTTGAGTTCCCGGCCTTCAAAGGGAAAATGGCACCCTTTGAGGGTAAAACACCGAATGTGGATATCATTGATCGTGACAATGAAATAGTCGTGAAGGCTGAACTACCCGGTGTGGAGAAAAAAGACCTGGATATTTCGGTAACTCGAAACTCGGTTACGATTAAAGGCAGTACCCATCATGAGAAAAAAGAAGAAAACGAAAAATTCTATCACAGCGAAATTTCCCGCGGTGAATATTCGCGTACTCTAAACTTGCCCTCGGATGTGGATGAGACGAAAGCCAGTGCCAACTTTAAAGATGGTGTGCTGGAACTAACCTTGCCTAAAATGGAAAAAACCAAACGGCATTCGGTTAAGGTTGAGTAATCAAGGCCAATTAGTTAAAAGTGCAAACCCGGTTAAAGCCGGGTTTGTTGTTTATAGCTTATTAAATTCGACAAAAGCTGCGCGATATCAGGCTGTGCTGTTCGCTGTATCTGGTTTGACAATATCCTGGCACAATTGATCACTTACGTGGGTGGCAAATCCGGTGCCAGCTTCACCATAAATGTTATAGGCTGCATCAAGTCCAGCGGCTTTGAGCATCTCAACCTGGTCATCATATTTTGCCGTGGCCGCCACTTTGCCTTTGAAGCCGTTGGCTTCCAGTTGTTTGAAGGCAAACAGGTTCTCTTCCGGTTTTGGCATGTCCAGCAAGGCGACACGTACCTTGTCCGTGCTCAGGTTTTCCCAGAATTCGGCATCGGTTGCATCACCCTGAATAACCTTGCGCCCCTGCTGTCTGTGTTGTTCAAGAATAATGGCGTCGTTATCAATGCCAAGCACGATATCACCGTATTGCTTGCGCATGGTTTCATAGGCAGCTGTTCCAACACGCCCCATCCCAAACACCAGGATTTCTGCATTACCGGTGCTGATGACACGTTCACTGGATAATCGTACTTTGCGCTGAAAACGGGTCATAAACTTATCCATTCGCGCATAGAGTTGATGTGATGATACATTGAGTGGTGAGGCTACGATAAAGGTAAATGACATAGCTACCGCCATGACACCTAACCATTCACTGCTTAACCAGCCGCTACTATAGCCAATGGCACTAACGATTAAACCAAATTCACTGAAATTGGCCAAACTTAAACTGGTTAGAAATGATGTACGTGCACGTAGGCGGAACATACTCAGTAGCCAGTAGAACAAAAGCACCTTGAAAGGCATTGAGAATAATAACAGGAGAGCGATCCAAATTACGTCAAGACTGATAGTTGCTGTTAAACCAATGCTCAGGAAGAAACCGATTAGAAACAGATCTTTAAATGCCAGTAATGAAGCAGCCATTTCGGATGAACGATCATGGCGTGCCAGAATGATGCCCATCACCAGTGCGCCCAGGTCGGCTTTCATGCTGACCAGCTCAAACAAAGTCGCGCCACCGGTAGCGAAGATAAAACCGGCCACCACCAGTAGCTCACCATGACCCACACGTTTGATGATTTGTATAAAGACAGGTCGAAGAGCGATTAAGCCAAGCAATACAGCAATAGCCCAGGGTGATGGGATTTTGCCACTGGACACCGTAAGAAAAGTGACGGCAAAAATATCCTGCATGATCAGGATGCCGATAGCGATACGGCCATGATTGGCTTTGAGCTCACCTTTATCTTCCAGGACCTTAACGGCAAACACAGTACTGGAAAAACTGAGTGCGAAAGCCAGTAATATGGCGGTTTTCATGTCAATACCACTGAACAGCGGTATACCCAGATAACTGACCAGGGTAATCATAGTGCCTAGTGAGACGACTGTTATCAGCACATGCAGGCTGGAGACGCCCCAGATCACAGGTCGTGTCAGGCTGCGGAGATCAAGCTTGAGGCCGATAGTGAACAGTAACAGGGTAATGCCCATATCCGCCAGTGTGTGAAGGCCTGGAACCATTTCTATGCCCATGGCCTTCATCACAAAACCTGCGATCAGAAAGCCGACCAGGGGAGGCAGCCCGACTTGCTTGGCAATAAACCCGAGCGCAAATACCAGAGCGATCAGGGCGGTGGCAGAGTGGGTAATGGCAATCCAGGTAAAATCCAATGTCTTATCTCTTGTTATTGCTCACGGGATTCGCTTATTGAACCGTGAATTACATATGAATTCAATGTATTACATCAGGGTGATTAGATCACCGGCTGTTTTATATGGAAATTAAATAAGGCCTCATGTGTCCGTGATGATGCCTCCACCTGTTTTAAGGCACTGCTGTCACTCGTAATTATTATAAGGCTGTTGCCAAAGTTAAATAATCGCAGTAAAACATAAATAGTACAGCCACTGACAGATCTGCACAGGTCAGCGTCTGTTATAGATGAGTTTGTTTTTTGTTTGAGCACTTGATGTACTCGTTATTTTTGTTGTCAGTCTATTAATAATTAAGATAATTGTTTGCGTTCATTTCTATATTTGAAAGCGATTAATGTCACGCTGATTATAATAATAAGTGATGCACAAACCAGTAATGGCTGATTGTTAATGAGGCTGGCATGGGCTAACCAGAAACCATTGCCAATTACCGAGAGGATCAGCATCCACATTGAGATATCATCGGTCATTTTGGTTTTAAATGCCTTGATGAGTTGTGGTAAGAAGATGATGGTCGTGAAAACGGATGCGAACCAGCCATATAATTCTGCTATGTCCATTAATAACCTGCCTTGAAGGTATTTGCTGTTGATTGTAGAAAATGACACTGAGTATACGCTTTAAAAGATTGTATTGTCTTATTCTTATTCGTCAGTATTGTTATGTAATGCCTACAGAGTGAAGTCAATTGTGTATGCGGTTGTTCTGTGTGTCGTTTATGCTCAATTTAAATATTATGGTTTCCGTTTTCTTCATCCACTTTTGCTTGCTCCCAGGGCCAATGGCCTTCCACCTCCAGATGTAGTGTGAAACTGAGGAACGTCCGAATGAGGATGATAAGTCCCAATATGGTGATATTTGTTAATGTATCTGCGACAACGACTGTTCGAATAATGTCACCAGCAATGAGAAATTCAAGTCCCAGAATGATCGAACGACCCAGCTGGCGGCGATAGGTTTGGTATGCGACGCCTTCGGGTTCTTTTCTAAAACACGTTAGAAATCGAAATGATGACACGAAAGAGCCAGTAATAATCACAAGAACGCCAATGCTCTCAATTCCATAGCCCGAGATTGAAATGAGTTCTTTAAAGTCCATAAGTTATGGTTCCTGATGTCAGCGAAACTAGGCGAAATGGCTAACTTCTAGACAGTTTTCTGTTGCTATACTTCAGTTTATCACGACCGCTCTTTAAGGCACTATTATGACTTTAAATTTATACGACACAGGTTTTATCGGTAATATGCTAAATATTCAGCGGGTGATTCTAACCAGCCCAGCATCACCGCTATGACTATGATTATTGAATAAATGATTGATACGGCAATGCTATGTTTGATATTTAATGCCACATGATTCTGATGTGGAAGACGTTCTCCACCCCAGTGCATCATTAATAAACCAAGCAGGTTGGAAAGCCAGTAGCCGATAATAAAGCTTGGAATAAATAATTGATTATGAATAAGTGAAAAAGGTAAAGAAAATAGATAGGCCAGGGGAATGTTGACTACCAGGTCATTCCACCAGGATAAAGGTGACAATATATAACCTGTGGTTATGAGTATTACATTAATTGTCTGACGTGTTTTTTCATGAAATCTGTAATAAATACGGATGTTATAAAATAAAAAGGGGCGAATTTATTCTCATATTGACACATCTGTGTCGTGTCTATGAACAATTTTCAAAAAAAGACGGGTTATTTAATTCACGTTATCATTTTCTACTAATGGTGTGATATTAATGAATGTATTGATTAGTAAATCACTCACGGTTGAATTGCATAATGTGATTCAAACAGGATGTGATGCTGTTATGTTGTTAATATCAGAAACGTAGTATCTCAAAAGGGTGATAGAGTAATGGCTTAGTGATAAACACAGTTATAGTCGCTCAGAAATTTTACTGGCCGCCTGCTTTAACAGTTCTGACCATTCATCCTTGCGGCGTTCTATA
Source organism: Gammaproteobacteria bacterium (assembly GCA_041572275.1). Classification (GTDB taxonomy): domain Bacteria; phylum Pseudomonadota; class Gammaproteobacteria; order SZUA-229; family SZUA-229; genus JBFFSQ01. The sequence continues at coordinate 22,994 of JBFFSQ010000007.1, forward strand.
GGGGCAGAGATGGATAAACCAGCAACTACATCTCCTGATGCATCGTGAATGAGTACACCGATACAGCCCACACCAATTTCTGCTTCTTCATTATCATAAGCAAAGCCTTGAGCAGAGGATTCGCTTACACCTTTAATTAAATCATCAAGTGTTGATAGCGTGTGACTGGTGTAAGGTTTTAGACCAGTGCGTTCACTGTATGCTCGTATAAAGGTATTACCCAGTTCAGCCAGCATGAGTTTACCGACTGCGGTGACATGCAATGGGGCGCGGCTTCCCACTACCTGTTCTACTCGCATCATCCGGTTAGGTGTGGCTCGTTCAATATAGATCATCTCATCGCCTTCACGAACGGTCAGGTTGATAGTCTCACCAATCTGGTCACGTAAAGCTTCCATTACATCTCGTGCCTGTTCTCGAAGATCGATACCGCGTCGAACACTATTGGCCAGATGCGATACTTTTCTGCCAATGAAATAGTGCCCAGCACTATCTCGTTCTACAAAGCCGACTTCACCCAGGGAGTTCAGGATGCGGAATGCAGTAGAGGGGTGGAGCCCGGTTTCGGCAGATAATATCTTGAGGCTGGCGGGTGTATCGCTGGTGGCGATGGCCTCCATCAGGCGGGCTGAGCGGTCGATGACCTGTATTGATGCCATATATGTACCTATATTTCACATTGTGAAAACGATTATGTATTGCGAAATTGTAAATTAAAAGTTATTGTTACCGCAAGTAAGAAATGAACGGTGGATTTAATCAGTCACCGTTTTTATTTGTGATGAATATTTCACATTGTGAAATCACTTATACATTATGAAATCTCTCTCCCCCCTAACAGGAGATTTCATTACGACGGAGGACACCGTAATGAGTAGCAATACTGCTGAGAAGCTGAACGATCTGCCTGGCTTTTGCCAGGGTATCCAATACTATGGCACGCCCTGGGCGAATTTCGACCAACATGCCTCGAAAGCAGTCATCGCTGAAGGTCAGTCGGCCATCACCGACATTGACGATGCGGCTGTGTACCAGACTCTGATGGGTGCTGATGCTCTGCGCTATGTCACCTTACAGGTCTGTGGTTCTAAAGGCTCGGGTCATCCCGGTGGTTTTGCTTCGAGTGCTGAAGCTCATGCGGCTTTGATGATGCTGGGACACACCAATATCGTGACTGAAGTGGGTCATCATGCACCTGGTTTTTATTCTTCCATGTTCCTGGATGGATCACTTGAAGAAATGGGTATCTCTAATATGGAAGACATGATGCAGCGATTCCGTGAAAAACACGGTTTGCTGGGTCACCTGTCAGGCGCCATTCCAGGGCTGCTGGCTCCGGCTGGTCCACTGGGTCAGGGCCAGCATTTCGCCATGGCCGGTGCTTATCTGCACCGAGACAAACTGTTTCCAGTCACCATCGGTGACGGTGGCATGGGCGAGCCCTATGTGCTGAATGCCATGATGCATTTCAATACAGCCTATCCCGATGTAACAAACTTTTTGCCCGTCTTGATCTGGAATGGTTACTCCCAGGAGCATCATTCTATGGTGTCTCTGCATGATAACGAGCAGATGACTAACTACTGGAAAGGCCACAAGTTTGAAGAAGTGGTATTGGTGGATGCGAAAGACTTCGATGACAGTGGTCAGGAAGGTGCTTATGTTGATAGCAGTCTGTTTTCACTGAAGAATCGTCTAGCCTTTACCAAAGCCGTACTGGAAGGTATGGATAAAGCTGCGAAATCGGCCATGGGTGGCAAGCTTACCGCATTCATTATCAAACAGTTGAAAGGTACCGGTGTTCATACCGTGGGTGCCAAGTCGCATAACCTGTATCCGGCCGATACTCTGGACCAGCCGCATATTATTGATGGTCTGAAGCGACGTGCGCTGCCTGAAACGGCATGGCAGATCGTTCGCGATAACTTCAGTCGTGCTGGCGGCGGCGCCGCAGCGAAAACGGTGGTGACTGAATCGGAGCTGGATATAGTTCCGCTGCCTGAATTTGAGATGCAGGAATTTTCAAAAGATGAAAAAGCGGTGCCTGCCACCGCCATGGGTGCCCTGGTGGCGCAGATGGGGCAGGCGGATAAACGCTTTGTGGTGACCAATGCCGATGGTAATGAAGCCTCCGCGATGAAGAACATCAATGATGCGCTGAAGATTCGTCACCCAACCACCGATCCTCTGTACAACCAGGAACCTAATGGACAGGTGTATGAGCCATTGAACGAAGATGCTTGTGCTGGTTTTGCTGCAGGTCTGTCCCTGTTTGGTTCCCGTGCGATATGGCTATCTTATGAGTCGTTTGCGATCAATGGCTGGCCCATTATTCAGACCGTGACCCAGGCAATGGCAGAACTGCGTCGTAAGACACCATCCATCGTCACCATGTTTACGGCTGGTGCACTTGAGCAGGGTCGTAACGGCTGGACTCATCAACGTCCGGAAATCGAAAACTATTTCGCTGGCATGATGCGTAACGGTAATGTGTATCCATTGTTTCCCTGTGATGCCAATGCTATGCAGGCAACTTATGAATACGCCACTGGCAGCTACAATAAGGGCATGGTGATTATTGCATCCAAGAGTCCGTTGCCGGTTTACATGAGCATCGATGAAGCGCGTACCGCTATTGAAGAAGGTGCGGCGACCATCTATGAATCAGCGTCTGGTGAAAAGGGTACGGTGGTATTCGCGGTGACCGGTGACATGATTTACCTGCCGGTGTTCGAAGCCAAAGACAAGCTGGAAGCCGAGGGATATAAAGTTCGCATCGTGGCGGTACTTAATCCACGTCGCCTGTATCGTCCGACGGATGTAGCCTGGGATACGGTCTCTCAGCCAGACGACAAGTTTATGGGCGATGATGAATTTAATACCCTGTTTGATGGTGATGTATTGATGGCGGTGAGTGGTGGACCAAGTGCGCCGTTAGAACCGGTATTGTTGCGTACCCGCGCTCCACGTCGTGACACCATTTGCTGGAAGCGTGGTGAAACCACGGCATCACCCACTGAGATCATGGAATTCAATGGTATTAGTCCTGAGATCATGATTGAGCGTGTTGAAACGTTAATGAAATAAGCAAGTGCTTGTCATCTCGACTGTAGCGTGAGTGAAATGAACGACTACAAGGATGTAGGAGGCAAAATATTGCCGGGAGCAAATATCGAGAGATCTTTAATTTGCATCAGTATGGTCACGGTCAGATCTTTCCGTTTCGGTCGGGATGACACTTTGTTTATTTAGCAAGAATTTATTAGAGGCTAAGCCAATGGCTGAAACCAAAATTGTAGTTCTCGATGATGATCCAACCGGATCACAAACAGTACATGGCTGTTTACTATTGACCCGTTGGGATGTCGCGACCTTAAAAGAAGGTTTGCAGGATGATGCACCTTTGTTTTTTGTATTGACCAACACCCGAGGTATGAACGCCGAAGAGGCTGCCAAGATTACCCGGGAAGTCTGTGTCAATTTAAAACAGGCGCTGGAAGATATGAGTGCTCTGGGACGTCCTATTAATCCGGTAGTGGTCAGTCGTTCAGATTCGACTTTACGCGGCCATTACCCGGTAGAAACTGATGTGATTGCAGAAGAGCTGGGGCCATTTGATGCTCATTTTATGGTGCCGGCTTTCTTTGAGGGAGGTCGTTTCACTAAAGACAGTATTCATTATTTGATGGTAGATGGTGAGCCGGTACCGGTGCATGAAACTGAATTCGCCAAAGACTCGGTGTTTGGCTACAGCCACAGTTATCTACCGGATTATGTGGAAGAAAAAACCAGAGGCCGTATTAAGGCTGATCAGGTTGAGCGTTTTTTGATAAACGATGTGCGTGGCGATAATCTTAAACGATTGATGTCATTACAGGGTAATCAGTGTTGCGTAGTCGACTCTGAAACACAGGATGACTTGAATAACTTCTGCTATCAGTTGATGACGGCGGCAGGTATGGGTAAACGCTATCTGTTCCGAAGTGCTGCCAGTTTGTTAACTGCGTTATCCAAATTACCACCGCAACCGGTGAAAGCCGAACAGATGAGCAGTTATGTGCGCAATGGTAAACCCGGAGCTGTGATTGTGGGTTCTCATGTAAAGAAAACCACACAGCAACTGGACGCCTTGTTAAAAATGCCAGGTGTGGAAGCGATAGAAGTAAATGTTGATGACATCGAAGCTGAATACAGTTCACTACTGGAATCGATTACGGATAAAATTGAAAATATTCACCAGAGTGGAAAAACTGCGGTTATATTTACCAGTCGCCTGGAAAAAACGTTTAACACGCAAGCGGAACGGCTGCATTTTGGCACCCTGGTATCATCCTTTTTAATGGATGTGGTCAGAAACCTGCCGGATAGCCTGGGCTTTTTGATTAGCAAGGGAGGGATTACCTCCAATGATGTTCTCAGTGAAGGCTTGAGCCTTCGGACTTCACGTGTGCTTGGGCAGATTTTGCCGGGCTGTTCAGTGGTGCGATGTCCAGCTTATCATCGTCATTATCCAGAATTACCCGTGGTTATTTTTCCGGGGAATGTGGGTGATGAAAATTCACTGGCTAAAGCCTATGAGTACCTGGTTCGGCCAGAGAGTGCTGATGAGCATCAAACCTTGAAAGCTGCTGGTGAAGCAGGTTAATTACATTCATATGGCTGTTACATGGAATTGAAGATCATGATGATTCCTTGTAGCCTGTCATCTTTTAATTAAATGATTCAGCATGAACCTGAATAAACAAGACATCATTAAAGCACTACAGGGATTATTGCCGGTTGAGTCGGTGTTACACGAATCCGAGGATCTCCGACCCTATGAGTGTGACGGACTGTCTGCCTATCGTCATGTTCCTATGGTGGTGGCTCTGCCTGATAAAATTGAGCAGGTGCAGCAGATCCTGAAATTCTGTTACCAGCATGAGATTCCGGTGGTGGCTCGTGGTGCAGGCACGGGTTTGTCGGGTGGTGCCCTACCTCATGAACAGGGCGTGTTATTAAGCCTGGCAAAATTTAAACATATTCTTGAAGTGGATGCAGATGCCCGCGTGGCACGGGTACAACCCGGTGTACGTAACCTGGCGATTTCCGAGGCGGTGAGCTCATTAGGTTTGTATTATGCACCTGATCCCTCGTCACAAATTGCCTGTACCATTGGCGGTAATGTGGCAGAAAACTCAGGCGGTGTGCATTGCCTGAAGTACGGGCTCACTGTCCACAATATCCAGCAGTTAAAAATCGTTACTATTGAAGGCGAATTACTCACCATTGGCAACAGTGGTCTGGATTCTGCGGGCTACGATTTACTGGCGTTGATGACCGGCTCCGAGGGTATGCTCGGGGTGATCGTAGAAGTGACGGTTAAGTTATTACCGAAACCTGAACGAGCCCAGGTTATCCTGGCAGCTTTTGATGATGTGGTTAAAGCGGGCGTCGCAGTGGGCGATATCATTTCCGCTGGTATTATTCCGGCTGGCCTTGAAATGATGGACAAACTGGCCATCAAAGCGGCGGAAGATTTTGTGCATGCGGGTTATCCGGTAGATGCGGAAGCGATACTGCTATGTGAGCTGGATGGCACCAATGCCGAAGTGTCGGAGCATGTGTTGCAGGTGCGGCAAATATTAACCAACAGTGGTGCTATTGAAGTACGTACCGCTAAAGATGAACAGGAACGTATGACTTTTTGGAAAGGTCGTAAGGCCGCGTTCCCGGCAGTCGGTCGTATCTCACCGGATTACTATTGCATGGATGGCACCATTCCTCGTAAACGTCTGCCCGAAGTGTTGCAGAAAATGGCCGATCTATCGAAAGAATATGATTTGCCCGTAGCCAATGTATTCCATGCCGGTGACGGTAACTTGCATCCACTGATTTTATACGATGCCAATAAACCGGGAGAACTGGAACGCACAGAAGAATTTGGCGGAAAGATTCTTGAGCTGTGTGTGGAAGTCGGTGGCACCATCACCGGTGAACATGGGGTGGGTATGGAAAAAATTAATCAGATGTGTGTGCAATTTGATTCCCAGGAGTTGACTCAATTCCATGCGGTGAAACACGCCTTCGATGGTAAAGGTTTACTCAATCCAGGCAAGGCAGTACCGACCTTGCATCGCTGTGCTGAGTTTGGCGCCATGCACGTACATCATGGTGAATTAGCTTTCCCGGATCTTGAGCGGTTTTAGCAGGTTGCTGATATGAAAGAACACGATAATACTCAGCAACTTCAACAACAGGTCGAGCAGGCGATCGCCTCTAAAACCCCGTTGAATATTTGCGGTGGTAACAGCAAAAGCTTTTATGGCAGGCCGGCCAGCGGAGAGGAGCTGGAAGTCAGCACTCATTCCGGTGTGGTGAATTACGAGCCCACTGAACTGGTGATTACTGCCAGGGCAGGTACACCTTTAGCTGAAATCGAACAGGTGTTGGCGAATGACAATCAGATGCTGGGTTTTGAACCACCGAGATTTGGTGAGTCAGCCACTATCGGCGGTACCATTGCCTGTAATCTGTCCGGCCCACGACGTGCCTTTTCGGGTTCTGCTCGTGATTTTGTTTTAGGTAGCACGATACTTAATGGCAAAGCTGAGGTATTACACTTTGGTGGTGAGGTGATGAAGAACGTCGCCGGTTATGATGTATCTCGATTGATGTGTGGTGCTATGGGTACATTGGGCGTGTTGCTGGAAGTATCGATTAAGGTGTTACCCAGGCCGGAAACGGAACTCACTCTGGTGCATGAGCTGGGTGTTAATGAGTCACTGCATAAAGTACATCAACTGGCACGCCAGTCCTTGCCCATCAGTGCCACCTGCTTCGATGATAATAATTTGTATATTCGCCTGTCAGGCACTGACGGTGCAGTGAAAGCCGCCCGTAAACTGGTGGGTGGTGAGGAGTTACAGGGGAATGAACAATACTGGCAGCAGCTGAAAGAGCAGCAACTGAGTTACTTTGATAATGTGGCCAGTATCTGGCGACTGTCACTGGTCTCAAATGCGCCAGTATTAGATCTTAAGGGTAAAACCTTATATGAATGGAATGGTGCTCAACGCTGGTATGTCGGGGCTGATAAGGAAGATAGTATTCGTGAGCAGGTTGCCCAATTGGGTGGTCATGCGGTTTGTTTCAGACATTGCGATGTCCATCAGCAGGTGTTTCATCCTTTAGATAGTGGTCTGTTAAAACTGCATCGTCAGTTAAAACAGGCGTTTGATCCGAATTCGATTTTTAATCAGGGCCGCATGTACCCCGAGATTTAATCTGTAGAGCTATGCAAACCAATATAATCAAACAATATCTCGATACACCAAAAGGTCAGCAAGCTGATAGCATTCTGCGTTCCTGCGTGCATTGTGGTTTTTGTACCGCGACCTGTCCGACCTATCAATTATTGGGTGATGAGCTGGATAGTCCCCGGGGTCGCATTTATCTTATTAAGCAGATGTTAGAAGGCAATGAAGTTAGTGCCAAAACACAATTACATCTTGATCGTTGTTTAACCTGTCGTTCCTGCGAAACCACATGTCCTTCCGGTGTGCAGTATGGGCGATTGATTGATATTGGACGGGAACTGGCTGAACAGCAGGTTGATCGATCCATCTTTAATAAATTGTTGCGAATAACGTTAAGAAAAATCATTCCCTATCCCAAACGTTTTTCAGTACTGGTTAAGCTGGCTTCATTGGTAAAGCCGGTTATGCCAAAAACGTTGAGCAAAAAAATTCCTTCCTTAGGTCATGCGCCGGTGTGGGCGACATCAAATCATCAACGGCGCATGCTGGTTTTGCAGGGCTGCGCGCAAAGTGTTACAACGCCTGATACCAATAGTGCCACGGCACGTATTCTGGATCGTTTGGGTATACAGCTGATTGCAGCCGAGAAAGCCGGTTGTTGTGGTGCAGTGAGTCATCATTTGTCCGCTACCGAAGAAGGGCATGACTTTATGCGTCGTAATATTGATGCCTGGTGGCCCTATATCGAGCAGGGTGTAGAAGCGATTGTGATGACTGCCAGTGGATGTGGATCAGTGGTCAAGGATTATGGTCATTTGCTTGCGGATGATTCCAACTATGCAGACAAAGCAAAAAGAGTTTCGGCATTAACAAAAGACATCAGTGAAATTTTGCAGGCTGAAGATTTATCGTTATTGCCTATAGAATCAGTGAATAAGAAGGTGGCTTTTCATAGTCCCTGTACCTTGCAGCATGGTCAACAATTAACTGGCGTAGTTGAGTCTATATTAAGCAATGTTGGTTTTAGCTTAACACCAGTATCAGATCCTCATTTATGTTGTGGATCGGCGGGTACCTATTCCATTCTGCAGTCGAATTTGTCGCAGCAATTACTCAGCAATAAATTGCAATCCTTACAGCAGGGTAAGCCGGAGATTATCGCAACGGCCAATGTCGGTTGTCAGATGCACATGGCGAGCAAAGCTGATATACCGGTTAAGCACTGGGTTGAGCTGATTGATGAGGTTATTGCTTCTCATCGCTGATGTCTGAAATTACATATCCGTTCAATTTTTTATTGGTTTCTATGCCATAGGTCAAGGTATTGCCATTATAAAAATATCTCTGCCGTCTTTTGGTATTGACTACCATATGCAATTACAAACCCAATTTCTCCACCGCCTGTTCACGCATGCGAAATTTTTGTAGTTTGCCGGTCACCGTCATTGGAAACTCATCAACAAACCAGATGTACTTGGGGATTTTGAAATGAGCTATTTGATCTTTACAAAAATCTCGCAGTTCCTGTTCTGAAAGTTCTGTGCCTGAATGCAGTTGAATCCAGGCCATGATTTCTTCACCGTATAATTCATCGGGTACGCCGAACACGGCAACCTGGGCAATACTGGGATGGGTAAATAAAAAGGCTTCGATTTCTTTCGGATAAATATTCTCGCCGCCGCGAATAATCATTTCTTTGCGGCGTCCGGTTATGCGAACATAGCCATCGGCATCCATGGTGCCAAGATCACCCGAAAACAGCCAGCCATTTTCATCAATGGTTTCCGCTGTTTTTTCAGCCTGACCATAGTACTCACGCATGATGTGATAACCGCGGAAACAGATTTCACCAACTTCACCCAGTGCAACCGTGGCACCAGTATCGGTATCGATAATTTTAACTTCCTGATGCGGCAGGTTCTTACCCACGGTTTCGGTGCGTCGCTCCAGGTTGTCGTCTCGTGTGGTCAAATGGGTCAGTGGTGATGCTTCGGTTTCACCATAGCCGATGAGTATTTCCGGGCAATGCATGTCCTGCATTACCCGTTTCATTAGCGGTGGCAGGCAAGGGGCACCGGCCATGATGCCGGTGCGTAAACTGCTCATGTCATAGTGTTTGAAATTGGGATGTTCCAGCTCGGCGATGAACATGGTGGGTACGCCATGCAGTGCCGTGCAGTGTTCGGCTTCAATGGCTTGTAAGACGGCTTCAGCATCGAAATGTTCAGCAGGAATAACCATGCAGGCTCCAACAGACAGGCATAATAGATTAGCCAGCACCATGCCAAAGCAATGATAGAAGGGCACTGGAATACACAGGCGATCATGTTCAGTAAAGTGCATGGCCTGTGCTGAGAACCAGGCATTGTTAAGAATGTTGTGATGAGTGAGGACTACCGCCTTTGGGAAGCCGGTCGTGCCTGAAGTGTACTGAATGTTAATGGGGTCATCCCGATCCAGGCTTGCGCTAATGTCATGCACTTGCTGAGCAGTCACTGTTTTCGCAGCACGCATCACCTCGGACCAGAGCATAAAGCCGGGCGCTGGCCGTGTACTGTTGTCGACATCATCCGGATCATAGACCACCACTTTGCGTAGCAATGGCAGGTCTTTGTTGTGTAAGTTATCCCTGGCAGCGGCTTCTTTCAGTTCGGGTAATAACTCCACCAGCATGTCGACATAATGGCTGCTGCGAAAGGCAGGGATGGTGAAAATACCTTGTACTTCAGATATCTTTAGGGCATAGGCTAGTTCATGTAAACGGTTAGCGGGATTGATGTTGACTAGCACGGCACCAATCTGTGCCGTGGCCAGCTGTAATAACAGCCACTGCAGATTATTGGTTGACCAGATGCCAATACGATCACCCTTGCTAAAGCCGGTGGCTACCAGGCCCCGTGCCAGTTGTTCGACGGCCTGTGCCAGCTCGCGGTAACTGAGGCGTTGTTGTTGGGCGATGAATACGGCAGCTTCACGGTCGGCAAAGCGTTCGGCGACATCGGTAAAGTGTTCACCGATGGTGGCACCGAGTAAAGGGGTGTTACCGCCGCGATGAAAATAGCTTTTGGCCTGTGCTGACATTCTCGTTCCTCAGCCTTAATCGGTATCGACGTTTGCCCAGTAGCGATCAACCCGAGCCTGAATATCATCGATCAGTTCAGTATTGCGCTCGGGCTCAAACAGGTGTTTGAAACGACCCTGTAAGCGAAGGTAGTCTTCTACGGGTTTGCGTTGACGGGGAATTTTGGTGTGGATAATCTGACCATCAACATATTCTTTTAATGGCCAGATGCCGGTTTTAACTGCCAGCTTGCCGATGGTCACCGTGTCCTTCGGATCAAAGTCCCAGCCAGTCGGGCAGGGTGATAGCGCAATGATCATGCGGGGTCCTTTCATGCTCAGGGCCTTTTCGATTTTGCGGGCCAGATCCACCGGCTCGGCACCAATTACCGTGGCGACGTAGGCGGGTTGATGGGCGGCCCAGATGGCAAACAGGTCTTTCTTGTAGCCGGGGAACCCCCGTGGTCCGGTGCTGGTCGATGTTTTCGCCGCGTGGGGGGTGGCGCCTGAAAATTGCTGGCCGGTGTTGCCATAGCCTTCATTGTCATAACAGATGTAGAGATAATCCAGATTGCGTTCCATCGTGCCGGAGGTAGCTGACAGACCCATGCCGTAGGCCGAGCCATCACCGGTGAGGACCACCACCTGCATATCCTCCTCGGC